>CAJUSQ010000133.1 GCA_910588885.1 uncultured Lachnospiraceae bacterium
CTCGCGGCAGTCGCCAAATGTCTGCAAGCAGCCACTTGGCTCGTTGCTCGCGGGAGTAAATCTTCTTGACAAACCTACCGTCGGTATGTTAATGTTAAACATACCAACGGTAGGTTTTTATGATTCCTGCCAAAAATATCAGTAAACGAGGAGAAAACCATGGCCAGAAATAATCATCCGGAGGAAACCGTTCAATTGATCTTAGACGTTGCTTTTCGTCTTTTTATGGAAAAGGGATACGAGCATACTTCCATTCAGGACATTCTGGATCAGTTAGGAGGGCTTAGCAAGGGCGCGATTTACCACCATTTTAAGTCCAAGGAAGATATCTTAACTGCAGTGATAGACAGAATGACGGCGAAATCCAACCAGCTGCTTGCGGACATTCGGGACCGCTTGGATCTTACCGGGAAAGAAAAGCTGAAAATGATTTTTAAAGAATCCATCTCCCGGCCGATACAGGACGATATTTTTACGATAGCCCCGGATTTTCATAATAATCCAAAGCTCCTGTTCAGCCTTTTGCACGAAACCATAGAGGAAGCCGCGCCAGGCTACATTCTGCCGATTCTGAAACAGGGGATTTCGGACGGTTCCATTGAAACCGATTATCCGGAACAATTGGCGGAGCTGCTTTTGCTTGCGGCCAATGTCTGGATGAATCCCATGATCTTTGACAGTACTGTGGAAGAATCCTGCTGGAAGTTTATGGTCTTTGACCGGATGTTAAAGGGATTTGGACTGGATATCGTAGACGAAGAAGTGCTGAAACGGCTGCAGGAGCTGACTGCTCTCTATCAAGAGAACAAATCCTGAAGCACATTTTGAGGAGGTATTAAGTATGCAACAAAAATTATTTTCCAGGGATTTTACACTTGTGATTATCGGTCAGATTATTTCACTGTTTGGGAATGCCACCATCCGGTTCGCACTGCCCCTTTATTTATTAAACCTGACAGGCTCCTCGGCCCTTTACGGAACGGTGACGGCGTGTGCATTTCTTCCCGCCATCCTTTTGTCCCCCATAGGCGGCATCATTGCAGACAGAGTAAATAAAAGAAATGTTATGGTAATCCTGGATTTTTTTACGGCCGCGGTCATTTTATCCTTTTCCCTGCTCCAAAATGAGGGAAATCTCATTCCCCTGCTGACGGTAACGCTGATGCTTCTCTATGGCATTGCCGGCGCATACCAGCCCTCTGTCCAGGCAAGTATCCCCGCATTGGTATCCCGGGAGCATTTTATGACGGCAAACGCTGTGATCAATACGGTCAGCTCCTTTTCCTCTTTGCTGGGCCCTGCCCTTGGCGGCCTTCTCTACAGCGCCTATGGATTAACACCGGTACTGTGGGTTTGCATGGTTTGCTTTTTCCTGTCAGCGGTAATGGAGATTTTTATTAAAATCCCCTTCCGGAAACAGGCTTCCGGCGGAAGCATCCGGGAGACGGTAAAATCCGACTTTGCAGAGAGCTTCCGCTTGATCCGGAGGGAAAAGCCGGTCATCGGCAAAGTCCTTCTCTCCGTCTGCGGAATCAATTTGTTCCTATCAGCCATGATCATCGTTGCGCTGCCGTATTTGGTTACGGAGGTTCTGCAGTTTGAAGCTTCCCAGGCAAACCGGCTCTATGGCTTTGCCCAGGGCGCATTGGCGGCAGGAGGGCTTACCGGCGGCATTTGCGCAGGCATTTTTGCAAAAAAGCTGTCCTTCCGTAACTCCGGCAGCCTGATTGTCGTCTGCGCAGGATGTGTATTTCCGATCTGCGCCGCACTGGTATGGCTTTCCTCCGACATCGCCAATTACATCATCCTTACCCTGTGCTGTTTTGCGATTATGGTATGTTCCACGATCTTTTCCGTTCAGATGCTGTCCTTTATCCAGACGGAAACCCCGCAGCATTTGATCGGAAAAGTAATCGCCGTCATTCTTACGATTTCCATGTGCGCACAGCCCCTGGGCAATGCCCTCTACGGCATCCTGTTTGAACTCTGCAAAGGATCGGAGGCCGCTGTAATCTTATTTTCGGGCCTGATGTCACTGGTTATCGCATTGAATACAAGGGCTATCTTTCGAAAATTTTTCGCATAAAACTACCTGCCTAACTCCCGGTCCAGGGCCCGGGCCTGGGCTTCGGCCATAAAGTCCCTGTTATAGGCATGTTCGTCAATGAACAATACCAGAATTACCACTGCCAGAGAGGCTGCCGCCGCAATTACATAGGACAGCCGCAGGCTTCCGGTAGCATTCAGCACACTTCCGTTCACCATAAACCCGAACGAGGAAACCAGCGCCTGAATGGGAAAGAGCACACTGTTTACTTTCTTAAAACCATGCCGCCCGAATACGGCTGCCGGAAGGGATGTGGTAAAATTGGCGGATCCCCCAAGGGATACGGCAAACATCACTAAAAACAGGATGACCAATGCCCGGATTTCCGTAACCTCTAAAAGCAGCGCCGCCGCATACCAGAGCCCGAAGAAAATCATGGTCTTTTTCGTACCCAGCTTTTGGTCCAGCGCTCCAATCAGCCAGGACCCGGCAATTCCGGCAAAGGCCAGAATGGTCATAATTCCCACCGCCTGATTCTGAGTGAATCCAACCTCCTGGTTGCGAACCACCAGCTGGGTAATGATAATGGTAGACACAAACTGGTAACCGCCGGATGCTACCGCCACCAGCCAAAAAGTTTTTTTCGAAAAAAGCTTCTTTAAGGTCCAGCCGCCGTCTTCTTCAATTTCCCCGTCAAAATATTCCGCATGGTACACCGTATCCGACACATTGTCCGGATTGATGCCCCGTTCCATGGGCGTATTCCGGATCAGGAGCAATCCGGCCGCACCCAGCACACATACCAGAATAGCCGGAAGAATGACTGCATTCTGAACGCCATACTTCCCTACCAGGAATGTAATCAGCGGTACAAAAAAACCCGTTGCCATATTGTGGCCCATGGTGGTATAGCCCATTACAATCCCTTTTTCTTCGGAAACCACTGTGCAACCAGTGAGCCGCCCGCGATATATCCGGCGCTCATAGCCCCGATGGTACAGATGCAAAGTGCAGTCCCATATTGCAGCAGGCTTCCGGCACGGCCCATGCCAAAATATCCGGCCCCGGCCAGAATCAGGCATAGGAACGACGTTATCCTGGGCCCGATTTTACGGTTTACCGCCCCCATGATAAAGAAAAATACAACTCCAACCATTGCCGCAACCGTCCCCATATTCAGGACATTTCCTACCGGGACCCCCAGCCTTTCGGCCACTGCGGGGGCAACAATATTCGAACTGTCATTCACCATACCTGCATAAAACCAGAACATCAGCAAGCAGTACAGAATCGTTCCCCAGCCCTTGCCAAATCCAAACAGCTCACTTTTTTTCGATTCTCTCATTTCACTTTCTCTCCTCTTATTTTCTCATTTGATACCATAAGTATAGTCTCTTTTATGGTCCCTGTGAAATGGGAAATCTTTATTCCGGTATGCCGTTTTTGAATCCTGATAATTGTTTGCCCTCTTACCTTGCTCCCATCATCCGCCGCGCCTCAGCCAGGAAATCCTGCAGATAGCCCTTCGTATTGTCTAACTGCCAGGCCATGACAAATCCGCTCCGGGTACCCTCAATGGGGACTACCGCATGTTCTTTTTCATTCAAATCCGCGTAATATTTATCACAAATAAATACATCTCGTTCCGTCTGCAGATTCAAGGTCAGCGAATTGGCCGAAGATACATAATTTGTAATATTCGGCGCAAAACCAAAGGGGCTGCACAGCCCCTCCAGCATTTTTACATATTCCGGCAGATACTGGGGGGAAATGCAGATAAAATCCGCCCGCTGAAGCTCTCCCATGGAAATGGAGGTCCGCATGGACAGTGGGTTTTCCTTCCTCATACAAGCACAATGGCTGGTTTCACCAAGCAAACACCAGTTCACTTGCTCCATCTCTTTTTCTTCAAAATCATAATAAATAGAAAAGATTACGTCCACTTCCCCATGAATCAGCATATGACGGATGTCCTGGGCTGCATCCGATTCAATACGCAGCCGGATATCCGGATATTTTTTAGAGAATTCCTCACGGATCGGCAGCAAAAAAGAATCCGGCCGAAAGGAATCCAAAATTGCAATCCCGATGCTTTTTGTCTGCCCCTGCTGCAGGACATGAGCATACTGGACTTCCTTTTCCATCCGTGTCATACTGTTCTTCCATTGCTCACAAAGATAACGCCCCGCCGGCGTCAGGCGGATTTCCTTGCTCCCTCTTAAAAAAAGCTGCAAATCCAACTGTGCCTCCAGGCTTTTTAATTTCTTACTTAACGTGGGCTGGGTCAGGTTGAAATATTCCGCCGCCTTCGTAATATTCCCATATTCCGCTGCTTTTACAAAATACTGGATCTGCCCCAGGCTTACATTTCGAATATCTACATTATGCATACGATTCCCTATCTGCAAATTCTGCTGTTTTCGTGACTTTTGCTGTCTTATTTATAAAAATTTTTTCCGTATCGGTCTACTTCATCCATCACAACGGCCCGCACCGGACCGTCGATAATCGGAGCCAGGGCACAGTAGCCGCCGCCCTTTGCCAGGCTGTCCAGGGTACGCCGTACCTCGCTGCGTATTTCTTCTTCTGAAGCCCCCGGCCATTCCAGGATTTCCTGAGTCTGAAACCCACCGCTTAACAGGATTTTATCCCCGAATTCCTTCTTAATCTCCGCTACGCCATTGCAGTACTGCAATGGCTGAATCCCATCAATACCCAGTTCCACCAGTTCCGGAATCGTTGGCCTGATATAGCCGCAGGAATGCATTTCAAAGATCATTCCTTCCTGGTGTGTCACTTCGATCACTTTCCGGATACAGGGCTTCACAAAAGTACGCCACATTTCCATCGAAAAGAACATATTTTGATTATTTCCCCAATCATCGTGAAATGCTATGATATCAAGTTTAAAATATTTTTTCAATATTCGAATATATCTGCACTTATGTTCCGTAATTGCAGCAAAAAGCTCCTCCACTTCCTCCGGGGTTTCATAAAAAGCGCACAGGGCATTTTCAAACCCCATCAAGCTCATCATCCGTTCAAAGGGCCCGTTTAGCAGCATACACAGGGAAACCCTGTTTTCCCGGTCCCAATGAGCCGTAGCTTCCCGGGCAATTTGTTCCCAGTCATAGGAATCCAGATCCGGCAGCTTGATCTTCTCCTGCCAGTTCTCCAAATCCTCCAAAAGCTCCTGTCCCGGCGTTTCGGTCTGGGAATGAAGCTCAGGGGTATAGGTCCAGTTCACACCGAACCAGTCGTCCCCGGTGCCTGTTCCAAAATACCGTTCTCCAAAGGAATCCATAATATCCAAATCCCGAAATCCGTTTGGCACATACTCCGGCTGCTGATGGCGGTAAGCCCGCAGCATATTTTCTCTTCCTGTCATGAAAATCTCCTCCTTTTTCCTGCCTGCAGATCCAAATAGCGCTGGCAAATGATGACGCGGCCCCTTTTTGGGGCATCCATTTCTTCTTAGTATAGCAAGGGATTCCGGAAAAAGAAAACAGTTTATTTTCGTGCTGCCATGCCAAATATGAATCAAAGGCTCTTGGCCCGTTGTTCGAGGAAGAAAAAAGAGACGCACCCGTTTCCGGAGTGCATCCCTTTTTCTCTTTTTCCAATCCGTCTTATTCCACCGTAATAATCTTCTTGGGGCATTTCTGTGCACAAATGCCGCAGCCACTACATTTCTCCTGATCAATATGAGCAATGTTGTCGGCAACAGTGACTGCACCGGAGGGGCAGTTCTTCTCGCACAGCTTACAGCCGATACAGCCTACGGAGCAGGCCGCCATAACGTCTTTTCCTTTGCCCTTGGATACGCACTGTACCTTATGCTTTGCTTCATAGGGCACCAGCTCGATTAAGTGCTTGGGACAGGCCGCAATACATTTCCCGCAGGCTTTGCAGGCTTCCTTATCCACAACGGCAATTCCGTCTACCACATGGATCGCGTCGAAGGGACAAGCCTTTACGCAATTCCCGAAGCCCAGACAGCCGTAATTACAGGATTTGGGGCCGCCGTTTGGCACGAACGCCAGCATTGCGCAGTCCGCTTCCCCGTAGTATTCGTAATCCTGCTTTGCTTTCTCGCAGGTTCCGGCACATTTTACAAATGCCACCTTCCGTACGGAAGCTCCGGCATCCACGCCCATGATTTCACCGATTTTGGCCGCAACGGGCGCACCGCCTACGGGGCAGCCGCCTACCTCTGCTTCGCCTTTTACAATGGCTGCCGCCAAACCGGAGCAGCCTGCGTATCCGCAGCCGCCGCAGTTATTTCCCGGAAGAACGCCTGTAATGGCCTCTTCCCTGGGATCTACTTCTACTTTTAACTTCTCACCGGCAATCCCCAAGAAAAATCCGATGATAATTCCTGTGCCACCAACAATGACAGCGGCCAGTATAATTCCTGTTATACTCATATGTCCGCCCTCCTAAATCACACCGGAAAATCCGAAGAATGCAATCGCCATCAAGCCCGCTGTTACAAGGACGATTGCAGAGCCCCTGAATGCAACAGGAATGTTGTTGTACTCGATTTTTTCCCGGATACCGGCCAGAATCACGATGGCAATGGTAAAGCCTCCCGCCGTAGCGAAACCGTTTACCAAGCCGCTTAAGATACTGTAATTGTTCTGTACGTTTTTCAATGCCACGCCCAATACCGCACAGTTGGTGGTAATCAGCGGAAGGTACACGCCCAATGCATTGTACAAAGGCGGCATTGCTTTTTTCAAAAACATCTCTACGAACTGTACCAAGGCTGCGATTACCAGGATAAAGACGATGGTCTGAAGGTAATCATACTTGGGATACAGGATAAATTTGTAAATAATACTGGTCACCAGGGAAGCAAGGGTCAATACGAAAATAACCGCGCCGCCCATGCCTGCCGCCGTGTTCACCTTCTTGGAAACCCCCAGGAAGGGACACAGGCCCAGGAACTGGCTAAGTACGACGTTATTTACAATCGCAGAGCCAATGGCAATAATAATCAATTCTTTCATCTGTACTTAACCCCCTATTCGTTTTCTTTCTTTTGCGCAACAGGTGTTGCCGTTTTCCCGGTACAAGAAGCTTTCTGACCGCAGGAAGCACAATCTCCTGCCAGACAGCCCTGTGCTGCCGGAAGGGGTTTGCCCTTCTTCTCAGCCCTGGCACGTACGATATTCATAACCGCCACCAGGCAGGCCAATACGAAGAACGCGCCGGGCGCCAATACGAAGATGGTAATGGGGGTATAGCCCAATCCGCCCTCTTCTGCCAGCGGAAGCAGCTGGAATCCGAAGATCTGTCCTGCTCCTAAGATCTCACGTACGATACCGATACAGGTTAAGCCCACCGTAAAGCCCAGGCCCATGCCGATCCCGTCAAAGATCGAGGGAACCACCGGATTCTTGGAAGCATAGCTTTCCGCACGGCCCAAAATGATACAGTTTACCACGATCAG
>CAJUSQ010000134.1:0-5176 GCA_910588885.1 uncultured Lachnospiraceae bacterium
CGTAGCCCATCCCCACAAAGATGCGTTCCACTTCATCTAAGGCAATGGTATTGGGATGACGATGCCCGACCAGGTTTTTCTTTGCCGGAAGGGTTACGTCAATAACTTCCTTTTTCAGCCGGATTTCCCGTTCCGCCGCTTCCATTTTCTCTTTTGTCTCTTCAATCAAAGCTTCTATGCTCTGGCGCGTTTCGTTGACCAGCTGGCCCACCAGGGGACGTTCCTCCGGAAGCACATCCTTCATGCTCTTTAACACCGCCGTCAGTTCCCCTTTTTTCCCAAGGAATGCGACTCTTACCTCATTCAGCTTCGCCAGCCCATTGGAATTTTCAATTTCACGAATTGCATTTGCCTTGATCTGCTCCAGTTTTTCTTTCATTGCATTCTCCTCTTTCTATTTTTTCATGGTGTCCGTAAAGTCTTCCAAAGTACCTTCGCATTTCACAGCAACATGGTTGTTCCTATGAAACAAAAAAAATCCCCATGCCATATCGGCATAGGGACGAAATGCTCCGCGGTACCACCCTGCTTCCCGGCTTTCATCCGGGCGCTCTTATGCGTAACGTGCATATACGTCATATCTTACCTCCGTCTTCCTCTGATTATCTCCCCGGGAAAATCGTTGATCCCAGGAAACAGAAAACCACTCTGCGGCCTTCGGATATGCAGCTCCGGTGTGAAATTCAGCGTCTGCCTTTCCCGAAAGGACTTCCAGCCAATGATCCTCTCTCTCTTTGGGCAGTCACAAATGCTTACTGTACACCTTCTTTGCCTTTCCAATTTCTTATGGCACTTATTCTATCACGTAGGAAGAAAAAGTGCAAGGATTTCTTTCAAATAAAAACCACACCTTGATTCGGCTCTAAAATTATATCATACCTTCCGAATCCACTCTCCCGATTGGATAAAATGGTATAACGCCCGGCCAATTCCACAATCAGTCCCAGCACAAATCCATGGTAAAACCGTTCCGGCTCCTGCCCGGAGGGATGCGTTCCGGTATCAAAATAGCTGAACGCCGCCATGGCCACCCGGTTCATATATTGATTCATCCCATCCAAATCTCCTGACAACAGCGCCTGTATGAACCGATGATAGGAATCCCCACTTTCATGAAACCAATTCCGAATCATTTTTTCAAACATAATCCTTACTTCTTTGTTGGTCAAAGCCAGGGTATAATACTCTTTTCCCGAAGACTCGTCTGACACAAATTTCACAATCTTCAAATAGCCTTTTCCATCCCTATTTCCTCCTCCGTTTCGCCCAATGCTCCTCATAGACATCGTTTAATTCCGCACAAATCATCAGGATGTACATACAGAAATACAGCCACAGCATCAAAAGGGCAATCGTCGTCAGGCTCCCATACATGGAAAAGCCGTTAAAATAATCCACATATACCGACAATCCGAAAGAAAACACAGACCAGGCCAGGGCGCAGAGAATACTGCCCGGCAGCTGGCTGCGCAGATCCGCTTTCCGGTTCGGCAGCATCTTATACAGGATTGCAAAAAAGAATACGAAAACCGCCATCATAATCAAGGATCTTAATCTTAGGATGATTTCCGTCAGCTTCCCGATAAAGGGAAAATACTCCATCAGAAGCCCCTGGATAATATTGCCGAACACCAAAAGGGTCAAAGCCAGCACAATCGCAATTACAAACACAAGCGTATACAGGATGGCCCGGAATCGCAGCCGGAAATAATTCCTGGTTTCCATAATATCATATACCACATTCAGGCCGTTGGACAGGTATTGGATTCCCTTTGCGGAAGCCCATATGGCCGTAATTGCTGACAAAGAGATTAATCCGGCGCTTTTAGAATATACTTCATGTATGATCGTAATTAAAAACGGCGAAATATAATCGGGCATTACCCGGTTTACGGCAGCCATTACCATACTCTCCGTTACCGGCGTATACTGTACCAGGGAAATAAACAGCATCAGAAAGGGTATGATGGACAAAATCAGAAAAAATGCGGACTGAGCGGCAAATGCGCTGATATTGTCTTCCCTGCACTTCTTTACAAACATCCGTATAAAAGCCATTGTCTTAAAAAACATGCAACTTCTCCTTCCGCCCCGGTATCCCATACGCAGGTTTCCTGTAACACATCATACCGAACCTTCCCTTACCCGGACGTACCGTTATAAATATTCTCAATGGAAATATTTTGATAAAACTTCTGTAAAATCTCCGTATAGGCAAAGCCTGCCTTCGCCATGCCGTTGGCACCGTTCTGGCTCATACCGATCCCATGGCCATAGCCTCCTCCATACAGCACATAGCCCGTTTCCCCGGGCTGAACCGTAAAAGCCCCGCTGGGAAGCAGGGAAGAAACCTGGATACTGCTGCCGTTCCGATCCGTCAGGGAAGTCGCGGCCGCCCCCAGTACCCGCCGGATATTATATTCCGTAGTAAGCAGGATACTTCCGTTCTCATACAGGATCTGCAGCTTTTTCAATACGCCTCCGGCGCTGCGCTCCACCGGCTGAATTCCGGTAATATTCCCCAATTGGGATATGTCCATACTACAAATCTGACCGTTTTGATCCAGAATCTGCACATGCTCCTCCTTCACGGCCCTCCGTTCTGCTGCCGCCTGGTTCACGGCCGCCAAAAGCCCCGCCGGATCCAAGCTTGCCTGCCAGCGGAAATAAGCCGCCTCGCTGTCATAAGCCGTATAATCCCCGCTCTGTAAAAAAGCCGCAAATCCTTCTTCCCCGGACAAATCCGGCTGGTTTTCCCCGGTCAGCAGGGAGGTACTGCATAAATAACCGAAGTCTTCCGTTTCCGGCTGGTTCCAGACGCTCATATCCTGGGTCAATCCGCAGGAGGTGGAATAATAATACGCCTCCGCAACGGCGCCCTGATACATCAGCACTTCCCCTACCGTATCCCTAACTGCCAGCGTGGTCCGTTCCTCCCGTTCCTGCTTATTATACACCTGATAATTGGTGCTGTCATCCACATTTGCACCAAATCCTGCATAATCCCCCTTGGTAAGCTGGATACATGCATAGCTTCTTGCACAAACTGCCTGGGCCCGCAGCGCTTCCGTCTCATACGAAGAGGGCATTTCACTGGGCACCACCCCGCAGAGATAATCCTCCAAAGAAAGCTCATTGACTACACTGTACCCTTCCGGATATTTCCGAACCTCAAAGCTGCCCTGATATCCCAGGGAAACCGGGGTCCCGGCCTCATCCGTCAGATACAGCAGCCCCGTTCCGGCCGGGTCTATCCTTAGATATCCCTCTTCCTGCCCCTGCCAGTAATCCGAAACCCGCAGCACCGTATTGGGGGCAAGGGGCTTTTTTTCCTCCAAAAACGTCACCTCCGCCCCTTCTCCGGCTACGAGATAAAGCTCCGAATAATAGGGAGCGGCGCCGTTTAACAGCAGGACGCGGATCTGCTCAATCTGGGCAGGCTCTCTTAGAATAATCCCGCAGACCTCCTTTTGTGCTACTACGAATTCCGCCATCAGATTTCCAATGACCAGCTTGGATTCGTCCAGCTGCTCCACGGTCCCATAGGTCTTGTAGACCTTCAGGCTGCCGCTGTGAGACAAGGCCCCGTAACCGGAAATCTCAATCTTTGTTTCGTCATATGCCAGAATCTTTCCCTGAATCCGGTCTTCCTTTTTATAAATAGCCGTTACGGCCCCGTCCTTCCAGTGAAAGTCACAGATCGTATCGGTAAATGCATCCGTAAGATCCGGTACCTCAATGGACAGCTGTTCTTTTTCAAACAGGACCTCCGCCTTGCCGTCCCCGGCCTTATGTACAAAAACGTTTTCCCAGGCAAGCTCCCCGTCCAGCCTGTCCCGTACTCCAATAATGGCCCCTTCCAGGGTATATACCCGATACATCTCATACTGATTCAGATAGGAAAGCCCGCCCGCCACCGTCTCATAGCCCTTCTGGGTCAGCCATTGGTCTTCCTTGGCTTCTGCTCCCACAAACACACGTTCTTCCATAGCCACCCGGCTGTCTGCATCCAAAAGATCCACCAGCTGGTCATAGATCTCAAAAAACACCTCCCGGGATACCTGCATGAAGCCTGCCTTTTCTTCATATGAAATATATTCCTCCGCCCCCAGGAACTCTAAAAGCCCGGAAAGCTCCCGATAAGAAAGCTTCCCCTTCACAAGCCCGGAAAGCTTATCCTGCCAGCCCTCCGTATCGTAATAGGTAAAGCTCAAAAGCGGGGCCAGCTCCCAATCCTGAACCCAATCCTCCGAAAACCCCGCCTCTTCCTTCCTGTTCACAACGGAAAGCAGTACCAGGGCTGCCGCACAAATACACACCGCCAGCACCGGAAGCAAAATCTTTTCCCTTTTTTTCATACTTTTATCTTTTCCCTTTTTTACTTTTCCTTCCCGCTTTCAAATTGAAATGTTCCAATGACATAAGAAGCTGCTTAAGTCCCCTTAAGCAGCTTCTGTCTTTCGTATCATATCTCTTGTGTATTTTACAATCTCTTCTTTTGTCAAACCTTACGTAAGAATTCTTTTGTAAAATCTTTTGTAATCCCAAAATGCCGGTTCCTGCAATTTTGACTCCTAGCAAAGCTAGGGGGGCGTCCGCATCCGGCCCTCTGTCTTCCGCTGACTCAAATGCCTTCTGGTACCAGCCAGAAAGCGTACGGCCTGACATACCTCCGGAGATTTAGGAATCCCATGAAAAAAAATGTAGGTTCAAAATAGCAGGGTGTCGAACATCCCAGGAATCTCGTTTCATCTAAAATTGATTATACTCTATTATAACCAGATAATCAACAAAAAATTATTTTTTTTTACAATTTTTGCAGTTATTTTTTTCCAGTGAAACTCCGTCCCGGCGGGCGGCTTTTCCGAAGGCTTAAAGCTTATAAGGAATTGGCTTCATCCACGACCTTCTTGATTGCGGCAGCCGCATCCTCGGGAAGCTTATTGAAGCCGCCTTCCGCCTCGTCTAAATTGGTCACATAATTCAGTCTGTCCTGCATACGGGCCTTTAACTGGTCGATATAGTCCTTATCATCCAGGTTGGGCACAAATCCTTCCCATTCCAGAATCTCGATATCGGAGAAGGGGCCCCATTTCTTGAATTCGGCCTTCTTTTCCACAATCGCTTCAATGACGCCCAGCGTATCCTTCGGCTGTACTTTCTTGCCCATGAAATC
>CAJUSQ010000134.1:5186-7443 GCA_910588885.1 uncultured Lachnospiraceae bacterium
TGATAATGTAGCAGTCTACGTTCTTATTTTCAACCAGGGATTTGAATTTCTCATAATCATGTACCAGAGGATACGTACGGAACGGATTTGCATAAGGCTCAACCACCAGTGCATTGGGGTCTACGCCTGCTGCCAGACGCTCTGCAGTGGAACGCTTGGTAGCCAGGGTTGCGCCCATTACGGAAGCCAGGGAAGCGCCTTTTAACTTCACTACCGGCGGGATGGTGGGATCCTTCATAATCCAGAAAATTGCATTTACCGGAGCTTCGATCTTATCCACACGGTTGGGGGACCACAATTTTGACTTAATGGCACGGCCGTTTCCGTTCCGGATATCTTCGGTCACCAGTACCACTTTTCCCTCCTCGTCCAAGGTTGCGGAGCAGTTCTGAGCCGTCAGAAGATATTTGTTGTCCTCACAAGCGGTGGGATAATCTGCCGTCTTATCGAAATAAGTAGGCTCCAATGCAATGGAGGAGCAGCTCTCTGCATTGATAATAAATGCATCGTCATGCAGTACCTTAATGGAAGGATATTTATTGTTGTGCTTTGCATGGGTAATCGTGGATTTTCCGGAGCCGGACAATCCAAACACGGCTGCTACATACTTCGAACCGTCCTCTAACGTATATTCCTTCTGTCCGCCATGGCAGGAGGCATAGCCATTGCGGTTTGCAAGGGCCCAGGCCAGGGTCAGGGTACCCTTTTTATGTTCACCAAAATACCGCATGCCCAGGATTCCTGCACAGTTGGTATCGGTATTAAAATAGCATAAGCATTTGGGGTCGCTGATATCGGTTTTGTCCGTGCCAACCCACTGGGGATCCGAGAAAATATAGATGTCCGGCTCATTTTCATACAGCTTGGATTCCTTATACATCTTCACATATCCGTCGGACATATACTGGAAATTCAGCATCCAGGAATACATCAGGTTCTCTTCCCCTTCCGGAATCAGAAGATGCGCCTTCACCATGAATTCCGGATCAAGCCCGATATAAACTTCTGCGTGGTACATGGTTTTCCATCTGGAATCATATACCGCATCCATCAAAAGCTTATCCAGTTCTGTGGTATTTACACCCGGTTTTCCGGTAATTCTGCGGGCAGGTGCATAACGGCCGGTGATAGATCCATCGTTAAACAAAAGCACCTTGGCATCTGGCTCTAAGCCGAATTCCTCACCCCTGTATACCGGCATATCGGTTACTACGGTTCCCGGAGAATTCTTCGCAAGCTCATAGGCTTCCTTTAATGTATTCACCTTGATTACATTATTTCCATAGAAGGCCGCTTCAATAATCGAGCGTGTCTTGGAAAAACCTACCTTGCCCGGTCCAATCTCTGTCCTGGGATAATACGCTTTTGTCGCCATTCTTTTTTCCTCCTTAATCATGCGTTATTTCTTAAAAAATTTTGAAAGCCATCCTCTTTAGAATAGCCCTTTGTTATTTTTCTGTCAATCTCTTTTTCGAAGATATTAGAAAAATGTTACAGAAATTTAATATTTTCAGTACTTGCCATTTTGATGCTTTTCCTATATCATATTATATTATAGTAAATGATTCTTTGATTCTTTCAAAAATCTTACACTTTTGCAGGAAATCTTACGTCTCTCTGGTTTCTTTGCCGCACGCTCTGACCTTTGCAAAATTCACTGACATAATTAGCAAATATTGTTCTGTTTTTCTCAAAATTTTCGTGAAATTTAGGAAAAAACAAATTTTTACTTGTGTTAATTTATTAACATATGCTATTATATTTGAAAAATGTGAATTTTACCGCATTAAAACGTTACATTCATAAACCAAACAGCCCAGCATTTATTTTTTATATTGAATTTTTACCGAATAGGAGGAGATCTATGCAGACAATGAATCCATTGACCACGAATCCGTTTTGTGAAATCACACCTGAAATTTTAGAATTATCCAAGCGCTGCGAGCAAGCCGCTACCATTAATCCGTCCCTTTATACGGAATTTGACGTAAAGCGGGGGCTTCGTGACCTGAATGGGAAGGGCGTTCTGGTAGGGCTTACCGAAATATCCGACGTCAACGCCACGAAGCTGGTAGACGGCAAATCCGTACCGGCCCACGGCGAGCTGTACTACCGGGGCTACAATGTGAAGGACATTATCAAGGGCTTGTCGGAAGGAACCCATTTCGGCTTTGAGGAGAGCACGTTCCTGCTGCTGTTTGCAAAACTGCCCTCTGCGCAGGAGCTGAAGGATTTTTCCGCACTGCTGGCAGACTAC
>CAJUSQ010000135.1 GCA_910588885.1 uncultured Lachnospiraceae bacterium
CCTCTTGCCGTAAGGCAACTTTAAATAGGCCGGATTCGTTACTGTGAACACCATCGGTGTTAACAGTAACGATGGTGGTATCGTCGATAAATATAATGTTTGCAGTATATTGTAACGAGTACTTTTTTGTGGTATAATATGGAGAAATATAATACTGTGTACAGATAAGTGATCGCGGTGCCGGAAGCTTTTACATTCCCGCTTTGAGTACCGCAATCGCAGGAATACCACAAGGAGGAGTCCATATGAAATGTCCGTTTTGCAGCAGTGATAATACCAGGGTCATTGATTCCAGGCCGGCTGATGACAATAATTCCATCCGCCGCCGCCGATTGTGTGACGTATGCGGCAAGCGCTTTACCACTTATGAAAAAGTGGAAACGATTCCGCTGATTGTCATTAAGAAGGACAATAACCGGGAGCAGTATGACCGTTCCAAGATTGAGGCGGGAGTGCTTAGAGCCTGTCATAAACGGCCGATTTCCGTGACTCAGATCGACCAGCTGGTGGATGAGGTGGAGACGGAAATTTTTAACCGGGAAGAAAAGGAGATTTCCAGTTCTGTGATTGGGGAAATTGTGATGGATAAGCTGAAGGACTTGGAGGCGGTGGCCTATGTCCGGTTTGCTTCCGTGTACCGGGAGTTCAAGGATATCAATACGTTTATGGACGAGTTGAAGAAAATTTTAGATAAATAGGGCCTGAAAATTTTTTCAAAATTACTTTGCCAGACTTTCAAAAGTATGTTATAATTTGATTTAGTTTGAACAAAACAGGATAAGAAAGGAAGATATTTTATGAAACACGTAAAGACCTTAAATACAAAGAAATTACAGAAGACTGTGAAAAAAGGCGGCTGCGGTGAATGCCAGACCTCTTGTCAGTCTGCATGCAAGACTTCCTGCACCGTAGGAAATCAGAGCTGCGAGCAGAAATAAGAAGCAGCCGAAGGCAGGAAGGATCCTGCATGATTACCAATACGTGAAAGCAAAGAAGACCGTTCGCGTCGGGCGAGCGGTCATTTGTGCGTTATAGAATGTGTATCAATTATTTTATTTGACAGGATTTAGAAAGTGGGGAACTGAATCAGTGGTTCATCAATATAAAAACAATGGCTACAATATTATACTGGATGTGAACAGCGGCGCGGTGCATGTGGTAGATGAGGTAGTCTATGATATGATTCCCTTGTACCAGGGGAATACCAGGGAGGAAATTTTCCAAAAGCTGGGCGGGGATTATGAAGCCGGGGAACTGGCGGAGGCTTATGAGGAGATCCGGGCCCTGACGGAGGACAAGCAACTGTTTACGGAAGACGAATATGAAACCTATATCGGGGAATTTCAGAACCGTCCCACGGTGGTGAAAGCCTTGTGCCTTCATATTGCCCATGACTGCAACCTGGCTTGTCGTTACTGCTTTGCGGAGGAAGGGGAATACCATGGCAAGCGTGAGCTGATGTCCTTTGAAACGGGCCGGGCAGCTCTGGATTTTTTGATTGCCAATTCCGGGAACCGCCGGAATCTGGAGGTGGATTTTTTCGGCGGCGAGCCCCTTTTGAATTTTCAGGTAGTGAAGGATTTGGTGGCTTACGGAAGGGAGCAGGAGAAGCTTCATAATAAGAATTTCCGGTTCACCCTGACGACCAACGGCGTGCTGCTGGACGATGAAGTAATGGAGTTTGCCAACCGGGAAATGGCCAATGTGGTATTGAGCATTGACGGAAGGAAAGCGGTGCATGACCATATGCGCCCCTTCCCCAAAGGAGCCGGGAGCTATGACCTGATTGTGCCCAAGTTTCAGAAGTTTGCAGACAGCCGGAATCAGGAAAAATACTATGTACGGGGAACCTTTACCCATCAGAATTTGGATTTTTCCCAGGATGTGCTGCATTTGGCGGATTTGGGCTTCCGGCAGATTTCCGTGGAACCGGTGGTGGCCGCGGAAACGGAGGAATACGCCTTAAGAACAGAGGATCTGCCCAGGCTTTATGAGGAATATGACAAGCTGGCCCGGGAGATGATTGAGCGGCATCGGAAAGGAAAAGAGTTCAATTTCTTTCATTTTATGATTGATTTGGAGGGCGGCCCCTGTGTGGCCAAGCGGTTAAGCGGCTGCGGCTCCGGAACGGAATATCTGGCAGTAACGCCTGCAGGGGATTTGTATCCCTGCCATCAATTTGTAGGAGAACAACAGTTCTGTATGGGAAATGTGTGGGAAGGTGTGAAGGCCCGGGAAATCCGGGAGGAATTCAGGGGCTGTAATGTTTATTCCAAAGAAAAATGCCGGGACTGCTTTGCAAAATTTTATTGCAGCGGCGGCTGTGCAGCCAATTCCTATCACTTCCACGGAACGATCCATGATGCATATGACATCGGTTGTCAGCTGCAGAAGAAACGGGTGGAGTGTGCGATTATGATAAAGGCCGCATTGGCGGAGGAAGCATAGGAAAGCAGCGGGAACCGCAAAAGCCGCAGCAGAAGAAGGAGGAAAACAATGAAAACAATGAAAAAAGGCCAGGGATTTGCAGTCCTGGCTGTGATATTGGTGATTCTGGCAGCCGTTTCCTGGTATGCCGGTACCATCATATCCACGGTAGGCGTGGGCGAGAGCCGGAATATCAAGCTGGGCCTGGATTTGAAGGGGGGCGTCAGCATCACCTATGAGGCCGTGAAAGAAAATCCCACGGCGGAGGAAATGAGCGATACCATTTACAAGCTCCAGAAGCGTGTGGAGTCCTACAGTACGGAAGCACAGGTTTACGGAGAAGGGGGCAACCGGATTAATATTGAAATCCCGGGTGTCAGTGATGCCAATACGATTCTGGAGGAGCTGGGAAAGCCCGGCTCCCTGGAATTCCAGACCTCGGACGGAGAGGTGATCCTTACCGGACTGGATGTTGCGGATGCACAGCCCATTACCAGGACGTCGGAAACCACCGGACAGCGGCAGTATATGGTGTCCTTGTCATTGACAGAAGAAGCGGCGCAGGTATTTGCAAAAGCCACTCAGGATAATCTGGGAAAAATCCTTCCGATTGTCTACGACGGGGAACGGATCAGCGAGCCCAGGGTAAATGCGGTAATTTCCGACGGAAATGCCGTAATTGACGGGATGGCAAGCTTTGAGGAAGCGTCCGCGCTGGCCTCCCAGATCCGGATCGGTTCCTTATCCTTAGAGCTTCGGGAACTGCATTCCAAGTCCCTGGGAGCACAGCTGGGTGAAGAAGCGCTGGCTACCAGCCTGATGGCAGCGGCCATCGGCCTGATTTTCATTATGCTGTTTATGATTGTAATGTACCGGGTGCCGGGCCTTGCAGCCAGCATTGCATTGATTTTATACTGTGCCTTGACGGTGTATGTACTGTGGATTTTTGATATCACCCTGACCTTGCCCGGAATTGCAGGTATCGTGCTTTCCATCGGTATGGCCGTGGATGCCAACGTGATTATTTTTGCCAGGATCCGGGAGGAGATTGCCACAGGAAAATCCGTGGAATCTTCCATAAAATCCGGTTTCCACAAAGCCATGTCCGCGATTGTGGACGGCAATATCACCACTTTGATTGCAGCCGTGGTACTGGGATTAAGAGGCTCCGGAACCGTGAAAGGCTTTGCCTATACCCTGGGAATCGGTATTGTGCTGTCCATGTTTACGGCACTGGTAGTGACCCGGTGGATTATGAAGTGCTTCTTCGCAATCGGTTTAAAGGGCCAGGCGCTCTATGGAATGCAGAAGGAGCGTAAGACCGTGAATTTCCTTGGAAAAAGAGGGATTTTCTTCGGTATTTCCCTGGTTGTGATTGTAGCAGGCTTTGTGGGAATGGCCGTAAGGAACGGCGGAAAAGGCACGATATTAAATTACAGCCTGGATTTTATGGGCGGAAGCGCCACCACGGTTTCCTTCCCGGAAGAATTTTCCATTGAGGAAATCAGTGAGAAAATCGTGCCGGTTGTGGAAGAAATTACCGGAGACGGCAATGTTCAGACCCAGAAAATCGACGGTTCCACAGACGTAGTAATTAAGACCCGTTTCCTGGAGCTTCCGGAAAAGGAAGCCTTTCAGGCGGCTATGCAGGAGAACTTCGGCGTAGAGGAATCGGGAATCTTAAGTGAGAACATCAGTGCGACGGTCAGCTCCGAAATGAAAGCGGATGCTATTTGGGCCGTTGTGATTGCCACGATCTGTATGCTGATTTATATTTGGTTCCGGTTTAAGGATATCCGTTTTGCCGGAAGTGCGGTATTGGCTTTGGTACATGACGTATTAGTCGTACTGGCGTTCTACGTGTTTGCCTGGATTTCGGTGGGCAATACCTTTATCGCCTGTATGCTGACCATTGTAGGATATTCCGTCAATGCCACCATCGTTATTTTTGACCGGATCCGTGAGAATCTGAAAGGGCTGCGGGATCAGAGTCCGGAGGGCCTGAAGGAAGTGGCCAACCGGAGTATTACCCAGACCTTGTCCCGGAGCATTAATACTTCACTTACTACTTTTATTATGGTGTTCGTGCTGTGGCTTTTGGGTGTTACCTCGATTAAAGAATTCGCCCTGCCCCTGATGGCCGGTATTATCTGCGGCGCATATTCTTCCGTATGCATTACGGGAGCATTGTGGTACACCTTTAAGGTGAAATTTGCCGGGAAATCGAACCGTAAAAATGGGTAAAGGAAAAGCCCCCTTTGCAGTAAATTTGCTGCGGGGGCTTTTTTGCGGTCCGGGGAAGAATGGAAAGCCGGAGATTTCGTCATATCATATCGTATCGTATCATAAAATCGGGTTTTGTTCGGCCAGATATTCTTCCAGGCAGATTCCCCGTTCATAAATCTCTTTTGCGGCTTTGGTACCGACATACCGGTAATGCCATACCTCTTCCGACACTTCGGTAATGTCCGTTTTATTGCCGGGATACCGGAAAATAAAACCGTATTTATAGCTGTTTTCCTGCAGCCATAAATAAACATCATAAGCCGCTCCATTGATATCCACAGCTAAACCGATTTGATGTTCACTGTAGCCGGGGACGGCGACCCATTGTTTTGCCAGCTCTGTGGCGTCGCTGTCGGAATATCCCTGTTTTTTATATTTGGAAATTTTATCGTCATAGAGGGCTTGCTGGTCTTCCTGGGTCCGGTAGCCGGATACCACCAGGGGCAGTTCCCCCAGGTTTCCTTCCCTGGCATCTTCCAGCATTTCCATAAGCGGTTCATAGATCCGCGCGTCTACACGTTCTCCGCCCGGAACCTCTGTTAAATCTGCGCTGTAATTATCCGGAATGGGATGTTTGCTGTTGACAAGCGCTAAATTCCAGGGCTCGTCCGTATGATGATCCTGTATCTGATGCTGCATTGGCTCCGTTTCCAAAGGCATATCTTCAGAAACCATTTCCTCTATGGGGGGATCGGCTTTTGCCGGGGACGGTATCGCTGCCTGCACAATTCCGGCTGGCCGATCCTGGGTTTCCCTGCCCTTTGGAAAGGATCTACCCAGGCCGGCCCATAAAAGGCTGCTGATACATCCTCCGGTAATGACAAAAGTGCCAAGGGATAAAAAGAGATTGCATCTGTACCTGCGCCGATTCCTGCTTTGGAGCTTTAGATTCCCGATTCCGGATTTCCTATTTCTGGTTCTTAATTTCATATCAATCATTCCTCCTAAAAAATGCAAGCACCCTTGCTTTGATAGATAGATTGTATCAAAAATAAGGGTGCGGTTTTTTCGTTTTAGCCAACGGATTTTTCAATTTTCTATGTAGAATTTCTTACAAATTTCTTAGGAAGGAAAACGGTTTCTTTCAACAGGAGCTTGATAGTTCCAAAAAGGCGGGGGGGAGGTTGGTATAAAAAGTGCGGAGTCGAAAAATCGTATTCTCATAAAAAAGAGGAGCAACCAAACCAGGTTTCTCCTCTTTCCCATATCCATCCTAAGCTTCCGTCTTGCCAACCCATTCATCGAAGCCCTTCATAACGGCATCGTAAGTCTGGTTTGAAATCGAAGGCAGATCTTTGCCCCAGGATTTGGTAGCCTGTTTAAAGCCCTTCTCAAATGCAGCCCGCATTTCTTCTGCTTTGGATGCGTCTCCGCCGGTCAGAGCCTTTGCAAACTCAACGATACGCTCTGAGGTCTGCTTTACGCCCCAGTAACCGTCTTCGGAAATGGCTTCCTGAGCCTGGGCCTTTGCTGCTGCGGTAACGGTGAAATTGCCGCCTGCTAAGAAACGCCACATGCTGTCGGCATTACCGATCTGCTGGCCCTGGTTCTTCATCATGCTCTCAACCATGGTACGCATCTGAGCGGTTCTCTGCTCGGCGTCAGCTTTCAGTCTGGCAACGATCGCGCTGCGGTCTGCTTTGCTGCTCGGTTCATATACGGCACCGCTTTCAGGTTTCTTTGCAGCGGTGTCCTTCTCCTCAGTCTTGGGAGCCTGCTTCTTGTATGCGGATTCGTAAGTCCTCGCGGTAGAAGAAGCGCTGTTTACACTATTCACGTCCATATGGAACCCTCCTTGGTCTTGGAAATGTGAACATCCCTATTCGATCATTTCTGAAATAAATAGTTAATAGTTTCTAGTATATATATCGGATAAGATTGGGAAAACTTTAAAGGAAGCGTTGACATTTTTTAGAAATAATCTTACAATGTATACAGAATACAAAAGGAGAAAAGAGTTGTTTTTCGCCGGGGTTCATAACGGGTTCGGAATGAATCAGGGGGCAGACAATGGGGGTTGTGCAATGGGAGAAGGGAAAATGACGGATTTTAATTTGAGGGCATTGGCGAAAATTAATTTGGGTCTGGATGTGTTAAGACGCCGGGAGGACGGCTATCATGAGGTGCGGATGGTGATGCAGTCCGTCAATCTGTATGACCGGATTTTTCTTAGGAAGACGGAGGACGGAGAGATCCGGGTGAAGACCAACCTGTATTATCTGCCGGCCAATGAAAATAACTTGGTGTACAAGGCGGCGAAGCTGCTGAAGGATGAATTCCGGATTGAGGAAGGGGTTCGCATTGATTTGAAGAAGTTCATTCCGGTTTCGGCAGGTATGGCCGGAGGAAGCTCGGATGCGGCAGCGGTGCTTTACGGGATGAACCAGATGTTCGGGCTAAGGCTTTCCTGGGAAGAATTGAAGAAGCGGGGGGTGAAGATCGGTGCGGACGTGCCTTTTTGCCTGATCCGCGGGACGGCTTTGGCAGAAGGGATCGGGGAACAACTGACCAGCCTTCCGCCGGCGCCGACATGCCCGGTGCTGCTGGCGAAGCCTCCGATCAGCGTTTCCACGAAATTTGTCTAAGAGAACCTGAAACTGGACGGGGAAACGGTGCATCCGGATATTGACGGG
>CAJUSQ010000136.1 GCA_910588885.1 uncultured Lachnospiraceae bacterium
CCAGGACTTCCCCCTGATCCGGGATGCATCCAAGTGCATCAAATGCATGCGCTGCGTCCAGATCTGTGAAAAAGTCCAGGGCTTAAATATCTGGGATATTGTAAACACCGGAAAACGTACCAGCGTCAATGTCTCCCACAGCAGGCGCATTGAGGAAGCGGACTGCGCCCTTTGCGGCCAGTGTATTACCCACTGCCCGGTAGGCGCCCTGCGGGAGCGGGACGATGTGGAACGGGTGGTGGACGCCATTGCGGATGAGGATAAAATCGTGGTAGTGCAGATTGCACCGGCCGTCCGGGCCGCCTGGGGAGAAGGCTTCGGCATGACCAGAGAACAGGCCACCGTGAAGCGCTTGGTGGCAGCCCTTCGAAAAAGCGGCATCGACTACATATTTGATACGAATTTTTCGGCAGACCTTACGATTATGGAGGAAGGAAGCGAATTTTTAGAGCGGCTTTCCCAAAAAGGGGACCATACATGGCCCATGTTTACCTCCTGCTGCCCGGGCTGGGTACGTTTCCTGAAATCCCAGTATCCCGACATGGTATCCCAGCTTTCCACGGCAAAATCTCCTCAGCAGATGTTCGGCGCTGTGGCGAAAAGCTATTATGCCCAGCTTCTGGGCGTGGAGCCGGAGCGGATTTTTTCCGTATCCATTATGCCCTGTACGGCCAAAAAGCAGGAAGCAGACCTTCCGGTAATGAATGATGCCGGAGCCGGACAGGATGTGGACGTGGTACTGACCACCCGGGAAGTCGGCCGTTTCCTGCGGGCAAAGCACATTAAGCCCCAGATCCTGAAGGAAGAAGAGTTCGACATGCCTCTTGGCGTGGGCACCGGGGCCGCCGTGATTTTCGGCGTAACCGGAGGCGTTATGGAAGCGGCTTTGCGCAGCGCCCATTATTTGGCAACCGGGAAAAATCCCGATCCTGACGCATTTAAGGCTGTCCGGGGTTCGGAAGGCATCCGGGAAGCGGAATTTGACATTGCGGGAACAACAGTTCGAGCAGCCATTGTCAGCGGCCTGGGAAATACCAGAGAGCTGATGGAAGCCATTCGAAGCGGCCAGGCGGAATATGATTTCGTGGAAGTAATGGCCTGCCCGGGTGGATGCTCCGGCGGCGGCGGACAGCCCATCTGTGACGGCGTGGAGCTGGCAGATGTCCGGGGCAGCAAGCTGTACCAGCTGGATTCGGAAGCGCCCATCCGTTTCTCTCACGAGAACCCGTCCATTACGCAAATTTACCAGGATTATTTGGAAAAACCCCTGTCCCATCGGGCTCATGAGCTTTTACATACGGATCATGAAGGGTGGAAAATGCCGGAGAAGCCGGAAAAGTAGTTTTTACATAAAAATACAGAAAGCGTCGCAGTCCTTGAAGTATCGGGATTGCGGCGCTTTTTGTCCGTACGTTTATCCGGAGGGCGCATTGTAAATGAAGTGCTGATGCACGGAGCTAAAATTCTAACCGGCATGAAAGGGGCCTGCGGCACGAAGATTAACTGTGCGGCGGCGGCGGTAACGGCAAACGTGATTTTCGGCTACAACGTAGGGGCGCTTCCGGATGGCAGAAAAGCCGGGGAACCTATTTCTGAGGGAGGCATTTCTCCCCATCAGGGCCGGAATATCAGCGGGCCTGTGGCAACCTACCGTTCGGTCAGCAAAATTGACCATACGCAGCTGACGAACGGCTCCGTTTTGAATATGAGGTTCAGTCCCAACACCCTGAAGGATTTGGAAAGCATGCGGAAGTTTTCTTCCATGCTGCGGACGTTTTTGGAAACCGGAGGATTTTTTGTCCAGTTTAATATTGTGGATACGGATACGCTGCGGGCGGCCCAGCGCGAGCCGGAGAAGTACCGGGATCTTCTGGTGCGGGTAGCCACCTACAGCGCCTATTTTGTTGAGCTGGGGGAAAACCTGCAGAACGATATTATCAACCGGATGGAAATGGAAGTTTAATTTTATATTGAAAAAATATAAAAATAACATAAGGAGGGAAATGCATGGATTTTTCAATAAGACCGCTTCATTGCGGGATCAGTGTCAGCAGTCTGGAGGATGCGGCCCGTTGGTTTAAAGAAATCCTGGGATTTTGTGAAGTATTTAGGGACGAGCTTCCGGAGGCAGGATTCCGGCTGGCTTTTTTGAGGAACGGGGAATTTGAAATCGAGTTGTTTGAGTGTTACGAATACCAGCCCATGCCGGAAGGGCGGAAACTGCCCAATGAGGATGTAAAGACCCTGGGAACAAAGCACATCTGCTTTGCGGTGGATGATTTGGACGGATTTGCGGAGCATTGCAGGAAGCATTCGGTGAAGCTCGTGATGGGGCCGGTGCACTTACTGGGGAACTACGCCTGCTTTATCCATGGGCCGGAGGATATTTTGATTGAATTTATAGAGCGTAAAAGGCAGCAGGAGGAAGAGGATGGAACGAAGAAAAGAGCCGTTGATGAAAAACATGGCATTGGTAGGCTATGACGACCTGGACGGCAGGCCGGCATTTCAGATGGCCATGCAGAAGGCAAATGGGAAATATTACTTGTATACGGCCTCCTGGCGTCACAATGGCTGGACGGTGTTGGACGTAACAGACCCCGCCAGTCCCAGAAAGGTCCGGTGGGTTCAGGGCCCCTGGTTTTATGAAGGGATACGGGACGGACAGAATACGTGTAAAATCCAGGTGGCGGACGGGCTAATGATTACGGCCCACGGGACCATGGCCAGCTTTCTTACCGGTTGTGCGCCAAATCTTCCGGCTTGGTGCGGGATGATGGTATGGGATGTAAAGACAGATCCCAAAAACCCTAAGCTGCTGGGACAATTTGAATGTTCCGGCGGGCAGGGGGTCCATCGTTCCTTCTACAGCGGCGGACGGTATGCCTATCTTACGGGCTGCTGCGAAGGATATGAGAGCTTTATTTTACGAATTATGGACCTGAAAGACCCCAAACACCCCAGGGAGGCGTCCCGGTGGTGCGTCCCGGAACAGGTGATCCGGGGAGAGAGTAAAACCGGGTTTGGGGAGCATTTGAAAAAGCCGTTTGTCCATGCGGTAACGGTAAAGGATGATGTGGCTTATCTGGCTTATGCCAATGTGGGCCTTGTGATGCTGGACGTCAGGGATAAAAAGAACCCGGTATTTATGGGGAAGGTCCCGCTGAACCCGCCTTTTGGCCGGGGAGCTTCCGGCGCGCCGGTACATAGCGCTTTCCCTCTGGGAGACCGGCCTTATGTGGTGGTATCTACAGAAGGGGAACGGAGCCGTTATTTTGACGGGAAGAAGGAAGAGGGCTTTGGCAAAAAAATCGTTACCCAGGCCATGAATATGATTGGGATTGTGGAGATCACCGATCCGGGGGAGCCGAATTTGATTTCCGTATTTCCTTACCGGGACTGATTGACGGGCATGTGCATGTCCTGGACGGCGCCTGGTTCAATTTCCCGAGAGAACGTATGTTTGAACGTGGAATTACCGGATGCATTGATCTTGGAAGCATATCCTGGCCGGGATTTAACCGGAACCGGAAAAGCTGCATCAATGATTTCCCGGCAGTGATTCAGGCAGCGCTGATGCTGACCGTAAAAGCGGAAATCGGCTGTGCCGCGGAGCTTTGGACAAATCTGGAAGAGGAAGTGGATATAGAACGTCTGAAGGAATGCTTTGCCGTAAATCAGGATATCCTGGTGGGGATTAAAATTTTAGTGGGCCGCAACGAAACGCCTACTCCGGAGCTGACCCAGGCAGTCCTGAAAAAAGCCCGGGAAGCCTGCGATGAAATCGGCTGCCGCCTGTTTGCCCATATTGCCAATCCGGTCATCCCGCCCGGGGAATGGCTTTCTTATTTAAAGCCCGGGGACGTGGTTACGCATACCTATAACAAAGGAAATATCTTAGACGAAACAGGGACCGTACGGCCGGAAGTATGGGAAGCCCGGGAAAGGGGAGTCCTTTTTGATACCGGACGCGGTTCCAGGAACTGGAGTGTGGAAATGGCAAAACCGGCCTTTGCCCAGGGATTTTATCCCCAGATGATTACCTCGGATTTGTCGGCTTTAAGCAATGATAAATACACCTCCAGGCTGAATGTGCATATGGCGGAATGTATGGCGCTTGGCATGGAATTCAAGGATGTGCTGGCCTGTGTGACCGACGCTCCGGCAAGCCTGATGAACCATATGAAAACAGGGCTGAAGGTTGGATATCCGGCTAATATCAGCGTTCTGGAGTTAAAGGAAGGGGAAGTAACCTTCCGGGATGCCTTCGGCGTGGAAACCAAAGCGGGCTGCCAGGTGCTTCCGGTTGCCACGGTGGTAAAGGGAAAGGTTCTGTATGACCGGACGGATACGGGTTATTAAACAAAAAAGCTTGGAAGGAGGATGCAAACATGCCGACAATTGATCTTACACTTCGGAAAGGCTGCCCGGATCGGGCACTGGAAGCCTGTATGAAGGAAATTTCCTGTGCAGCGGAAGAGATTCTGGAAAATACCAGGACCGGGATGATCCGGATCAGTGTATTTGAAGCGGAAGAGGATATGATCCTGCAGGGAGGAGAAGGACAGACAGGTATCTGCCCCACGGTAATTTTTACCGTGGGGCCGGGCAGGAGCGTTCAGGCCCGGAAGGCATTCGGCAGAAGGATTACGGATATTTTGGTAAAAAATCTTGCTTGCGAGCCGAAAGAGGTGCGTGTGTATATCCTTTCCAGTGAAGGGAATTATTTTGCCATTGGCGGAAGGCCAAAAGTGTTTCAGGAGAAAAAGGAGATGAAATAAATGCCGGTATTAGCAACCATCCAGTATCCGAAAGGAAAAGATCCGAAGCATGCCCAAAATCTGCTGGAACGGGTCGCAGACGTACTGATGGATGAATTAAAAGTAAAACCGGAGCAGGTGCGGGTGATTGTCCGGGAAATGGAAGGAACCCGTTACAGCGCCGGAGGGATTATGGGTTATGAGCTGGACGGGTTTTCAGAGGAACCCGAAAGCCGGACAAAAGCCAGGGAAGAAAAAAACAGGAGAAAACAGAATGCGTGAAAATAAAGCAAAGAAAAAGCTGCTTTTAGGAGAAACGGTGTTCGGTGTATTTGCCAATGCGCTTTCTCCGGAGCTCATAGAGATCATGGGGATTTCCGGCCTTGATTTTGTGATGGTGGACAGTGAGCATTCCTCTTCGGGGCCGGAAACCAACCGTCTGCTGAATATGGCCGGGGAATGCCGGGGGATTACCATGATGACAAGGGTACCCGATAAACAGGGTGCTACGGTGCTCCGCTATTTGGATGCGGGGGCGCAAGGCATTTTGGTACCCCAGGTGAATACCAGGCAGGAGGCGGAGGCCATTGTGCGGGCAGCCGCGTATTATCCCCAGGGAATGCGGGGATTTACGCTGCCCAGGAATGCCGATTACGGAATCGGGGTTTCGGCAGAAACGTATATTGCCCATAACAATGAAAACCTGCTGCTTGCCGTCCAGTGTGAAAATATTGCCGGGGTTCCGAATCTGGACGAGATCGCAGCCACAGAAGGAGTGGACGTGGTATTTATCGGGCCCTTTGATCTGACGGAATCCATGGGGATCCCGGGGCAGACGGAGGATGTCCGGGTAAAACAGGTGATGGAACAAGTCCTTGCCGTAACCCGGGCCCACAAAAAATATGCCGGGATTTTTGCCGTATCGGCTCAACAGGCAAAGGAATATGAAAAAATGGGCTTCCGTTACATCATTGTCTGTACGGACCTGATGTTATTTGGAACGGCTTTGGGAAATATGCTGGAAACCTTGAAAAAATAAAAGAAATAAAGAAAAATAAAAGAAGTAAAGAAAAATAAAAGAAGTAAAGAAAATAAAAGAAGTAAAGAAAATAAAAGAAGTGAGGAAAAAATATGGGATTTAAAGTATTACCGAAGGTCTGCTGGGGGCCGGGCAGCCTGAATCAATTACCGGAAATATTAAAGCAGATTCAGGCAAAATACATACTGATTGTAACGGACCAGGGGATTGTAAAAGCTAAAATTGCCGAAAAAGTCATTTCGGCAGCCCGGGAGGTATGCGATAATTGTGAAATTTTTGACAAGGTAGAGCCGGACCCGGAAGATACGACGATTGCGGCCTGCGCCGAAATCTATAAGGAGAAAAAACCGGATGCAATTGTAGCCGTGGGAGGCGGCAGCTGTATGGATTTCGGGAAAGCGGTAAATGTGCTGCTGTATAATCCGGGAACCATCCAGGATTATAAAAACCAGTGGGATGCCATTCCGAATCCGGTGGGAACGCTGATCTGCATTCCCACAACGGCAGGAACCGGAAGCGAAATGACGGATTTTTCCGTCGTAACGGATACTGCCGCCAGGCAAAAGGTCAGCTTGATTGGGAAGCGGGTACACGCCACCCATGCCATTGTGGATCCGGAACTGACTTTGGGCCTGCCGGCGGGCCTTACCGCTGCCACCGGAATGGATGCGCTGACCCATGCCATAGAATGCTATATCAGCAAAGCGCCCAACGACCTGTCGGATATGCTGGCGCTAAAAGCCGTTTCCTTGATATCCAAAAGCCTTCCGGTTTGTGTAAAGGAACCGGAAAACCTGAAAGCCCGCAGCGATGTAATGATGGGCAGTATGCTGGCCGGATGCGCGTTTGCCAACGCGCTGCTGGGACTGGTCCATGGGATCGCCCATCCCCTGGGAGCGGTCTGGCATGTGCCCCACGGAACCGCCAACGCCATGGGACTCCCCTATGTATTGGAATATGAAATCCCTTATGAGGAAGCGCGGATTCAGAATGTGGGATATGCCATGGGAATGAAGAAGGAGAATTTGTCCGCCATAGAAGTTGTACAGGAGATAAAAAAATTAAAAGAAGATTTAAATATTCCTGCTATGAAGGACTATGGCATAAAGGAGGAGGATTTAGACCGGCTGGCGGAGCTTGCCATGCAGGAAATGGGCTATGAGTGCAACCCGATTCAGCCTTCCAAGGAAGAGCTGCTGGGAATTTTAAAGAAAATGTATTTTAGCATGTAATAAAAACTGATTTGAAAATAAATCTTTTATGATCATATATGCTAGAAGAGGAAGGCGCTCATCCGGGAAGATATAGCACGGAACAGCCAGGATGCCTGAAAAATTTCCTGATATGGGTTGACAGGGAAAATAGATGTTTGTATAGTAAAAGGCAGGTGAACTAAAAACACCTACCTTTTCTAATAACTTATCATAGAGGATCTTAATTTACAAAAATTATTTCACACACTCTGTAAAAACCGGCAGCTTTGAAAACTGCCGGTAAGAAAATTTTATAAAACTTACACATT
>CAJUSQ010000137.1:0-3648 GCA_910588885.1 uncultured Lachnospiraceae bacterium
GTTGATACCATCTGGCTTTTTCTCTGGCCTGAGTAGCCCAGAACAATACTTTCTTGGCCCTTTCTTCTGCATCCGGCGTATTTACCAATAACATTCCACCGCCAGAAGTCGTTATGATCTTATTTCCATTAAAACTTATGATTCCATAATCGCCAAATGTTCCGGTATACCTTCCCTTATATGTAGTCCCCAAACTTTCTGCAGCATCTTCAATTAATGGAACCTTATATTTTTTACATATTGCAGATATTTTATCTATATTTGCACAAATTCCATATAAATGAACCACAATTACTGCTCGAGGAATTTTTCCAAGGCTAATGTATTTTTCAAACGCTTTCTGCAATGCAGATGGATCCATATTCCACGTTTCTTCATCACTGTCAATAAACACAGTCACTGCTTTTTCATAGGCAATCGGGTTAGCCGTAGCAGAAAAGGTTAAAGATTGGCAAAACACAATATCTCCTTGCCGTAAACCAACAGATTTTAAAGCCATATGAATGGCTGCTGTACCAGAAGACAGAGCAACGGCTTTCTTTACTTGAAGTTTTTGCGCAACTTCATTTTCAAATTCCGTTACATTTTTTCCTAATGGCGCAATCCAATTTGTATCAAAAGCTTCTTGGATATATTTTTGCTCATATCCTTCCTCGCTCATATGTGGTGAAGCCAAAAAAATATGTCCCTTCATTTTAATCTCCCAATCGTAGTTCTAATGATATCCAGCGAAAAACATTTATTTATTATGATTTGTTTTTTACTTCGGCTCATAAGTCGGAACAATCCGCTTCACCCATTCCCGGATATCATCCGGCTCTTCCACTACATAATCCCTTAGTTCCGCAAGCTGTTCCATAAACCTATCCTCATCCATATCAATCGGTTTCCCGATATGAATCAATTTGTTATCCGTATCCTGCATCCCTTCCTCTGCCAAAAGGAGTTCCTCATACAGTTTTTCTCCGGGACGCAATCCGGTATAGGTAATCCGAATGTCCTCATCCGGCTTGTAACCGGACAAAAAAATAAGGTTTTTTGCCAAGTCTACAATTTTCACCGGTTCTCCCATATCCAGGACGAATATTTCTCCGCCTTTTGCATAAGCTCCGGCTTGCAGGACCAGTGAAACCGCTTCCGGAATGGTCATAAAATAACGGATTATGTCCGGATGCGTAACAGTTACCGGTCCCCCGTGTTCAATCTGCTTTTTAAAAAGCGGTATGACACTTCCGTTGCTTCCCAGTACGTTGCCAAATCGAACTGCTACAAATTCTGTTTTGGAATGTTTGTCGTAGGTCTGAATAATCATCTCACAGACCCGTTTGGTCGCCCCCATGATATTCGTGGGATTTACCGCTTTATCGGTTGAAATCATAACAAATTTCCCGACATGCCATTTATCTGCAGCCTGAACCACTTTCCAGGTACCAAGAACATTATTTTTCACCGCTTCGTTCGGGCTGTCTTCCATTAACGGCACATGTTTATGGGCCGCTGCATGGTAAACAATCTCTGGCCGATATTGCTCGAATATCATATCCATCCGTTTTGTATTCCGGACAGAAGCAATGAGAACTTTTAAGTTAAGTGTGGGAAATTTCTGCTTTAGCTCGTTTTGGATATCATAAGCAGTATTTTCATAAATATCTATCAGAATAAGCTGTCTCGGACGATGGGATGCAATCTGACGGCACAGTTCACTTCCGATCGAACCTCCCCCTCCGGTTACCATTACAACTTTTCCGGAAACATAGCCTAAAATGGAATCTAAATCTACCTGAATCGGTTCCCTTCCAAGCAGATCATTGACATCTACCTCTTTTAACTTACTTACGCTGACATCCCCATTTACCAATTGATATATTCCCGGGAGACGTTTTAATTCGCATCTGGTTTGTTTACAGATGTCAAGCACTTCTTTTATTTCACCAGGAGAAGCAGACGGCATAGCTATAATGATTTCTTTCACACGGTACTTTGCCAAGAGATCCAAAATGGCATCCCTGCCGCCTAAAATCTTTATGCCATGTATGTAGCTTCCAATCTTGCTTTTATCATCATCAATAATTCCGACAATATTTTTATGCAGATACCGGCTGTGCAAGATTTCTTTAATTAAAGTACTTCCGGCGGCACCGGCACCCACAATCAATACATTGCTGTGTTCTGTCTGAGATGCAGTTCTGGCAGACAAACTGCGTATTCCGCGATATGCATACCTGCTGATCGTTACGAATATGCCCAAAGCTACGCCATATGAGATATAAAAGCTGCGGGGCATCGCATGAACATTGCACTCATTCATTAAAAAAAAGCCAAGAAAGCTTATAATACTTTCCATAATACAGCCCGAAATAATATTGAGAAATTCCAATGCTCCGGCATAGGTCCAAAGGCTGGAATATAAGTGGAGAAACGAAAAAATCAGCATGGAACTTACAATTAAAAAGGGAAGCCCCTTCCATAATGTTTCAAAATATATTTTCGGGACAGTCATATACTGAAAATCAAACCGCAGTAATAATGCAATGGATGCTGCTCCTATGACGGCACAAATGTCGTAGCATATTAAAAAAATTCGTTTTACCCATAATTCGGTATCTTTTGGAGTCATCTATGTATTCCCTGCTTTTCTGGTATAGTAAATGGTAAAAATAAAGATTTCTTACTTAAAAGCTTTAAGGAAATAAGAAATCTGTGGGGGTGTGGTATCCTTATTTAAGGCAAATAGGGATAAAAACCAGAATATATAAAGAAATATGGGTATAAAATAAGAAAAATATTAAATATTAGAATAAATAAAAAGATAAAAAGAAAGTGTAAAACCATATTAAAAAGCTTTCAGCATATACTATACTGCCAACAAACAAAAAGATGTAAGAAGTCCGTGTTGACTCAGAAACAAATCCCTCGACCGTACTGCAATACAGTCGAGGGATTCTTCTTATGAAAAAAATATTTTTAATGTAAAAACAGAAAGTCACTTCCTCACAACCAACGTCTCTGGTATCCCGGCTCCAAATAACTTTTTAAGCTCTTTTTTACAAACCACATTCTGCAATTCCAAATCTTCCGCGTCTCTATAAAACGGAGCTTGAATCAAGACCTGCGTTCCGTTCCCCTTTTTCGCACGGAATCCAATCAGCAATTCCTTTAAATAGTAGAATAAGTAATACCGTTCTATAATTGGCTGTGTTACTTCTCCTAGCCGAAAGAATAGTGTCTGATCCGAAAAGCGTACAATGGGTGGCATGAAGAAATTAGAAAAAGGCCGTGCATCTGCGTATTGATATTTCGACATGGGGTGCCATCTGCCAAGATTATAAAAAATGGAGAATTCCTGCTGCCGCAGTCTTTGTGAGGTAAAAAACAATAATTCATCATATGAAAAATGGCCCTGTTCATTGCCAAAGGAAACGGAACTTTTCAAAATTTCTTCGAGGGAGGGATAGTTCAGGAGTCCCGACACTTCATCCAAAAAACGCTGATGATCGTCCATATCTTTGATTGGAGCTACGGATTGTGCCGCTGCCATAATATCCCGTACCCGTACAATGGGATTTAAATCCCGCAGAGAAATTCTGGACCCAATCTGCGCCTGAAAAGGTAGGATTGGGGGAAACAGTGCCAGCTCACAAATTGCAT
>CAJUSQ010000137.1:3658-7214 GCA_910588885.1 uncultured Lachnospiraceae bacterium
CATAGAACGTTTCATGAAACTGTGGAAAATTTTCCGCAGTTGAAAAAGCGGTATATTCTGCAATTAATCCGCTGTATTTATGTTCGAAAGATACATTCGTAAATGGGTTTTCACAATATCCCATTTCCCACCAGTATTGAGCCATGCGAGCTTGATTCTCGAAAATATTTCTGGCATCGGAGTTACCGGTAATTCGCAAAGTAATGTCGTGAAGAAAGGCTTGGGCCTCGGAGTCCTCCTTTTGTAAAATCCGATCTGTAAAAGGGAGGTTTAATACATTGCATAGTTCAGCTTCTAACTGGGAGAACCATTGGGAGGGCAATTCCTCCGAAAAAATATTTTTTTCATAATAATAGCAAAAATTTGCAAAATCACCTATCAGGTATAGGCGTACCAACTCTGCTAAATACCAATATTTTAAGTGATACCAGATTTTTTCATATCGTGAAACAGGCCGAAGATGCCGGCAGATCTGAGGAAGAAGCGGGTATTCCACCCTCATTCGTTCCTTTACAAGCCTTAATAAGGTTCGAAGCTGCAGCATCTGAAAATCGCAGAGCAAAGACAAGTACATGCCAAATGGAGTGGTATGATACTGGAAAAAATGTACCAGTTCATGAAAACCGGTACGAATATTCGAACTCATATCCAGCTGCATCGTAAATTTATCATATTCCTGTAAATATTCCCGGCGGGAAGTTTGAAGGAAGACAGAAGAAGAAAGAAAATCATATTCTCCAAGCCGTACACGTTTTGTATCATAGAGCAAAAGGTCTTCTAAAGGGCGGGGAGAAATCATACGAATCCGTTTCCGCACGTTTTAACCGAAGTGTCATTTTTTGTACCTGCTCGCGGCTGTAATTATGTTCAGCTTCAGCATCCACAACGGCAAAAGACAATCCTGCTCTTCCTTCGCTTTGCTGTCTTACAATAAAATGTATTTCCAATTCCAGAGAGTCCACCTCAAAAAGCGGGAGAATCCCTGATTCTTCCCGCTCTTTTTGAGATTCTATTAATTCCTGCTGCACTTTACGTATTACGTCTTTTATTTGCAGCTGATTTGTAAATGTTTCTGCTTTTTTTGCCACGCCGATTCCTTTCCTGATTGGTTTCTCAACCCCACAAACTCTTTATAATACTGCAAACCCGCGCCAGATCTTCATCGGTCATTTTCGTATCGGAAGGCAGGCAGACGCCTTTTCGGAACAATTCCCCTGCCACACTGTTGTCTGCTCCCATAAATGGGTCGGTAACAGCAAGCTTTTCCCGTAATGAAATAAAATCATAATTTTGAAATACCGGCTGCAAATGCAGGGGCTTCCAAACCGGACGGTTCTCTATGTCCTCAAGTTCCAGCGCTTTCATAATCTCCAGGGGACGGACTTTGCCGGAATCATCCAGCTGTATCACGGATAACCAACAATTATTTTCATTCGCATCTGTCTGGGGCATAAAAGAAATTTCCTTCAAATCCGCCAACTGTGTTTTATAATAGTTAAAAATATATTTTTTCTTTTCAATCCGCTTTTCCAGCACCTGCATTTGTCCCCGGCCGATTCCTGCCACAATGTTGCTCATTCGATAATTGTATCCGATTTCTTCATGCTGATACCATCTTGCGGCTTCCCGGGCCTGAGTGGACCAAAAACGTACTTTTTTCTCCCGTTCTTCGGCATTTTCTGTATTAATCAGGAGCATTCCTCCGCCGGAAGTGGTGATAATTTTATTCCCGTTAAAGCTGACAATCCCATAATCGCCGAAGTTTCCGGTATGTTTGCCCCGAAACGTGGTGCCCAAACTCTCGGCTGCATCTTCAATCAACGGAACCTGGTGTTTTTTACAGATTTCTGCAACTTTTTCGATTTTCGCACAAATACCGTATAAATGCACTACAATGACAGCCTTTGGTATTCTTCCGGCCCTGCCATATTTTTCAAAAGCCAGTTCCAAAGCTTCCGGATCCATGTTCCAGGTATCTGATTCGCTGTCAATAAAAACCGGTTCTGCCTTTTCATATAAAATCGGATTGGCCGTTGCGGAAAAGGTTAAGGATTGACAAAAAACCAGATCCCCCTGTCCAACCCCGGCTGCTTTTAAGGCCATATGCATGGCCGCAGTTCCGGAAGAAAGAGCTACTGTACGTTTCGCTCCGGTCTTGTCCGCAAGCTGCCGCTCGAATACTGCGAGATTTTCACCTGCGGCTGCCAGCCAGTTAGTATCAAATGCTTTCTGAATATATTTTTGTTCAAAGCCTTCTTCACTCATATGAGGAGAAGCCAGAAAAATATGCTGTTTCATGTTTATCAGTCCTTCTTATATCCGTAGTATTCTAAAAACCAGGTCACAAATTTGGACAGCCCTTCATCAATACTTGTACTTGGTTTAAAGTCAAAATCCTCCATCAGCGCTGTTACATCGGCATATGTTTGATATACATCGCCGGGCTGCATGGGAAGAAATTCCTTTTTGGCAGTTCTTCCTAAATATTTTTCCAGGGTTTCAATATAATCCATCAATTTTTCCGGTGTATTATTTCCAATATTATAAATCTTGTATCGAACGCCGTCGCTGTTTTCTTCCGGTGGGTTGTTCAGAATATTTTCAATTCCATTGACAATATCATCAATATAGGTAAAATCCCGCATCATATCACCGTTATTGTATATTTGAATCGGCTCCCCGGCCATGATTTTTTTTGCAAATTTAAAATATGCCATATCCGGCCGGCCCATCGGCCCGTATACCGTAAAAAAGCGCAGGCCCGTAGCCGGAATACCATACAATTTACTGTAACAATGAGCCATTAATTCATTGGACTTTTTGGTAGCTGCATAAAGGCTTACCGGATTGTCTACCTGATCCTCCGTAGAAAAAGGAATTTTCTTATTAGCCCCATACACGGAACTGGAAGAAGCGTATATAAGATGCTCCACCGGGTAATGACGGCAGCATTCCAGAATATGATAAAATCCTATAATATTTGACTGCATATAGGCATCCGGATTGTCAATGCTATAGCGTACACCTGCCTGGGCCCCCAGATTTATCACAAAATCTGGACGTTCTTCTTCGAATATATGTTCTAACCCACTCCTGTCTGCCAGATCCCCTTTGATAAAACGATAATTTTCGTAAGATTCCAAAAGCTCCAGCCGGTCCAGCTTTAACTGAACTTCATAATAATCATTCAGGTTGTCCAGTCCAATTACCGAACATCCCTTTTTTAGCAGTTGTCTGCTTAAATGGAATCCGATAAATCCGGCTCCGCCGGTTATTAAATATTTTTTTGTAATATCCAATTTTTTGTAATTTTTTTTCATGGTTTGCTCCTTTTTGTGAATGCCTGCCTTGTTTGGATTGAAAACGTCCAACGTTGCCGGATCTTTTTTAAGTTCTCCCGCATGGCTTTCGTATTTATTATAGGTTGCAGAAAATCAAAAGTCAACCGGATTCTATACACTTATTTGTTGATAAAAATGCCGGAAAAAGTTATACTGTATTTGGTATCAGAAATTTGAATCATATCGCTAAAAAATGAGGGATTATCATGGAGAAA
>CAJUSQ010000138.1 GCA_910588885.1 uncultured Lachnospiraceae bacterium
TACTGTTCACACCCATGGCGTTCACAGTAACGAATCCGGCCTATTTAAAGTTGCCTTACGGCAAGAGGCCGTATTCTGGCCCCATTCCTGTATTGGCCTGTGGCCATGCAGCACAGTGCACGGCCCAGAAGTGAGCAGTAACGAACACTTCCGTGATTCCCTTTACAGCCCAACTAAGTCCTTATTCCTCCGCCGTAGTATCGGCCGTCGCCTGGATCGGGGTAATTACAATATTTTCTCCGGCAATATTGGTTTTCCGTTTCACGATATCCTCTACCTGCGCCCGCTTGGCATCGGTAACATCTCCCATATTCAGCACCACATCCGCATTTTCATCGGTAATGCTGACAACTACATCCGTAAAGCCTTTGGCTTCCAGCAGCATTTCCGCCGCCGCTTCCCGCTCTGCAATTTCCGTCATTTTAATCATGGCGTCCACGGCTGCCTGCTTCTGCTGCTCCGTAATTTCGGCATTGTTAATGACCTCCAGCAGGGTTTCCTTATTCTTGGAGCGGATCTGCTCCCGGTTCAGCTTCATTTCGGCAGCAAAATTCAGATTTCCCACGGTGTTGCTGGTAAGCACCGCTTCTCCCGGATTTTCAATTTCTTCCGAGGAGCCCGTCGTCCCCTCTGCCAGCTCGATGTTCTCTTCCTGGCCGGCCTGGGCCGTCTCCGTTCCCTCTTCACTTCCGGCCTGGGCCGTTTCCGCCCCCGTGGCCGCCGCGTCTTCATTCTGGGTTCCTTCCGCCAGTGTTTCACTGTTGTCCTCGGTATCGGTGAAAATATCTTCTGCCGTAAACATATCTTCATCCGATATCTCATATGTATCCTCGGACAGTCCCGAGCTGGCTTCCTGGGCGGACTTATCATTGATCTTGCTTCCGGTATATTGTAAATAGCCTGCTACCGCAATCATCAATGCCAGGGCCGTGATAATGATCTGGTTCTTTTTGAAAATTTTTTTCAACACACTTACCTCCTGTTAATTCATCTTAACTACCTTAATTTTATGAGCCTCAATCGGAAATAATGCTAAAATCGCTTCGGAAATATTTTTTATTACAATGGAATTTTCTCCGCCTTCCGCCACCACCAGCACGCCTTCCACCTTGGGGTTAATTTCCTTTGTCACAAAGGGGCTCTCCTGCTGAGTACCGTCCCGGATATATACGGAGGCTTCCTGGGAGCTTACGGCGCTGTTTTCCCGGTTCAGGCCCTGTCCGTCCGCTTCTTTCGTCTGCTCCTCCGTCCGGATCCTGTCCTTTTCCACCACCGATTCCCCGGTATCTTTTAAGGTGATCATGACCTTCACCTTTCCCACCCCGTCCACGGCTGCCAAGGTCTGCTCCAGCTGGCGTTCCAGGCTCTTCCGGTACGTATCCCGGCCGCTTTCCGAGGAAGTCCCCGCTGAGGCAGCGGCCGTTTCCCCCTCCTTTGAAGCATCCTTTTTTTCTTCCGTGGGAATTGTGAGCACCAGCAGCAGAATTCCCGTCAGGGCCGCCGCCAGCAAATAGGATTTATTTATTTTTTTCAATTTATCCAATCCAAACTTCATGGCCTATCCCTCCTGCACCATTATCTGCACCTGGCTGTCCGCCACTTCATAAAATTCCACAATTTTCTGTTTCAGCTCCCGTACCCCCGGATAGGCGCTGCTGTTGTCCTGAAATGTAATTTTTTCAATCAAAACCCCCTCCTCTCCCCCGTCGGGAATAACCGAAAGGGCCACCGAAGTCACCCGGCAGTCCCGGGAAAGCTTCACCTCGGCCGAAAGGGTCTGCAGGTTTTCCTCCTGGGCCATCAGGGAAATGTCCTTGGCAATGGCTTTTTCATATTCCTCCCGGTACGCCGTCTGCTGCAGCTCCTCTAAGCCGGCCAGATCCAGCCGGACGGTGTCCATTTCCTGCCAAAAGGATTCATAGGAAATCCGCTCCAGAAGCACATCGGGATGCCGGAAAAATTCCAGTACCGGAGAAACCAGGAGCACCACCAGCAAAAGCCCACCGAAGAACCGGACATACTTCTGGTAATTGCTTTTCGGCAATAGATGCAGTACTGCCGTCATTAATATGTAAAAATATACTAAATTCTTAATCCAATCATATATCCCCTGCATATCTGCACTCCTTCTTTCGGACGTTTCAACGGTTCCAGGTGGTAGATGCCGTCACCAGTGCAATGGTTACCAGCAGCATCACGTTTGCGGTCACCAGAATTTTCCCCATCAGCCTGGCTCCTTCCCCCATGCCGCTGATACAGCCTGCCAGGCGTTTATCGGCAATGGGCTGGACTACAGCCGCCGCCAGCTTGTAAAACAGGGCCATAATCCCTACCTTTATCAGAGGTCCCATGCACAGCAGTAGCAAAATCAGGATTCCCGCCAGGCCCACGCCGTTTTTGATAATGATCCCGGAACCTACCATAATCTCCGCCACCGCGTTTACGGAATTGCCGAATCCCGGCAGCATACTTGCCGTCCGGGCAAAGGCGCTTGTCCGAAAGCTGTCGATGACCGGGGTCAGAAGCCCCTGCACCACATTGATGCCGATCACCAATGTAAACAGGAATTTCAGCAGCCATTCCACCGCCCCCTGCAGCAATCCCGTAAACCGGGATATCATCTCTTCTTTGGTAAGATGGTTCAAAAGCTCCATCATAATGTAAATATTCACCGCCGGAACGGCCACATAAGTCAATACCATTTCGATCAAATAGATGACAAACAGCGTCAGTTCATAGAAGCCCATTGCCGTTATCGTTCCGGTGGAAAAAACCATGGTCAGGCAGAATGCCGGCATCAGCGCCCGCATAAAGTCCAGCATCAGCGCCAGATTTTCTTCTAAAATCCCGCTCATCAGGGAAAAGGATTTCAGCAAAAGGGCCAAAAGTATCATATAAACAATATAGAAGCTGATATCCGTCACCGCCGCATTTTCAAATACATTGGCAAACTGATACAGCAGGGCAAAGGCCGACACCAAAAGGACGATTTGTATCAGATAGCCCCGGCTTTGGCCCACTTCCTGAAAAACAGTTCCCCATATCGTATTCCAAAGCCATTTTTTATCAATTTCCTCCCCGGCAATCAGCTTCTCCACCAGCCCCTTAAAATCAAAGGAAACGGTTTCCTGCTCCTTCAGCAGCTCATCCAGCTGTGAAAAATCCACTTCTTCCAGGGGGGATAAATCCACTTCCTCCCTGGAAGCATCTTGTTTCGAACTGGTGTTCCAATCTCCCTTTTCCCGCGCCTGTACCTGCATTCCGGCCAGAAGCATACATCCCAGGGCCAGTAACCATATTTTTTTCATTCCGCCTCCATATCCTCTCCGCTCATGCACCTTCCGTCCCTTACTGGCTTAAAAACTGGCTGATGGTTTCCAACAACGCCAAAAGCACCGGCATACTGCTGACCAGGATCGACAGCTTTCCAAACAGCTCAATCTGCCCTGCCACCGCCTGATATCCGGCATCCCGGCACAAGCTTGCGGAAAATTCCGCCACATAGGTTATACCGATCATTTTCAGCAGGATCGCCACGTAGCGGGAATCCAGGCGGATATAATTCTGAATCTGATTGATGGCATTCAACACGATCTGGAGCTTCGTTACCAGGAAAAAGAAAATGCACAGGCAGGCCGCCATCGTCAGGAAAATTTCATATTCCGGCCTTCCCACCTTCACCTGCAGGGCCAGTAATACCGCAGCCAGCCCGATCATTGCAATTTTTATCATATCCATACGACGGCCTCCCTACAGTGCAAACAAATTTTTGATCGTCTCAAACAGTTCATAAATATAAGGAACGATCCAGAAAAGCACAATGATCAATCCGGCCAGGCTGGTCAAGAACGCATGTTCTTCTCTGCCGCTGTGCTTTAATACCTGACTGATTACCGTCACCAAAATCCCTACGGCAGCTATTTTAAAAATCAAATTTATGCTCATAAGCCCTCCCTGCTATATCAGTATCAGGACGCAGAACAATCCGCCCATAATGCTAAGGCACTGATATACTTTCTGTTTGGCAGCCAGTTCCTCCTGTGCCTGTACGATTTTCGTATCAATCTGCTGGATGCACAGGGAAATGTGGTTCAGCTGCATTTCCCCGTCCAGATATCCGAAGGTTTCCCCCAAATGCAAAAACAGTTCCCATTCCTCTCCGGAAAAATAGAAGCCGTCCTTTTTTCCCTCCAGCACGTCCTTCCAGATCCGGAAAAGCTCCCGGTCTGTTTCCATCCCTTCTGCCACTTCCTTTAAAAAGCTGCAAAAGGGTTCCTTTCCCCGGGATGCCATATGTAAAAACGCTTCCCCCAAGGGCGTTTTCCCATAGGAGATCTCCCCGGACAGCATCAGCAGCAGTTCCTTCAGGCCAATGAGCTGTTTGACATGCTCCGACAGCCTCTGCCGCAACTGCAGGCCGTATATCAGGGAGGAAAATAAAATCAGCCCCGCTCCTGCCAGTTTCAGCATAACCATTCCAGCCTTTCGTTTAAAATCTTGATTTCCCGTCCCTTGTCCTCTTTTTTCCGCAGAAAAAGATAACGCTCAAAAAATCCCTGTTCCAGCCACTTTGCCAGATAAGGCTTCTGCTTCATTTCCTCTACGCTCTCCCCATGCATGGTACCGATGAGCCGGCAGCCGCAGTGCAGGGCATATTCCACCGCTTCATAATCCGCCTGACCCCCCAACTCGTCCACCCCCAGCACCTGGGGCGACATGGAACGCAGCAGCATCAGCATTCCTTCCGATTTTGGACAAGCGTCCATCACATCCGTACGGGGCCCCAAATCGTTCTGGGGAACTCCCAGATAACAGGCCGCCAGCTCGCTGCGCTCGTCCACCACGCCTACCTTCAGCCCCGGATATTCCCGGTTCCCCAAAGACAGCTGCCGGATCAAATCCCGAAGAAGCGTTGTCTTTCCGGCTCCCGGAGACGAAAAAATCAACGTATTATAAACGGAATTCCCCTGCCTAAGATGCGGCAGCACCGAATCCCCGCAGCCCTTTTGTTCTCCTGCAATTCTGATATTTAAAAAAGAAATCTGCCTTAATGTCTTCACGTTTCCGTTTTCACAGACTGCTTTTCCGGCAATCCCAACCCGGTGTCCTCCCTGAATCGTCAAAAAGCCCGCCCGCAGCTCTTCCTCAAAGGCATACAGGGAATACTTGCTCATCCGGGACACCAGCTCCTGAATGTCTTCCCGGGAAACATAATACGCGTTTTGCAGATATTTGGTCAGTTCCTTTGCGCCCGGATCCCAGAACCACTCACCGCTCCCCGTGTCCAGCAGCAGCGGCGCACCGATGCGCAGCCTGATTTCCTCCGGCCGTTCCCGCAGGGCGAACCCGGCCTGTAAAAACCCTTTCAGATGCTGGGGAAAGATCCTTTGCAGCTCCTCTGTCTTCGCATCCTTTTTCCAATTTACTTCCTGCATGCTCCTTGTCTCCTTTCCACTGCTTATTCCTATATATATGAGATGGGACAAGATTTATGACAAAAAGCGTTTCAGGAAATTGCGAGATTTATTGACTTTTCCCCCTAAGATTATTATACTTATTTTCAGAGCATCAACGCTATTGAAACCAATGAAACATCCGCGCAGGCGCTGCTGCCCGGCCCGGAGAAATAAAGGAGAAATTGCATCATGAAAGCATATAAGGATATGAGCCGGGAAGAACTCCTGGCATTGAAAAGAAGTCTGGAAGAAGAATTTGAAACGGCAGAAAAAAAGGGGATGTCCCTGAATATGGCCAGGGGCAATCCCGGCGTTTCCCAGTTAGCGCTTTCCATGCCCATGCTGGATGTCATCAACAGCAGTTCGGATATGAACACCCTGCTGGGAAACGATACCAGAAATTACGGGGACTGGGACGGCATCGGGGAATGCAGATGGCTGTTGGCAAATATGATGAATGTAAAAAAAGATAATGTCATTGTATGCGGCAACTCCAGCCTGAATATTATGTTCGATACCGTGTCCCGCTCCATGACTTTAGGGGTAAATGGTTCCACCCCATGGAGCAAGCTGGATCAGGTCAAATTCCTGTGCCCGGTCCCGGGCTACGACAGACATTTTAAAATCCTGGAATTATTCGGGATTGAGATGATCAATATTCCGCTGCGGGAGGACGGCCCGGACATGGATTTAGTGGAGCGCCATGTGAATCACGATGCAGCCGTAAAGGGGATCTGGTGCGTACCGAAATATTCCAATCCCACCGGGATTTCCTATTCCGACGAAGTGGTGAGGCGGTTCGCAAACCTGAAGCCGAAAGCAGAGGATTTCCGGATTTTCTGGGACAATGCCTATGGAATCCATCATCTGTACGAAGAAGATCAGGACGAAATCCTGAACATTTTGGAGGAATGTGAGAAAGCCGGCAACCCGGATATGGTCTACATCTTTACCTCCACCTCCAAAATAAGCTTTCCCGGTTCCGGCGTCTCTGCGGTTGCCACCTCTTTTAAGAATATCGAGGATATTAAAAAGCAGATGACCACGCAGATTATCGGACACGATAAGATCAACCAGCTCCGTCATGCCCGGTTTTTCCAAAACACCGACGGGCTGAACGCCCATATGAAAAAGCATGCGGCGCTCCTCCGCCCCAAGTTTGAGGCCGTACTTCACATTTTGGATTCGGAACTTACGGGACTTGAGATCGGCAGCTGGACCAGGCCAAAGGGCGGATACTTCATCTCCTTCAACGCCATGCCGGGATGTGCAAAGTCCATCGTCGCAAAGTGCAAATCCTTAGGGGTTACCCTGACCGGCGCAGGCGCTACGTTCCCCTATGGCATCGACCCGGAGGACTCCAATATCCGGATTGCTCCCACCTTTCCGACACCGGAGGAAATGAAAGAAGCGACCACGATTTTCGTGCTCTGTGTGAAGCTTGCTTCCGTTGAAAAATTGTTGGGAGAATAGGCTTTCTATTTTCTGTCTATGACATGGCCGGGCAGAAGGCGGCGGCTAACCGCCTTCCGCTTACGGCACATCTGTTATTTTTCAAAAATCGGTTCAACATCGTTCTTAATAAACTCCATCCTATCTTTTGTTCTTTGCAAGAAAGGAGATGTAATGGCAACGGCCATATCCATTGGCGCAATTACAAGGGTTCCCGATAGAATGTCGGTACCGATCATCGGAGCATACTTACCTTAGATTATCTGATGGATGCAGCACAGTTTACACAGAATCATAAAAATGA
>CAJUSQ010000139.1 GCA_910588885.1 uncultured Lachnospiraceae bacterium
AGAAGGGCTGAACCGCCAGCACCGGAAAGTGACCAAGACAAAAAGCGTATTTCCAAGTGATACATCCTTGGAAAAGATGCTGTAGCTTGCAAGCCAGAATGTAACAAAGAAATGGACACAGAGATACCGGAACTGGGATCAGGTTCTGAATCAGTTGATTGTCCTGTATGGTGAACGGCTCACACAGCACCTGTAAAAAAGGACCGGGGTAGCAGAGTCTGCAAATACCTGCTACCCCAGCCTTAATCCAACGGCATTTATAGTATTGCCAGAAAATCCCAGCCTTAATCCGGAGGCCGGGTGTGGGCAGATCCTACGAAAAGAGCAGTAACATATAATGCCTGTTTGCCATGCAAAAAAACAAAAAAATGTATAAACACATTCAAACTGGTTATACCAGAAAAAGAAGAAGTAATTCGACAGCCGCAAGAACATAAAAATGACAAAAAATTCTTACATATCTAATTCTTATCAGGAAAGTCTAACGTTCATAGACACAAGATTTTTTACAGCCTTTATAATAATACTGGACTTTATAATTTTTTGTGTGAAATTATTTTTTCCAAAAGTAAGAAAAAAAGCAAGTAAACGGGATAAAGTAAATATTATAGTTTCGTTAATAAGAAATTTAGTAACACTTCCCTTTGTTCCTATATTTAGTTATTCGAAAGGGAGTTCAAAAGCTGATATAATTTGTAAATACTATTATTTTATATTACAAACACATTTTATAAACAAATCATCCTATTTTTTCACCACATGAATAGGATACCTGTTCAAATCAATATTCTTCCTAACAAAATCAAAAGTATTACAAATAAAAACACCCTGTTTCCTAAGACTATCCTCAACATCATCCATATGATGACTGCATGCAGGAAGCATTGGTTTTAGGATTTGAACAGAATGTAGATTTCCCATCATCAGATCTGAAGGTTGCAGAGTCTTCAGATCCTGATGGAGGTTCGGATGAAACGTTGCAATGAGCTTAGGTACGGAAAATTCGGAGCATATCCGGATTTTTCCGAACACGCTCCGATATTGTGGGCAAATACCCCTGTTTCTAATTTCTAATGGGCATCCAAAAGGCAGGCCAGAAGCTTATCGTTCATTTCCGGAGACATGACGCAGAACCGGAAAAATTTCTGATCCAGAAAGGGGAAGGTGGAGCAGTCCCGGATCATCATGCCCTGCCGGATGGCTTTTTCAAATAAAAGCTCTGCAGTGAGGACGTCGTCTAAAATTTTTACCAGCATGAAGTTGGCGGTAGGGGTGTAGACCTTGTAGCGGTGGTCGGCAGAGAGGGCTTCGTACATCCGGATTCGCTCCGAGGAAATCAGCTGCCGGGTCCGCTCCATGTATTCCCGGTCTGTAAACATGATTTCTCCGGCAACCACGGCCAGGGAATGGATGGTCCAGGGATTTTTTCGGGTATTGATAGCTTTGAGCAGGTCCCGGTTTCCGGTTATGGCATAACCCAGCCGCAGCCCGGGAGCCGCAAAAAACTTGGAGGTACCCCGGAGAATAATGATATTGTTGTAGTAACTGGTCAGCGGGACGGAGGAAATATTGTTCTGGGGAGCGAATTCCACGTAGGTTTCGTCCACCATAACAAAAATATCATGCTGTTTGCAGACATCCAGGATTTTACGCATGTCCGGCTGCCGGATGGCAGTGGAGGTGGGGTTGTTGGGGTTGCAGAGGACCAGTAAATCAATGTTTTCGTTTAAATGGCTTGTGAAATCTTTCACATCCAGCACGAAGTCCAGGGACTCCTGCAGAGGATAGTACAGGCAGGAGCCGCCGCCCAGGGAGATTTCCCGCTCATATTCGGAATAGGTCGGCCCTACGATCATGGCTTTTTTCGGATGGGCCAGCTGGATAAACAGGGAAATCAATTCGGTGGAGCCGTTGCCCACCAGGACATTTTCCATGTCACAGCCGGTATAATCGGCGATACAGCGGCGCAGGGAGGTATACTCCCGGTCCGGATAGGTGGTGATGGCATCAATATGGGATGAAATGGTGCTCCGAAGCTTCGGGGAAACTCCAAGAGGATTCACATTGGCGGAAAAGCTGGTGATATCCTCCTTCCGGATGCCGTAGGCTCTTTCTATTTTTTCCAGGTCGCTTCCGTGGAAATGTTCTTTTTGTTGTATCATATGTTACCTCCCAATGTTATTCATAGATATGCCTGAAATTCCTTTGTCAGCTACGTTTATTATAAGCTTTTTTCTGAAAAATGCAAAGGGAATAATAAATGGTTCCGGCAGACTTGTGTGAACAGGAGCCCGAAATAACTGTTCACTCCTGGGCCGTGCACTGTGCTGCACGGCCACAGGCCAATACAGTAATAGGGACAGAATCCGGCCTCTTGCCGTAAGGCAACTTTAAATAGGCCGGATTCGTTACTGTGAACACCATGGGTGTGAACAGTAACGGCCACAGGCCAATACAGGAACGGGGCAAAAAGAAATCATTTACAAATCCCCCTTCAATCGTTTATAATGAAACAAAGACGGCGGCTCCGGTTTCCGGAGGGCTGTGAAAGGGAAAGCGTTTTCCAAGCATACAACAGAGCAGGTGACGATTTGCAAAAGAGAATACAGGACTTGACAGATGCCAGATTTCAGTATGAAAAGCCGGCTTTCCGGTTTTCCCGGGAGCGGCTGGAGTTTGAAGTGCCCGGGGAGGAGGTTTACCGGGGAAGCTTTACGGTTTCCAGCGACGGCGTACCGATGCATGGCTTTGTCTATGTTTCCAATTCCCGGATGAAGTGTCTGAAGCCGGAATTTGAAGGGACAGAAGCGGAGATTCCGTTTGAATTTCACAGTGCGGGCCTAAGTGAGGGCGATATACGGAAGGGTGATTTTACCATTGTAGTAAATGGCGGTGAATACAACCTTTCTTTTGTTGCGGCCATTACCCGGTTTTATGTAACGGCTTCGATCGGGAAGATCAAAAACCTCTTCGACTTTGCGAATCTTGCCCAGATTTCCTTTGAAGAAGCTTACCGGATCTTTACGGCTCCGGTTTTTGAAAGCATTCTGAAGGAAACGGAAGAAAAAGAACGGCTGCTGTACCGTGGCGTCGGGGGCAGGGAAGCGTCCCGCCAGGGAATGGAAGAATTTTTACTGGGAATCCGGAAAAAACAGCGGATTACGGTGCGCTTAGAGGAAGAAGAGAAACGGATCTACAATGTGGCAGAGGATATGCGGGAGATGATCCGCATTAAGAAAAGCCAGTGGGGATATCTCTCTTTGCATGTAACCTCGGACAGCGAGGCCGTAAAGCCGGTGAAGGAGCGGATTACCTCCCGGGATTTCCGGGAAAATTATGCAGAACTGGAGTTCGATATTTGCGCGGAAAAGCTCCATGCCGGGAACAATTATGTCCGGCTTCGGGTGCGGGGGCTTCACCAGGAGGAGAGCTGTGAGCTTCGGATCCATAAGGCAAGGCCCCGTCCCAACCGGTTCCGGATGGAGAAAAGGAACCTGCAGAAGCGGCTGGTACGCCTGTATCTGGATTATCGGTTAAGGCGGGTTGTTACGGGGATATGGGCCAAGGATACCTGTGAATGCCTGGAACGGCTAAGGGAGCTGGAGCCGGAAAACCGATGGTACGAGCTGTACCAGGCCCAGGCGCTGCTGATTAACAAGCAGCGGCAGGAGGCGGAGTGGCTGCTTGACGGGTTTAAACGGGAGCTGCCCCAGAAGGATACTCCCTTGTATGCCTATTACCTTTATGTCTGTACGCTTCAGGACCCGGAGGACGGGTATGTGGGAAAGGTATTCCGGCAGGTGGAGAAGATTTACCGGAGAAACCAGGAGAATATGTGGCTGTTTTTGATTATGCTGTTTCTGGACCCGGACTGGAACCAGAGCAGGAGCCGGAAGCTTTCCGCCATTGAGGAAAAAGTATCCGGCGGTATGGCCAGCCCGCTTCTGTACCTGGAAGCCTATTACCTGCTGCGGGGGGACGTGTATCTGCTGCATAAGCCCGGGGATTTCGAACGGAAGGTGCTCCATTGGGCGGTCCGGGAAAAGGCGCTGACCCCGGAGGTGGCAGAGCAGGCCGTCCAGCTGATTTCCAAGGCCCGGAAATACCATCCGGCCTGGTACGGCATTTTGGATGCCTGCTGCCGGGAAAAGGATAATACGGAAACGCTGCAGGCCATGTGCAGCTTTTGCATCAAATGGAACCAAAGAGGAGAACGTGCGTTTGGATGGTTTGAAAAAGGAATCCAGGAGGAACTGCGGCTGGCGGGACTGTACGAAGCGTGGCTGGAGTGTGCCGGGCCGGGCCGGATGGATGGGCTGCCCCGGACGGTAGCCTTGTATTTTCAATACCAAAACCGTATTTCTGACCGGAAAAAGGCCCAGCTCTATGCCGGAATCTGGCAGAACCGGGAAAAGCAGAAGAACTTGTATACCGCATACCAGCAGCAGATCCGGGAATTTTCCGCTGCCAAGCTGAAGGAAGGGCAGCTGGACGAAAATCTCGCCGTTCTTTATGAGGAGGAGATCCGGAACCTGGATATGAATCCCGGGCTGGCGGAAGCCTTGTCTAAGATCCTGTATGCCCATAAGTTTTACTGCAAGGATGGGGGAGCCGTCCGCGTCATTGTGCTGCACAAGGAATTAAAGGAAGTGCAGTCGGTGCCCCTGGTGCATCATAAGGCGTACGTTCAGATTTATACCGGGTCTTATTGTATCCTTTTGGAGGATGAAAACGGGGTCCGTTATCTGCCAAAGGAAGCCTGGGAGCTGGAGCCCTTGATGCATCCGGGACAATGTGTGCACCAGTGCATAAAGGCGGCGCCGGAGCTCCTTCCCCACCTGCTTCATTATTTTGACGACAGAAAGACCTTCCAGACGTTTCAGGAGGAGGACATGCCGGGGCTTTTGAAGCTTTTGGAGTCGGAAGAGGTGAGCCAGGATTACCGGCTGGAAATGAAGCCCCAGGTGATTGAATATTACTACAATGCCTACCAGGGGGAAACGCTGGATCTGTATCTGAAGGAAGTGGATTATGAGGGGCTGAAGCAGGAGGCCCGGAATAAGCTGATGGAGCTGATGATTGCCAGGGGGATTTATGACCGGGCGTATGGGATGCTGCTTTCCTACGGCAGCGACCAGGCTTCGGTCAGCCGCCTTATGATTCTGGTGACTCAGAAAATGGAGGAAATCAACTACGAAAGGGACGAAAGGCTCCTGGGCTTCTGCCAGGATATTATGAGCCGGGGAAAGTACAACGAGCCGGTGCTTCGGTATTTAAGCCGCTATGAGCAGGGAACCGTAAAGGAGCTGGAGAAGCTTTGGACGACCTGCCGGGAGTTCGGAATCTGTACCTATGAGCTGGAGGAACGGTTTTTGATGCAGCTTTTGTATACCGAGAGCTATACCGAATGTATGGAGCAGATTTTCCGGAGCTATTATGAGGGGCAGGGCCAGGAAACAGTAATCCTGGCATACTTTTCCTACTTTTCGTACCAGTATTTTGTAAAAGAGGTACTGGTTTCCGATCCCTTCTTTGAATGTCTGAAACAGCAGTTCCTTTCGAAAAAGCCCATGAATGACAGCTGCAAGCTGGCTTATTTCCGCTGGCTGGCCCAGCACAGGGAGCCGGATCTTGCGCAGCAGGAGCAGATGGATGCGCTGCTGGAGGAATATGTAAAGCAGAATAAATACTTTTCCTTTTATGAGAAAATCCCGCTGAAGATCCTGCGGAAGCATCATCTGCATGACCGGATGATCCTGGAATATCGGACGAAGCCTTCCCATCGGGTCCTGATTGATTATTGCTTTACCGAGGGCGAGGAAGAGATGGATTTTATGGAAGAAGAAATGGAACATATGTACGAAGGCATTTTCGCAAAGATGTTCGTGGTATTTTACGGGGAGGAAATCCCGTATTATATTAAGGAAGAAAGCCCCAATCGGCAGATGATTACCGAAAGCGGCCATATCAAGTGTGAAGAGCGGCTGGATCAGGGGGACGAGAGCGGTTATGATTTGCTGAACGGGATGATGATGAGTTATCAGCATCAGGACTATGAAACGCTGCGCTGGCTATACGGGCAGTTCCAAAAACAGCAGCAGCGGACGGAGGAAGAATTTTTGCTGTTATAGGAAAAGCGGATTCCAAAGAGCGGAAGGGGTATAGCCGGACGGGGGGGGAAGAATTTTTGTTGCGATTGGAAAGGCGGATGTTGGAATGCAGAAGGTGCAGAAGTCAGAGCAGGAGGAAGTGTATATCGGAATTGATTTGGGGAGTGAATGGACGCAGATCAGCTACTTTTGGCCTGGCATGAAGGAGCCGGAAACGGTGAGCATGGTGGCGGGAGAGCAGAAGTACCGGATTCCGACGGCATTATACCGGCCTGCCGGGTCCGACACCTGGTATCTGCCGGGCAGCAAGTCCCTGAAGGAGGAACCGGACAGCCTGTATTTGGAGGATTTATGGGGGAAGAGCTTAAGAGGGGAAACGGTCCGGGTTCCGATGGCCCGGGGAGCGAAGGAGTTGTTTTTGCTGTTTCTGCGCAAGGTACTCCGGCTGGTACCGGAGCTTACGGAATTTTCCCAGATCCGGGCATTGGCGTTTCACATGCAGGAAATCAGCGTAGACGGTGTGCAGCTGCTGAAGCAAATGGGGCTGCGGATCGGAGTGGATATCGAACGTGTGTTTGTATATGATGATGGGGAAAGCTTCTGCCATTTTGCGATGAATCAGGAAAAGGATCTGAAGCTTCACGATATGGCGCTGTTTGTATGTGAAGGGCGTACTGCTTCAGCGTATTGACTATTCCAACAAGTTTTTCCCGGATATGGAGCCCATGAATGTGTTTGTGGTAGCGCTCATCGTCATGCT
>CAJUSQ010000140.1:0-5201 GCA_910588885.1 uncultured Lachnospiraceae bacterium
CAGGTGAAGCGGATGAAACAGAAAAAATTAGTGGCCTCCATCTATCTAAAAGACGGACAGGCCGTAGCCGGGCCTCATTCCGGACAGCCCGTAGGGGATATTGCAAAATTAGCCCGGCTGTATAATGACAGCGGCCTGGATAAGCTGTTGATTTTTGATTTGTCAAAGGAAGAGAAGGAGCATGAGAAAAACCTTCAGGTTATTAAGGAACTGAACCGGAACATTGAAATTCCGGTCTGCGCCGGAGGCAGCCTGAACCGCTTGGAGGATATCAAAAAGCTGCTGTATGCCGGATGTAAACAGGTCATGTTAAACAGCACCAAGCCCGTGACGGCGACTTTGGCCGAAGAGGGCAGCCGCCGGTTCGGCAAAGAAAAGATGGCTTTGACGTTAAATAACGTAGACATTCTCTTTAAGCATAAGGAAGAGATGGAAGAAAATATTTCCGAGATGATTATCATCAATGAAGAAATCGTGGATACGGTCAGCAACGTAACGGACATTCCCCATATTGTCATGCAGAACAAATATAAGCTGAACCGTTGGCTTTCCCTGCTTCGGCAGGAGAAGATTCAGGGAATCTTCGGGGATTACCTGAATGATCCGGATACGGATGTCATGCATTTGAAAATGGCCCTTTCCACCAACGGCATAGAAATGAAGAAATTCCAGTCCTCCATGGATTTTGGCGGCTTTAAGCTGAACTCGGACGGCATGATCCCGGTTGTCGTCCAGGATTACCGGACCCAGGAGGTGCTGATGCTGGCCTACATGAACCAGGAAGCCTTTGAACGGACCGTGGCTTCCGGAAAAATGACTTATTTCAGCCGCAGCCGCCAGGAAATCTGGGTGAAGGGCGAAACCTCCGGCCATTTTCAGTATGTGAAATCTTTAACATTAGACTGCGACAACGATACCATTTTAGCCAAGGTTTCCCAGGTCGGCAGCGCCTGCCACACCGGACGTCACAGCTGCTTTTTCCAGGAGCTTCTGAAAAAGGAATATCTGGAAAAGAACCCCTTAAAGGTCTTTGAAAACGTGTATTCCATCATCGCCGACCGGAAAGAGCATCCCAAGGATGGCTCCTACACCAATTATCTTTTTGAAAAAGGCATAGACAAGATTCTGAAAAAAGTAGGCGAGGAGGCCACGGAAATCGTGATCGCCGCCAAGAATCCGAATCCCGAGGAGATCAAGTACGAGGTGTCGGATTTCCTGTACCATGTGATGGTACTGATGGTGGAAAAGGGCATTACCTGGGAGGATATTACCCAGGAGCTGGCGCAGCGGTAGGAGCATGACAAAACAGGGTGGAAATTTGTCATAGTTTTCCAAAGAGAACATACATTTTAGTAAAAATGAAAATAGGATGCCGTCAGGTTTCCATAATTTCTTTATGTAAACCAAGCGTGGTGAATGTGATTTGTGTGGTTTACATAAATTATTTATGTAAATCTGGTGGCTTCAAGGGAGTTTTTATGACAGCAAATTCTTTGGAAGAACGCAGACGCTATATCAGCCAGATCAAAGCCTCTTTTCAGGATCCGGGCAAATCCAGGCAATATCAGGATGTTTCCGGAATGGGAGCCGAAGGGGCGGAACCTGTGGTTTCCGGATTTTTTAAGCTGCGGCTGATGATTGCGGCAGCCATTTTTGCCGCCTTTGTATATTGTGACCAAAATCAGGTGAAAATCCATACATATACCACCAAGGAAGTAGGCCATTGGATCCGGGAGAGCGTTTCGACAGAACAAGTTGTGGAAACGATGAAGATGCTGACGAAAGAACCAAAGAAAGAGCAGAAGTAAAAATTACGATGTACCCGATCACAGATTGGAACGAAAACCGAAAATCCGGGAGGAGAACGAACATGGCATTACAAGCCAAACGCGATCCGGCCGCACAGACGAATAAAATGGCCGGAGCCTATAAGCGCTTAGCGTTAAGCGATGAAATTTTAATGAGTGTTGAAAAACCGGCCAGATACATTGGAAACGAAGTCAACAGTGTGAAAAAGGATCTGGAACAAGTAAGGCTTCGGGTGGCCATGTGCTTTCCCGACGTCTATGAAATCGGCATGTCCCATTTGGGCATCCAGATTTTATACGACATGTTCAATCAGCGGGAGGAAGTTTACTGCGAACGGGTGTACTCCCCCTGGCCGGATCTTCATCGGATCCTGAAAGAGCAGGAGATTCCCTTATTCACCCTGGAAACACAGTCCCCGGTGAAGGACATGGATTTTCTGGCCATTACGATTCAATATGAAATGTGCTATACCAATATATTGCAGGTATTGGATTTAAGCGGGATTCCCCTGCATGCTTCCGAACGCTCGGAAGAGATGCCCATTGTCATCGGGGGCGGGCCCTGTACCTATAACCCGGAACCCCTGGCAGAATTTTTTGACCTGTTCTACATTGGGGAAGGGGAAACCCGCTATGACCAGTTGTTTGACCTTTATCTGAATTGTAGAAAGGAGAAAAAATCCCGGCAGGCGTTTTTAGAGGAAGCGGCGAACATTCCGGGCATGTATGTTTCCTCTCTTTATGAGGTAACGTACCGGGAGGATGGCACAATTCTTTCGTTTTCTCCAAAAAAAGACGGAATTCCTGCAAAAATTAAAAAAGAAGTCGTCCTGGACTTCGAAAAAGCCCCTTATCCCAGAAAGCCGTTGGTTCCTTTTATCAAGGTGACACAGGATCGGGTGGTGCTGGAAATCCAGCGGGGCTGTATCCGGGGCTGCCGTTTCTGTCAGGCAGGCATGATCTATCGTCCTACCCGGGAGCGGAGCTTAGAGCAGCTGAAAACCCTGGCCTGTGAGCTTTTGAAACATTCCGGCCATGAGGAAATTTCCTTAAGCTCCCTAAGCTCCAGCGACTATTCCCGTTTGGAAGAGCTTGTAACCTTCCTGATGGAAATCTGCAGCAAAAAGGGGATTAATATTTCCCTGCCCTCTCTGCGGATTGACGCCTTTTCCCTGGATGTTATGAGTAAGGTACAGGATGTGAAAAAAAGCAGCCTGACCTTTGCGCCGGAAGCCGGTTCCCAAAGGCTGCGTGATGTGATTAACAAGGGACTGACCGAGGAAGTGATTCTGGAAGGGGCCGGACAAGCCTTTGAAGGCGGCTGGCAGAAGGTGAAGCTGTACTTTATGCTGGGCCTGCCTACCGAAACCCGGGAGGATATGCAGGAAATTCCACGGCTGGCGGAAAAAATCGCCGAGCGCTATTATGAAATCCCCAAGGATCAGCGAAAGGGAAAGTGCCAGATTACGCTCAGCACCTCCTTTTTCGTACCAAAGCCCCATACGCCTTTCCAATGGGCGCCCATGTGCAGCCGGGAAGAATATTTGGCCCGGGCAAAAACCGTAAATGATGAATTGAAGCTCCAGTTAAACCGGAAGAGCTTAAAGTATAACTGGCATGAAGCGGACGTTACGGTCTTAGAGGGCGTGTTTGCCCGGGGCGACCGCCGGACTGCCCGGGTTTTGGAACGGGCTTACGAAAAGGGCTGCATCTTTGACGCCTGGACGGAGTTTTTTAACAATGAAACGTGGATGGAAGCCTTCCGGGAAACGGGAATTTCCATTGATTTTTACAATACAAGGAACCGGAGCACCGACGAAATCCTGCCCTGGGATTTTATTGACTGCGGCGTGTCAAAGGAATTTCTGCTGCGGGAGTGGGACAAGGCGCTGGCACAGGAAGTCACCCCCAACTGCCGGATGCAGTGCAGCGGCTGCGGAGCCAAGCAATTTCAAGGAGGAGTCTGTTTTGAAAATCAGGATTAAATTTTCCAAATTTGGGGTAATGCGCTTTATCGGCCATCTGGATATGATGCGGTATTTCCAGAAAGCCATGCGCCGGGCCGATATTGACATTGCCTATTCCGAAGGCTTTTCGCCCCATCAGATCATGTCCTTTGCCGCCCCTTTGGGCACCGGCCTGACCAGCGACGGGGAGTATTTGGACATTGAAGTCCATTCCGTCAAAAGTTCAGAGGAAGCGCGAAAAGCCCTGAACGAAGTAATGGCAGACGGCGTTACGGTTACGGAATTTAAGCTTCTGCCGGAGGGGACGAAAAACGCCATGTCCTCCGTTGCCGCAGCCGATTATCTGGTATTTTTCAAGGATCCTTCGAAAAATCCTTTTGGGGGAGGGATACTGGCGGCAGAGGAAGCGGAGGAAGCAGTGGAAGCAGAAGCAAAGGATCCGGAATCCGAATCTCCCCTGTCCAAAGCGATTTACGGGTTTCTCAATAGCCAGGAGCAGATCTGCATTACGAAGCAGACGAAAAAGAGTGAAAAAGTCATGGATTTAAAGCCCTTGATCTACGACCTGAAGGCGGTGGAGGAAAGGGGTTCCAACGCAGCTTTGCATTCAGACAAAGGCTTAAGCGTGAATGTAGATTTGAATCCAAACCAAAGCTTAAACATGAACACGAACCGGAACCCGAACGCAGGCTGGAACCCGAACTTAAACCCGAACTTAAACTTGAACCTAAACATGAACTTAAACTTAAACTTAAACCTGAACTTAAACCGAAACCCCGCCTTCTTCTTAAAGCTCTGCACCGGAAGTACGGACAACGTGAAGCCTGAGCTGGTATTGCAGGCGTTTTTCGACTATTGTCGGAAACAGGGGATCTGTTCCTATGAATTTCATCCTCTGGAGGTTCAGATTCACCGTCTGGAGGTTTATACAAGGAATGACAAGGGAACATTTGTTCCTCTTGGCGCAATGGGGCAGGAGATAACAACCGGCTCTTGCATGTGACGGAAAATAGAAAGGCAGGGAAATCCATGAGCCAAAAACTGATTATAACCAACCTTTCCTATCAGAAAAAAGAATATATTTTCTCTGCCTTGTATGAGGACAGGCGGCTGGTGGAGGTGTCGGCCCAGCCGACAGAAAATCCCGGAATCCTCGGAAATATTTATGTCGGCCGGGTGAAGGACATTGTGAAAAACCTGAATGCGGCTTTTATTGAAATTGCTCCGGGCCTTCCCTGCTATTATCCTTTGGATGAACTTGTAAATCCCATTTTTGTAAAAAAAATAAACAGCCCCAGGCTGGTGCAGGGGGATGAGCTTTACGTTCAGGTAGAACGGGAAGCCATGAAAACAAAGCCGCCGAAGGTTACAACTAATCTAAATTTCACGGGAAAATATCTGGTTCTGACTACCGGAATCCATACCC
>CAJUSQ010000140.1:5211-6757 GCA_910588885.1 uncultured Lachnospiraceae bacterium
CGTACGCAGGATTACCCCGAAATCTTCCGGCTTTACCGGAATCCATACCCTTGGGATCTCGAAAAAGCTGGATAACGAAACCCGCGTTCGATTAAAATCCCTGATTGCTCCGGTAAAGCCGGAAGATTTCGGGGTAATCCTGCGTACGGAGAGCCGGGATGCTTCCAGGGAACAGCTTTGGGAAGAGTTGAACACCCTTACCGCACAGGCCAGGGCCTATCGGGAAAAAGCGGCCTATCAAACCTGTTTTTCCTGCATCGAACGCCAGGAGCCGGAATTTTTAAGTAATTTGAAAAATCTTTGTTTCCGGGAGCTGGAAGGGATTGTCACCGACGACTTGGAACTTTACCGGCAGCTGGAAAACTATCTGGAAAAGCATCAGCCAATGGATCGAAGCAAGCTTTCCTATTATAAAGATGAACTGTTAAGCCTTTCCAAATGCTTCAGCCTGGAAAAGAAGGTTCAGGATGCTTTATCGGAACGGGTTTGGCTGAAATCCGGAGGATACCTTGTAATTGAACCTACGGAAGCGCTTACGGTCATTGACGTGAACTCCGGAAAGAGCAGGGCAAAGAAAAATGTGCAGGAACATTATGCTCAGATCAACCGGGAGGCAGCCTGGGAGATTGCCGTCCAACTGCGCCTTCGGAATATTTCCGGGATCATCCTCATTGATTTTATAGACATGACAGCTCCAAAAGACCAGGATCAATTGATGGAAGAGCTGCGGCGGGCAGTACAGAAAGACCCTACCCCGGTTCAGGTGGTAGACCGGACGAAGCTGAACCTGGTTGAGCTGACCCGCAAGAAGCGGAAGAAGAGCTTAAGGGAGCAGCTTTCCTAAAGGCTGAATTTAACGTTGAACCCGGCGTTGAGGTTAATGTTAAGTTATGATTTAATTTTTTTATGATTTATTTTTCTTATGATTCACATAAGGTTTACGTAATTACTTTATGTAAACAAAGGAGGGCGATAGCTGTGAAGAAGAACGAAAATAAGAAGAAAAAGAAGCTTCAAACCAACTGTGAAAGCTGTTCCAATTATGTCTATGAGGAAGATTATGATTGTTACATCTGTCTGGTGAATCTGGATGAGGATGAGTTTGGAAAATTTATGACCGGGACTTTTCAAAGCTGCCCTTATTATCGGCTGGATGACGAGTACAAAGTTGTGCGTCATCAGATGTAGCATTTTCAGGCAGCGAATACCGTTTCCATTTTATGAACTTAATTAAAGTTTTTTATCACCATTGCGGAATAGTTGTCATACTGTTTAAATCCATAACGCTCATAAAATGGGATTGTCAAGGTAATGAACAAATGCAACTGTTTCTCCGTCATCTAATTCTCGAACTAACCCAACCAAACATTCATTATCCCACGCGGAAATAACATGGGTTGAATTTCTCATGGCATTCACAAGTTTTTTGGGCTGTCGGCTTTCGCTCGGAAACTCCCTTTCAATTTTTCTCCCCGTCCCTTACTATATTCGCTTTTACGAAGATATTTAAGTATCGGAATATATTTTATTCTATTGTTAAAGATAC
>CAJUSQ010000141.1 GCA_910588885.1 uncultured Lachnospiraceae bacterium
GACAGGTGTAAATCCTGTCTCATTTATTGATTATACCCAAAGTTCAGAAAGAACCGGTATATCCCTGGGGCTTATTTCTTGCCCAAAGGATATTCGGAATGAACAGCAGCAGTAAAAAAATCAGCCCGATATACGAAAATCCCAAATGTCCTGTCATTTGCTCCTTCTCCGTCCTTCCTCAAAAATCTTTCCTTTTTTCGTCATTCCAAAAACCTTCGGAAATACAGCAGCGCCGATCCACCGTGATTCCTTATTCACTAGCTGATCGGCTCTGCGCCCATACCTTGCCGGCAAAGGTTCTTTGCTTTTCAACCTTTAAACCCTGCACCGGATTACATAGGCCGGAGGTACGTTCCTGTTTTCTTTTTTCATGGAAATCCGTGAAAAAAACCTGCGCAGCAGGGCCACCTTCAGCCTGGTATACTGGAACGTAATAAAAGAACCCTCTGCTTTCAGACAGCGTCTGCATGCGTTTAAAATCCGGTCGGAAAGCTCGGCCGGAAGACTGGCGAAGGGGAGCCCGGAAATAATCGCATCCGCTTTTTTCACATTGTATTTTTTCAGGTATCTGCCGACATATTCCGCCGAATTGTGTATCACATGGACATTCGGTATATTTTTATATTTTCTTCGTAATTTCTTATAAAATGCATCGTTGATTTCAAAAATCAAAAACAGCGTTTCCTTCTTTTTCGCCTCCACAATTTGTTCCGTGAATACGCCGGTTCCCGCTCCAAGCTCCACAATACATTCCGCCTTGGCAAAATCCACGTCCTCAATCATTCTCTTCGCCAAATGCCCGGAACTGGCTTTCACCGCGCCGACGCTTCTTGGATGCAGGATATATTGGATGATAAACATGATACTCCTCCTTGATGCCGCAGCCCCACAGCCGCATTCCCTAACCTCTTTGGAACTATCTATAGACAAGAATTTCTTAACTCCTTCCGGAACCGTCCACAGACAGGATTTCACCGGTCACGTATCCTGCCAGATCGCTGGCCAGATACAGGAAGGCATTGGCCACATCCTCCGGCTCTCCGGGCCTTCCCAACGGGATCTGGGAGCAGATGGCTTTGACGGTCTGCTCCGGAAGGGCCGCTACCATATCGGTCCTGGTGACCCCGGGCGCCACCGCATTCACCCGGATATTGTCCTTTCCAAGCTCCCTGGCCAGGGAAATGGTCAGGCCGTTTACCGCAAACTTGCTGGCCGGATATGCCACCCCGGCCGGCTGGCCGTAACGGCTTACCATCGAACTGGTGTTTATAATGCTTCCACCGCCCTGTTCCTTCATAATCTTCACCACCGGAAGGATGGTATACATCACCGCTTTCACATTCAAATCCATCACCCGGTCAAACAGCTCCGGCGTATATTGGTAGATGGGCGTACTTTCGGATATGCCGGCGTTGTTTACCAAAATATCAATCCGTCCATATTTTTTCTGAATGGAAGCGATGGCCGTCTCCACTTCCCCGGCATCGGTCAGGTTCGGGCACATGCCCTCTGCCTCCCATGCAGGATTCTCCTCCTTTAAAGCGGCCAATGCCTTGTCTACCGTTTCCTGACGGGAGCCGAATAAGACTACTTTTGCCCCATTCTCCAGATATTTCTTGACAATGGCATATCCAATGCCTCTGGTGCCCCCGGTTACTACTGCGACTTTGTCTTTTAACATGATTTTCCCTCCATAAAGGACCCAAGCGTTTTCACCCGGAAAAAGACCCGGGCTGCTTCTTGCTTAAATCCGTTCCACTGTATTTTCTTGCATGTTTCAGTATACATGATTTCCTCTGTGTTTGTCAAAAGCTTTGTCATTCCCCGAAGGCGGTCTGGATCCGGTACATCCCGGCATAAATTCCGTTTCGGGCCATCAGCTCCTCATGGGTTCCGAATCCCTGCACCGCGCCATTGTCCATGCATAAAATACGGTCGGTACACATTACGGTGGAAAGCCGCTGTTTCTGCCCTCCGGAAAGGTTTACGCCTCCCTGCCCCAGCAGGGTATCATATCCCTGCCCACTCTGTTCGATAAACTCAGCCGCACAGGCAGTCTTTGATGCCCGGTACAATTCTTCCTCTCCCGCTTCCTCACATCCCCAGCGCAGGTTCTCACGGATGGTCCCGGAAAACAACAGCGCCTTCTGGGGCACTACCGCAACTGCGGTCCGCAGCAGTTTGGTGCCCGTCTCCGTTACATCGCACCCGTCGATGTACACCGTTCCTTCCGTAGCGTCATAAAACCGGGGAACCAGGTTTACAAGCGTCGTCTTTCCGGAACCGGTGGAACCGATGATCCCAATGGTTTCCCCCGGATTGATATGTAGGTTGATATCCCGGAGCGCTTGTTGCTTGGAATCCCCATAGGCAAAGGATACCTGCCTGAAGCAGATCTCCCCTCTGAGTTCGGGTTTCCGCGGATTTGCAGGCAGATGCTGGGCCGGCTTTTCCTCAAGCACCTCTTTGATTCTTGCGGAAGACGCCGTCGCCCGAACCGCAACATTTAAGGTATTGGAAATCATCCCTACCGCAAACAATACCTGTGTCATATAGTTGACAGATGTCATCAGCCTCCTCTGCATGAAATGCTTTTACCACACGGACCGAGGAGAGAAACTCCCATGTCACGCCGTTTAACCGGTCAAGCTTCTTCTGCACGGTTCCGAACCGCGGATACCCGATCCGCATATTTCCAAAAATGAGAAGGGCAGCCACCGCAAGGATCCCCGCCATCACCGGAGCCTGCCGGGGCGTCTGAAGCAGAATCAAAATAACAGCGCCGATATAGGTCAAACCCGGCTGGCAAAACGGTTCCGCATCACGGCACAGACGGCCCCCGTCAGGGCAATTCCCAGCATACACACGCCGTAAAAGAGGATTTGCGCCACGTCCGCCTGTTCCATCCCTCTGTCCACGATCCTGGACATAAAGGCCGGCTGGAACAGGTCCGCCATTGCTTCCAGAGCCAGCAAGAACGTAGTGAGCAAAAAAATGCCCAAATGCTTCCGAATATAGTGCAGAATCAGTTTCATACGCTTTCTCCTTCCCGACGGTCCCGTTTCTTAATTATAATCATTATAATCGGGATTTTATCATATGCTTCCAAATTCAAAACGTCAAGGCAAAAAGCCGCTAAAAAAGCGGCTTTGTTCGTGTTTATACGCCCATATACGATGTATTTCTATTCAACCGCTTAAGGCAAACTGTGTTGAGTATCAAGAGACAGACAATACCGTTGCCCATCCCGTCTGTCTATGTAATAAATGTACTGCCCTTCAACAGTCAAAGATATGGCAGGGATATCCTTTATTTTCCGCAGGTTATTTCCTTCAAGGTCACAAGTATAGATTTTGTAATCATCCAACCGGTTGATAAAGAAAATGGATTCTTCTGTCATGAAAAAATCCTCTGCAATCATTCCTGACAGTTCCGTTTCTTCCTCGGAATTCGTATCATACCTTACCAAAGCAGACAAAGGATTTAAATATAAAATGTTTTTGCCATCAAACGCAATATTGGAGGTTGCAGGAATATCAATAATACTAATTTTGTTCGTTCTCCGGTTAACCTTTCTTATATTTGTATCACATACAAAAAAGATATGATCTTCATTCAAGAAGAACGTATGATATTTCGTTAAAAACTCCCACCTATCCGGAACACTATATTCAATGCCTAGTATCGTGCGGCCGGTACTGATGATCTGTTCCCAGACCACGGTTTCCTCAAGTGTCTGCGTATCAAGCCTTGTAATAGAAACCAAATCTGCCGTGCTGTTGTAAAAACCCACCCGGTCAATATAACTCTCTGTTCGCGTTTTTAAATAATACACCTCTTTTCCCTGGCAGAATAGGGATTGAATCGTTCCTGCATTTACCGACTCTGAAAAAGGGGAACCATTGAGCACAATTATTTCTCCCTCTTTCACATTTTCTAAACAGGAAGGTCGATTTTGTTCATCTAACACCGTTTCATACCCGGGAATACCGGAAATTGTGGAAGTATTATAGGCAACACTTCCATTTTTCATTTTTGTGGCATTGCCGCAGCCTGAAAATAATATGGTACAAAGGAGCAGGCAGGGAAATACAAATCGACTGATTTTTCCGCCCCTGTTCCATCTGTTTGCCGTACATCTTTGCAGCCATAATAACATACCGATTGCAATACATATCAGAATTGTAATCAGAACATAGCGTTCCATGCGGCTAATTTCCTGAAAAATTATAACATCTTCTCCCGTCATCGGATCGCTGGAAATTGCGGTACCTTTAAAGAAATCCACAGGCATAAGAAATGCCAAGGGATGCGGTAAATGGTGTATCTGATTGGATGTCAGCGCAAGGTATGGCAGCAATGTAAGCGATGCCGTAATAAGCAGTGTAATAGCATATTTACGAACCAATATCGACAGAAACAGGATGGATACGGAAAGCACAAATCCTCCGACGCAGCGCAGCAGCACCACCTTCCAATATCCTGCCATCAAAGATACCTCCTGGGCGTAATCGCCAAAATAAGCGATGCTTTGAAGTGGTGCATCCCCATAAGGCAGTCCGTATTTCACTTTAAAAAACAAAAATCTGAGGATCCCGTCTAAAAGGCACAGTAAAATGGCAGCACCTCCCGCCAGTATCATTTGTGAAAGAATTATCATTTTTCCTTCACGGGTAGTACAAATCAACCGATCCATTTGATTTCCAATCTCGGAGCAAAAAACAGGAACAATTAAGATCAACAATGTCAGAAACAGAAGAAAAGGAAATACGTTCTGCTCAAACAATCCGCTCCAGCCATTGGTTGGGAGAAAGGAACGATTTTCAGGTTTTTCACACACATAGAGATATTGATCGTATAGGACTTCAAACCCCTTATGATATTGCAAAACTGCTTCCTGCTCCGAAAACTGCTGCTCCAATTCATGCAATGTAATTTCACCGTCATAATAACTGTCCATCAAAGAATCCCGAAGTTTAGATACCTCTGCTATTTTCTGAGCTTCATTTTCTATATATGCCGCCTTTTCACTGGAATATGGGCCTGCCACCTGTTCCAAATAGCAGGCATATCCATCCCAATATTTTTCCATCTCTAAATTCTGCGGCTGCTCCGTAATTATAAGTCCAAATAAGCTGATGATCAGAAACAAAGCAACGTACCAAAAACCTTTTCGGTAATACATCATTTTTCTAAACTCAAAGAGAACGTATTTCACACCCAAAACCTCCCGGAACATGATGCTGATTACGTGTGTAACATCGCAGGATGATCCCTCCAAGCAGGAAACCGGTCAGCATGGAAAGGATAAGCGCTGCCTGATAGCCTAAAACCGGATATCCAAGACAATTTATAAATTCCGTATTTGCAAACAAAGTCCGATTGACTAATAGCACATACGGATTCCAGATTTTTTCCCAGATATTACTGTAAAACTGACTGGATGCTCCTTGAAAAATCAATGCCAGCAGAACCGAAAGATTGATTGCAAACGGGAACAACGCCGTTTTCCATTTCATAGAGAATGCCAGCATTCCCATACAAAAGGACCACATGCCAAGGGCCCTTACTGCCGCAGATAATAGGACATATTGAAATAATGTCATATTAAGTGGAGTGTTGGCAAAATTGTTAATCGCATAAATTGGCAGCTCCCCACCTTCCCCGGTATGAAAGGCCAAACAGAATCCAATAAAATCCAGCAAAGAAAACCATATAGCAATGCCAACGGAAAATACCGAGACAGCCATCAATTTTGCCGCACAGGTCATATAACCGCCACCCGGGCTGGTAAGAAGCAGCAGGTTCATCTGTGTTTCTTTTTCCCTCACAAATACCGTTGTAACGGCGTAAAGGCATAAGAGAATCATCAGTACGGTAGAGAAATCATAATTTACCAGATAATTATACATCTCGGTATAGCCAAACGCAGGAATCTCACGCTGCGCAAATCTATGGTAAATTACAGCATTTTTGCGCCCCTCGAATTGATTGCCTATTGATTGGAATTGTATACTATTGCTTTTGGCCCTCTCTGCAATTTGAGCTGCCGTCTTTTTATAATTGTAGAAATACTTCATCGGGCGGACATAATACTTATCCAGTAAATTGCAGTCGCTATATAAGTTTCCGGTCATGGTATCGGGATTGTCCAATGCGGTACTTGCAGTCAAATCAGCGGTTGCTTCTTCCAACGGACGGTATCGTTTCATCAGCCTTTCTATTTTATCCCCTGTAATAATTCCTGAAAGCTGCGGATATAGCTGCCAGTAAACCGTATTCCAGCTCTGCTCCCCGGTACCATTTGCCAGATAAGAGTACGATTGATATACATTCCGAATCTTGGATAAATTCAACATACTAAATACCAGAATCGTCAATAATACGGCGCGCCTGAAGCACAATTTTGAAAGTTCATATCGAATCAGCCGTTTCATATGCTATCACCGCCAAAGTAGTAAAGAAACACATCTTCCAGGTTGGGTTTTACTGTTACCGCCCACTTATCCGGTTGTTTCTCCGAAATAATGCGCATCATAATTTTATCTCCCTGACGCTGCATATTACTGATTTGCAGATCATCAAATTGTTTTGCACCTGTAGAGTCCGATTGTTCTAATGACCACACCTTTCCTTCGATTTCCTGCTCCAGGGTGCTTATTGTATTCTTGCGTATCAACTGCCCCTGTTTTAGAATAAGCACCTCATTTGCAA
>CAJUSQ010000142.1 GCA_910588885.1 uncultured Lachnospiraceae bacterium
CCGCCGCCCAGCCCTGCCACAAGGCCCCCCAGCAGCTGGGAAACCAGAATGACTTTTACAATCGGGATACCGGAATATTTCGCATATTCCTCATTTTCCCCTACGATCCGAAGCTGGTAACCCATTTTTGTCTTATACAAAAAGAGATAGCCTAAAATGGCTGCCGCCAGGGCAATAAAAATTCCTGCGTGAATCCTGGTCCCCCGCATCAAGGAAGAAAGGCTGGCCGCATCGGGTATGGAATAGGAAGCCGATCCGGTCGCCGGGTCGCAGATGAACTGCATCAGAATAAAGGTAGAAAACCAGAGGGCCACATAGTTCAGCATCAGGGAAGACACCAGCTCCGAGGCTTCCATTTTAATTCTCATAAAGGCCGGAATTGCCGTAAGCACCGCCCCTGCCAGCGCAGACAGCAGCAGGCAGGCCACCGGGCTGATCCCTGCCGGAAGCGTCAGCTTCAAAGCGGCCGTTGCAGCCACCAGCCCTCCCACATGGAACGCCCCTTCTCCCGCCAGGTTAATCTGGTTGGCGGAAAACATAATACAAACACCGGTTCCAGTAAAAATCAGGGGAATCATGGACTCCAATACATTGGCCAGACTCCGCTTGTTCTTCAAGGGGCCGGTCACCAGCTGTACAATGGCATTCACCGGCTCTTCACTTACAAAAAAGATAATCACAAAGGATATCAGAAGCGCGATTATAATCGCAAACACCATCCGGATGGCTTCAAATCGTTTTGCACTATTCATAAATTGCCCCCTTAAGCCTCTCGTCTTTTTTCAGGCCCAGCATATACTGTCCCAGCACCTCTTCCGGCACCTGTCCTGCTTCCTCAAAAATCCCGGAAAACCGCCCCTTATACATCACTGCCAGGCGGTCGCTTAAGGACAGCACCTCGTTTAAATCCGCCGAAACCAGGATAATCCCGCAGCCCTTATCCCGGAATTCCAAAAGCCGCTTCCGGATCAGTTCCGACGCGCCCACGTCAATGCCCCGGGTAGGCTGGTTGGCGATGATAATACCGGGATGGGTGGAAAACTCCCGGGCCACAATGACCTTCTGGATGTTGCCGCCGGAAAGCATCCCCACCGGCTGCCGGAAGGAGCTGCACTTGATCCGGTATTCCGAAATCCACTCCTTCGCCTTCTTCTGTTGTTCCCTGGATTTTAGAAACATCCGTCCGGAAAATTCCTTTTTCTCATATTGGTTGGAAAAAAGATTTTCCAGGATATTCAAGTTTCCGGCACAGCCGCTTTTCATACGGTCCTCCGGAATATGGGCCAGGCTCAAGTCCCGGATCTCCTTGATGCTCTTTTTTTGAATATCCGTATCCATCAGGAAAATCTTTCCCTGATAGCTTTTATTCAATCCGGTTACCGCGTCGATCAGCTCGGACTGGCCGTTTCCTTCCACTCCGGCAATTCCCAGGATTTCTCCGCCCTTCAGGTCAAAGGAAAGGTGATCCACCTTCAGGACCCCCTGGCTGTTGTAGATCGTCAGGTCCCGGACCTTCAAAACGGTTTCCTTTCGATTCGCCGGTTTTTTCTCAAATTTCAAAACCACTTCCCGGCCCACCATCAGCCGGGACATGTCATCGGTACTCATCTCGGCCACGGAATAGGTGCCCATACTCCTGCCGCTCTGCATGATGGTAGCCCTGCTGCAAATCCGTTTGATTTCGTCTAATTTATGGGAAATAAAAACCACCGTATGGCCGTTTTCCCGAAGCTTCTCCAACTGGACGAACAGCTCGTCCGTTTCCTGGGGCGTCAGCACCGCCGTCGGCTCGTCCAGAATCAGGATTTTTGCACCCCGGTACAAGGCTTTTAAAATCTCCACCTTCTGCTTCACGCCTACGGGGATTTCCTCCACCCGGGCCGTTACGTCAATCTGAAAATGGTATTTCTCCGCTATGGCCATGGCCTCTTCGATTGCCCGTTTTTTGTCAATAAAAAAGCGTCCCTTCACCGGGGCTACCCCCAGAATAATATTCTCCGCAACCGTCAGGGAAGGAACCAGCATAAAATGCTGATGCACCATCCCGATGCCTTTCTTGATGGCATCCTGAGGCGACTTTATGGCTGTTTCCGCCCCGTTTAAGATGATTTTCCCCTGATCCGGGCTTTCAATGCCGAACAGGACCTTCATCAGGGTACTTTTCCCGGCGCCGTTTTCTCCCAGCAGGGCATGAATTTCCCCCTCCTGCAGCTCCAGGGACACATCCTCATTGGCCACTACCCCGTTGGAATAGATCTTCATGATGTGCTCCATTTTTAAAACCGTATTCTTCTCCACCACGTTCTCCTTCCTTTCCTGCCTGCCCGGTCCGTTTCCTGCTCCCGGTGCATACAGGCAGTTTTATTAGAACATATACCAGAACATATATTCGAAAAGGCTGCTGCAAAATTTTTTCACAACAGCCTTTTTACAATCTCTATCCGGAAACCGCCGTTAGGACAAATCCCCCGAAAATTATTTCACGGAAGCAATCTCTGCTTCGATTTCTTCCGGAGTCATATTATAAGCAGAATTCACGACGATATCACCGTTGATAATGGCCTCCTGCAGCTCTGCCAGCTTCGTGCGGATGCTCTCCGGAACCAATTCCTCATAGTGTGCATCCATCACAAGGCCGACGCCGCCTTCGGCAAAGCCGTAGCTCTTGGTGGTGCCGTAAGCCAGCTTGCCTTCCATATCCTCCTGAATCGCCTGATACAGGGTATTCCCGATATTCTTCAAAGCGGAAGACGGGATACTGGCTGCGTAGTCCGGCAAAAGGGACGCCTGGTCGGAATCCACACCAAAGGCATATTTCCCGCTTTCTGCCGCTGCTTCCAACAAGCCCAATCCGGCGTTTCCGGCTACGTTAAAGCCCACATCCGAGCCGTTCTGGAACTGGGTCAGGGAAAGATCCTTTCCTTTTCCGGAATCAAGGTAATCCCCTACATAGGCCACCATAACCCGGATCTCCGGGTTCACATCCTTTGCCCCCTGGATATAGCCTACCAAAAAGTCATTGACCAGTATATCGCTGTCACCGCCTAAGAAGCCGATGATATTCTTGGAGGGATCTACACCTTCCACCTCGCTACTGGCAGTCATCAAAGCCGCGCCTGCCCCTACCAGGTAGGAAACCTCATTCTGTTTATACAGCATATTGAATACATTGTCGGGATTGCCTTCCCCTTCGAAATCAAACAATTCGTCGAAAAAGATGAATTTCTGATCCGGATACAGCTCGCATGCATGGGATAAAGCGTCATACATCTGCCAGGTTCCGGTAATAATTACGTCGTACTCTTCGGTATCGCAGTAATCCAGAAGCGTCGGCTCCCAGTTTCCTTCATCGGAGGGCTCTCCGCCCATCTCTTCTACCTTGAAATCAAAAACGTCGGCTCCCAGCTCTTCTTTCAGCCGTACCAGCCCTTCATTGGCAGAATCATAAAAGGACTTATCTCCCAGGTTCCCGTTTACCAGAAAGGCTGCCTTATAAGGCTTTCCGCTTTCGCCTTTGGCTTCCTGGCCGCTTTCACTCTCTTCCTTGTCAGAGCCTTCGGCATTTCCTTCCGTATTGCCCTGATCCTTCGCTTTCTCTGTTCCGTCACCGCCGCCGCAGGCTGCCAGTGACAAGGTCATTGCTGCGATCAGCAGGAGCGCTGCTAACTTTTTCATAATTTTCCTCCTTCATTCCGCATATTTCAACACGCAGATCCTCCATACCGCTGCACCGGATTATACACACTCCAACGCAACCGTCATCATGTTGGTAAAGCCTACCTGCCGCTCCTCGGCCGACATCTCTTCCGAGGTAACCATGGAATCCGACACGGTGAAAATCCCCAGTGCATGGACTCCGGCCCAGGCCGCATTACAGTACAGGGCATAGCTTTCCATCTCCGCCGCTAAAATGCCCATCCTGGCCCACTGCTCCCATTCCGGCGTTTCCGTATAAAACAGATCCGAGCACAGCACATTCCCCACCACATAGGAGAACTGGTGTTCTTCCGCCGCTTTCTGGGCTTTCTTCAGCAGGTCAAAGGAAGCCGTTGCCGAAAAAGTGCCCGGCAGTTGGTACTGATGGGCGTAATTGCTGTCCGTACTGGAACCGATCGCCATGACAATGTCCCCCATCTTCACATGGGCCTGCATACTGCCGCAGGAACCGATCCGGATCAAATTCTTCACGCCGTAAAAATGAATCAGCTCATGGGTATAGATCCCGATGGACGGGCAGCCCATGCCTGTCCCCATTACGGAAACCGGCTTCCCCTGATAAGTCCCCGTATACCCGAAGATATTGCGGACCGCATTAAACTGTACCGCATTCTCCAAAAAATTCTCCGCGATAAACTTGGCCCGCAGCGGATCTCCCGGCAGCAGCACCGATTCGGCAATTTCGCCCGGCTGGGCCGTATTATGTGGCGTCGCCATACAATCCCTCCTTTTCATTCGGATACCTGGAAAAAGTACCCGCTTCCCAGGCGCTTTTCAAAGCGCCGTTTTTCATATCACAAAAAAATCATAACATAATATGTCAAAATTTACAACCAAAATAAGAATCTGCTGCCTCCGCCATCGAAAGCTGTCGGCCAAAACCATGCCCGGGGCAGGAAACGCCGCTAGGGACGGTTCCAGCTTTCGTCAATGCCGTCCCCCTTCCACTGGTTCTGATCCTCGGAATACCCCTCAACCAGCAAATACTGATACTGGCTGGCCGTCTTTAAGGCATTATAGGCATAACGCAGGGGAATCCGCTTCCGGTTCCGCTCGGGGCTTCCCGGCTCCGCCAGAAAAACCGTGTCGCTTTCCTCGTCGTAAAGCCAGAGGTTTACATAATGTCCTGCCGTCTTGGTCCAATACGTATCGTCGTTGCTGCTGCAGACCAGGACAACAGCCGTAAGCCCCCGCTTAATTTCCTCCTGAAACGCCTCGTATGTGCCGGGTTTGTTATACAGGCCGCATTCCATGCCGCACTGACGAAGCACCTTTTTCATCATTTCCCAGCCAATGGCCCCGGTACCGTAGCTGGGCGTATAATTGGCCGTTTCCTTAGCATAGCCCAGCATGTCCCAGGGAGAAACCTCATAGGGGGACAGGGTATCGTACACATTGGCCATACAGCAAAGGCCGCAGCCGAAATTCCCGAAAAAATTCCGCTGCTCGTTAAAATAGCACCATTCCCCGGACCAGGCAATCCCGGACTCCCAGGAGCGCGGCCCCTGCAGGAACGAGTACACCGAGCTTTCACTTAACTGGGGCCTTTCGATCCTCTCCCCTGCCATAATCTGGCTTAGGGGCTTATGGATGCCTACATATAAAATATCCTCATTCTGCAGCTTAGGCACGGAAAAGCCCTGGGCCACCCTGTCTTCAAAGGTTTGTTCCGTCCTGTTTTTTCCAAGATAGACCGCCCCCACTACAAGGGCCGCCAGTAAAACGCCGATTCCCGTCTTAATCAGGGCGCCCCTTCCCGGGAGCGGAAGCGCCTTTTCCCTGGAAAAGGGAAAGCGGTATCCCGCCCTCTGGGATTTCGGCACCTCCAGGACAATGCTTTTCCCGTTGGGCTGTACCTCCATCTGATAGACGGATACCTCCCCGGGAGCGGACAAATCCTCCTTTTCCAGGCCAAGACGTTTCAAAAACCCGGCATCCGTACGGCGCTGGGCCAAAAGGGCCATACGGTACAGTTCATTCCATTTTTCGGCAAATCCGCTGCCGTGGGTGCTGATTACAAGCCTGACGCCTTTGTTGCTTAACCGGTTCAGCAGACAGGCCAGGTCAAACAGCCTGTCCCCGTCCAGGCCGAGATCCGTTTCGTCTATGAACAAACGTTCGATCCTGTTTTTCCCGGTGAGGGCCAGGGAAAAACCCATCACGGATTGTATGCCCGGGGAAGACAGCTTCAGCGGAATTACCTTGCCGTTCCTGGGCTGGTAAAAATATTCCCGGCGGCTGTTTACGCTGATCCGGCCTTCCAAGAGCCTGTCCTCCAGAAGCCGCAGCTCTTCTTCATACTTCTGGGCCGTTTCCTCCACCCGTCCATAGTCCTGGAGAAAATGCAGATATCCTCTGACAGACCGGGGCAGCCACTGATAGGCTTCCTTTCCGAAGCTGTCCGTAAAAAGCCCGACTCTGGAATCCGGCAGAAACAAGCCTCCGCATTTTAAAATCCCATCCAGGGCGGTACGCACCAGGGCAGCCCTGGAATTCGTGGACACGCTTTTCATGGAAACACTTTCCGCGGTCCTGGTCTCCGTATTATATTTTAAAATAATAAACTTCTTCCCCCGGGCCGGCATATTCAGCTCCTCTACCAGGGCAATCAGTACATCATGGTTCAGATAATCCCGGATGCTTTTGATATCTTCTCCGGAATATATCTCATATACATAATTTTCCTCTATCGTAAACGCAATGTATAATCTTCCGATGGGAATCTCCCTGCCGAAAATCTCCCGGACAATGGCCTCTTTCTGCATATGCAGCTTTTCATTGATATAGGCGGCCAGCCGGGCGGCACTCTGGCCGGAAATCACATATTTTTCCCGCTCCATCAGCATAACCGCCATGTCCCGGTCGATCAATTCCAAAACCCGGGCGCTCACACCCTCAATCAGCTGCATCAGCATGGTCTTCCCGCAGTTGTTCGGTCCGGTCAGAAGGGTATAATGATTCATACAAAGCTTTGCACATTCT
>CAJUSQ010000143.1 GCA_910588885.1 uncultured Lachnospiraceae bacterium
CATGGCCTGTGCTTACTTTGAACTGGACTGCAAGGTATATATGGTGAAGGTTTCTTATGAGCAGAAGCCCTTCCGCCGTGAAGTGATGCGTACATACGGGGCCAGCGTGACCCCCTCTCCTTCGGAAACGACGGAGGTGGGTAAACGGATCCTGGCAGCCCATCCGGGCACCTCGGGCAGCCTGGGCTGCGCCATCTCCGAAGCGGTGGAGTCCGCCACTTCCCGGGAAGGTTACCGGTATGTGCTGGGCAGCGTGCTGTCCCAGGTGATGTTGCATCAGTCCGTGATCGGCCTGGAGACCAAGGCTGCAATGGAGAAATACGGAATTACGCCGGATATTATCATCGGCTGTGCCGGCGGCGGTTCCAATCTGGGCGGCCTGATTTCCCCGTTTATGGGCGAAAAGCTCCGGGGAGAGAAGGATTACCGTTTTATTGCCGTAGAGCCGGCTTCCTGTCCCAGCCTGACGAGAGGGAAGTTTGCCTATGATTTCTGCGATACCGGAATGGTCTGCCCGCTGGCAAAAATGTACACCCTGGGCAGCAATTTCATCCCCTCTGCCAACCATGCAGGCGGGCTGCGCTACCATGGCATGAGCTCCATCCTGTCCCAGCTGTATGAAGACGGCCTGATGGAGGCCAGAAGCGTGGAGCAGACTTCCGTATTTGAAGCCGCGGAGCAGTTTGCCAGGGTGGAAGGCATCCTTCCGGCGCCGGAAAGCAGCCATGCCATCCGGGCAGCCATTGATGAGGCCATGAAGTGTAAGGAAACCGGGGAAGAGAAGACGATCCTCTTTGGCCTGACAGGAACCGGGTATTTCGATATGGTGGCCTATGAGAAATTCCATAACGGGGATATGGTGGATTACATTCCTACTGACGAAGAGCTTAAGGCGGGCTTTGCAGGTCTGCCGAAGGTGGAGAAATAATTGACGAATATGGCAGAAAAAGTTACGGTTCCTTTAAAAAGGGGCAGTAACTTTTTCTGCCTATGTACATTTTCAGTCAGATCTAGTATAATAGAGGGAAACGTTGGTTAAGAAAGGTAGGAAAACATGAATCCAGCATATGAAAAATTACAGCGCTGTTATGAGAGTTTCCGGCAGAAGATTGATTTCAAGCCGGAAATTGCCCTGATTCTCGGCTCCGGCCTGGGGGATTACGCAGAGGGTATTCAGGTGGAAGCCACTTTGGATTACCATGAGATCCAGGGCTTTCCGGTTTCTACGGTGTGGGGCCACAAGGGACGGTTTGTGTTCGGATATGTAAAAGAGGTTCCGGTGGTCATTATGCAGGGCCGCGTCCACTATTATGAAGGCTATGCCATGGAGGATGTGGTATTGCCGGTGCGTCTGATGGGATTGATGGGGGCTAAGGTCCTGTTTTTGACAAACGCATCCGGAGGAATCAATTATGATTATAAGGCAGGGGATTTTATGCTGATAAAGGGGCAGATTTCCAGCTTTGTACCCTCTCCCTTGATCGGGCCGAATCTGGACGAGCTGGGGGTACGGTTTCCGGATATGAGCGAGATCTACAAAAAGGATCTGCAGGAAATTATCCGTTCCACTGCCCGGACCCTTGAGATCCCTTTGCAGGAGGGAACTTATATCCAGTTTACGGGGCCGGCTTACGAATCGCCGGAGGAGATTAAGATGGCACGGGTATTAGGCGCGGATGCGGTAGGCATGAGTACTGCCTGTGAAGCCGTGGCAGCCAATCATATGGGTATGCAAATCTGCGGGATCTCCTGCGTGACGAACCTGGCCTGCGGGATTACCGACGCGCCGTTAACCCATGAAGAGGTGAAGGAAACGGCGGACCGGGTAGCGCCTTTATTTAAGAAGTTAGTAACAGAATCAATTATTAATATTTATAAGGGGATGCAAAAATGAATTTAAGATTTTATAATGCAAAAATTCTTACCACCAATCCGGACAAGTCCTTTGCCGTTGCAGAAGGGGAGCTTTGGGTAAAAGGAAATGAGATCTGCTATATCGGGGACGGCAGCAATCAGCAGCAGCGGTGTGCCGAACTGGAGCTGCCGCAGATGTGGGACCGGGAAATTGACGTGAAGCAAAACCTGCTGATGCCGGGCTTTAAAAATGCCCACACCCATTCCGGCATGACCTTCCTCCGTTCCCTGGCCGACGACCTCCCCCTTCAGGAATGGCTGTTTGAAAAGGTATTCCCCAAGGAAGGGCAGCTGATGCCGGAGGATTTGTACTGGTTGACGGCTTTGGCGAACCTGGAGTATCTGACCAGCGGGATTACCTCCCAGTTTGACATGTACTATTTCCAGGATCAGGTGGCAAAAGCCTGTGTGGATATGGGCTTTCGGATTGTGCAGACCAGCGGCCTGAATAATTTCGGCGGAACGCCGGAGGAGCTGGAGGAAAAATACCTGAAATTCAACGGCTACCATGAGCTGAGCTCTTACATTCTGGGCTTTCATGCGGAATATACCACCAGTAAGGAGCTGATGGAGGGTGTGGCGAATCTGGTACAGAAGTATCAGGCCCCCCTGTTTGTCCACAATTCCGAAACGAAGCTGGAAACCGATGAATGCCGGGAACGCTATGGGGTAAGCCCAACCCAGCTGTTTGAGCAGATGGGCATGTACGATTTCGGCGGCGGCGGTTACCACTGTGTCTGGTTTGACGAGAAGGATATGGAGATTTTTGCAGAAAAGGGCCTTTCGGCCGTTACCAATCCGGGTTCTAATTCCAAGCTGGCCAGCGGCATTGCCCCGGTGAATGAAATGTGGAAGCGGGGCATCAATCTGGCCATCGGGACCGACGGCCCGGCCAGCAATAACTGCCTGGATATGTTTAAGGAAATGTTTTTAGTGTCTTCCTTAGCGAAGCTGCGGGACATGGATGCGGCCGTGATGGACGCCAACGACGTTTTATATATGGCTACGGCCGGAGGGGCTAAGGCCATGGGCCTTGAAAACTGCGACCGTCTGGCAGAAGGGAAAAAAGCGGATATCATTATGATCGACCTGCACCAGCCCAATATGCAGCCTGTGAATAATTTAACAAAGAACCTGGTTTACAGCGGAAGCAAGCAGAATGTGAAAATGACCATGATAAACGGCGTGATCCTCTATGAGAACCAGAATTTCCATGTGAATATGGACATTGACGAGATTTATAAGAAGGCCAATGAAATCGTGGGAAGGATGAAATAGCAGGCCCGCCGGGCATACGGGAACAGCCAGATCTGCCATCACATGGGAACAGGACAGATCTGCCGGGCATACGGGAACGGGACAGGATAAGCCGGAATGAGGGGAAGCGATGAGAGTAACATTTATACACCACAGCAGCTTTTGCGTGGAGCTTGCGGATAAGGTTTTCATCTTTGATTATTTCCGGGGCAGCCGGATTCCGGAGTTTTCCTTTGGCGGGAAGCTGCCGGAATTTCCCCGGGATCAGGAACTCTATGTATTTGCCAGCCACCAGCACCGGGATCATTTCGATTTGGAGATTTTACGCTGGCAGGAGAAATATCCGAAGGTCCGGTATATTTTTCCCAAGGAGATCAAATTAAGCGACAACTACCTGACGAAAAACGGTATCAATCCCAAGGTAAAAGAACAGATTTACCATATGAAAGCAAACACCAGTTTGGAATTGGAGGGCCTTCGGATCGAAACCCTTCCTTCTACGGATGAAGGCGTGGCCTTTCTGGTGACTTATCAGGGGAAGACGATTTACCATGCCGGGGATTTAAACTGGTGGCATTGGGAAGGGGAAGAGGAGCTCTTCAACCAATATCAGGAGAAAACCTACAAACGCCAGATAGACAAGCTAAAGGGGCGTCGGATTGACCTGGCCTTTGTGGTCGTGGACCAGCGGCTGTCCCAGGCGGTGTTCTGGGGATTGGATTACTTTATGGAGCATGTGGACGCCGGGCTTGTGGTGCCCATGCATTTGTGGCAGGATTATAGTCTGATTGCCGCATGTAAGGAGCGGGAGGCGGCGGCAGGCTTCCGGGAACGGATTTTTGACGTGAAAGGGGAGAATCAGGTGTTTGAGCTGTAAGGCACGGCAAACTCTTGAAAAGAACGCTCCCATATGGTATGATGATGCGGATAGGAGGTGCTGAAATGGCATTTTTAGGAACTTTTATAAAGTATGTAATCGAACTTGTGATCCTGGCGGCCCTGGGCGTCGGGGGCATATTTTTAGGCAGGAGCTTACGGATGAAGAAGGATGCGAAGACGGCGGCAGAAGCGTCCGGAAGCGCAAAAGAATAGGCTTGGAGGATTTGTTGTGAAAAAGTACGGAGTAAATGAACTGCGCAGGATGTTTTTGCAATTTTTTGAAAGCAAAGAGCATCTTGCCATGAACAGCTTTTCGCTGGTGCCCCATAATGATAACAGCCTGCTGCTGATCAATGCGGGGATGGCGCCCCTGAAGCCTTATTTCACCGGACAGGAGATTCCTCCCAGAAGAAGGGTGACCACCTGTCAGAAGTGCATTCGTACCGGGGATATTGAGAACGTGGGAAAGACGGCGCGGCATCTTACCTTTTTTGAAATGCTGGGAAATTTTTCCTTCGGGGATTATTTTAAGAAGGAAGCGATCGCCTGGTCCTGGGAGTTTCTGACGGAAGTGATCGGCATGGAACCGGAACGGCTGTATCCCTCCATTTATGGGGAGGACGAGGAAGCGTTCGAAATCTGGACCAGGGAGATTGGCGTTCCGGCGGAGAAGATCACCCGTTTTTACCGGGATGAAGACGGAAAATGCGACAACTTCTGGGAGCATGGGGCAGGCCCCTGCGGCCCTTGTTCCGAGATTTACTATGACCGGGGCGAGAAATACGGCTGCGGCAGCCCGGACTGCAAGGTAGGCTGCGACTGCGACCGTTTTATGGAGGTTTGGAATAATGTATTTACCCAGTTTGACGGGGACGGCCACGGCCATTATGAAGAGTTGGCGGCGAAAAATATTGATACGGGCATGGGCCTGGAGCGTCTGGCCGTGGTGGTACAGGATGTGGATTCCGTTTTTGATGTGGATACCATGAAGGCCATCCGGGACCGGATTTGTGAAATCGCAGGCGTGACATACCGGACGGACGCTTTGGATGATGTTTCCATCCGGCTGATTACCGACCATATCCGTTCTACGACCTTTATGGTATCGGATGGTATTATGCCGTCAAACGAAGGGCGGGGCTATGTCCTGCGGCGCCTGATCCGCCGTGCGGCCCGGCATGGAAGGCTTCTGGGCATCCAGGGACTGTTTTTGGCCAAGCTTGGCGAAACGGTAATTGCAGAGAGTAAGGACGGTTATCCGGAGCTGGAGGAGAAGCGGGCCTTTATTTTGAAGGTTTTAACCCAGGAGGAAGAGAAGTTTAACAAGACCATCGACCAGGGACTTTCCATTCTGGCCCAGCTGCAGGCGGAGCTGGAACAGAACGGGAAGAAGGTGCTTTCCGGAGAGGATGCGTTTAAGCTTTACGACACCTATGGGTTCCCCATGGACCTGACCCAGGAAATTTTGGAAGAAAAAGGGTTTTCCGTGGACGAGAAGGGCTTTGCCGCCTGCATGGACCAGCAGCGGAAGAAGGCAAGGAGCGCCCGGAAGGAAACCAATTATATGGGAGCGGACGCTACGGTGTACGACGAGATTGATCCTTCGGTTACTTCGGAATTCGTGGGCTACGACAGGCTGAGCTTTGAATCGGAGATTACGGTGCTGACCACGGAAACGGAGCTGGCGGAAGCCATATCTGACGGGGAAAAAGGGACGGTGATTGTAAAAGAAACGCCGTTTTATGCCACCATGGGCGGCCAGAATGCCGACACCGGGCGGATTACCCTGGGAGAAAACGAATTTGCCGTAGAGGATACCGTAAAGCTGCGGGGCGGCCGGATTGCCCACATCGGCATTGTGAAGAGAGGTATGTTCAAGGTGGGCGATAAGGTCACGCTTTCGGTTGATGCCAGAAAGCGGGGACTGATCGGCAAGAACCACAGCGCTACCCATTTGCTGCAGAAGGCCCTGCGGGAGGTATTGGGAAGCCATGTGGAGCAGCATGGTTCCGATGTGAATGCGGACCGGCTCCGGTTTGATTTTTCCCATTTTGCCCCTATGACCCGGGAAGAGCTGGGGAAAGTGGAAGCGATGGTAAACGAGAAAATTGCCCAGGCCCTGCCGGTGGTTACGGAAGAAATGACCCTGGAGGAAGCCAAGAAAACCGGGGCCATGGCCTTATTCGGAGAGAAATACGCGGATACGGTCCGGGTGGTAAAGATGGGCGATTTTTCCGTGGAGCTCTGCGGCGGCACCCATGTAGAGAACACCAGTTCGATCAGCGCCTTTAAGATTGTATCCGAATCCGGCATTGCCGCCGGGGTCCGACGGATTGAAGCGCTGACCTCGGAAGGGGTTTTCTCCTATTATGATAAGCTGGAGGAGACCGTGAACGAAGCGGCCAGGCTGGTGAAGGCCAATCCGGCCAGGATGTCCCGGTCACCATGCCATACAG
>CAJUSQ010000144.1 GCA_910588885.1 uncultured Lachnospiraceae bacterium
CAGATATTTTTCCAGGCTGCTTTCGGTAATCTTCACCCGATTCTTATCATTGGAATAGATCTCCCGGGCCGCTTTGCGGCAGATTTCCCCAATCTTCCGTTCCAGGTTCCGGACACCCGCCTCCCTGGTATAGCCCCGGATGATTTTCTCCAATGCCTTATTGCTGATGGAAAGCTGCTCCGGCTTTAAGCCGTTCTTCACCAGCTGTTTATCGAACAAATGTTCTCTCGCGATATGTGCCTTTTCGTTCTCCGTATAGCTGCTGACTTCAATCAGCTCCATCCGGTCCAGAAGCGGACGGGGGATCGTCTGGGTAGAGTTGGCGGTGGCAATAAACATTACCTCCGACAGATCCAGGGGCAGTTCCACATAATGGTCCCGGAACTTCTTGTTCTGCTCCGCATCCAGCACTTCCAACAGCGCTGACGCCGTATCCCCTTTGTAGTCACTGCTTAGCTTGTCAATTTCGTCCAGCAGGATCAGGGGATTCTTTACCCCGGCATATTTCAGGGCATTGGCAATCCGTCCCGGCATAGCGCCCACATAGGTCTTCCGGTGGCCCCGGATCTCAGCTTCATCCCGGACGCCGCCCAGGCTGATGCGCACATATTTTTTCTCCAGGGCCCTTGCCACGGAACGGGCAATACTGGTCTTTCCGGTTCCGGGAGGCCCCACCAGGCAGATAATGGGGCTTTCCCCCTTGCTGGTCAGATTTCGGACTGCCAGAAATTCCAACATCCGCTCCTTCACCTTTTCCAGGCCATAGTGATCCTCTTCTAAGACCTCTTCCGCATGGCGGATGTCCTTGTTGTCCGTAGACGCCTTATTCCAGGGAAGCTCCAGCAGGGTTTCAATATACCCCCGCACCACGGCTCCCTCCGAGGAATTCATCGACACGGTCTTATAGCGTTCAATTTCCTTCCTGATCTTCTCCTTAACGGCTTTATCCGCCTTCAGCTTCCGGGTCTGCTCCTGAAAATGCTCCACATCCGACTGGGCGTTGTCCTCCCCCAGCTCCTTACGGATCAGCTTCATCTGCTCCCGCAGGATATATTCCTTCTGGTTCTGATCCACCTGTTCCTTGACCTTAGTCTGGAATTCATTCTTAATCTGAATAATATTGATCTCATTCAGTAAAATCCCCATCACGGCTTCGTACCGTGCTTCCAGATCCAATGCTTCCAGAATCTGCTGCTTGCTCTCATAGCCCACCGGAAGATTGTTGCCGATCTGGTCAATGAGCCGGGACAAATCGTGGATTTCCAGGGCCTGCTTCGCCAGCTCCTTTCCGGTCTTGGGGCTGACTGCCCCGTACCGGTTCAAGGTTTCCCGAAGGCTGCGGGTCATGGCCTCGCAGATCTCGGGCGCAATGGTACGCTGCTCTGCCTCGTCAAAGGACAAAACCTCTGCCATCAGGCATTCTTCCTGCTCCAAAAAGCCGGCCAGCTCTCCCCGCTCATTGCCTTCCACCAGCACCCGCACCACCTCATGGTGAAGCTTAATTACCTGCTTGACTGTTGCGATAATTCCGATCTTATAAAGCCCGCTCTGATCCGGTTCCTCCTCCTCGATATCCCTTTGGGTCACCAGGAAAATATTCTGATCCCGGAGCATGGCATTCTCCACCGCCTTCACGGATTTGGGGCGGCTCACGTCAAAATGGGCCACCATCCCCGGCAATATGGTCATCCCCCGCAGTGCAATTGCCGGAAGTTCTCTCATCAGTTCACTCATTGCTGCTCTCCTAAGCGCTCTTGCTCTCTATTTGATTTCCATTGATTACCACAGGGGCGTCTTCCTCCACTGCCGCTTTTGTCACCGTGCACTGGAAAATGCTTTCATCGGAAGGCACCCGGTACATAACATCCAGCATAACCTGCTCCATAATCGCCCGAAGGCCCCTGGCTCCCGTTTTTCTCTTCAAGGACTTCTCCGCAATGGCCCGCAGCGCCTCCTGCTCAAATTCCAGCTGTACGCCGTCTAATTCCAACAGCTTCTGGTACTGCTTTACCAGGGAATTCTTCGGTTCCGTCAAAATCCGGATCAGGGCATCCTGATCCAGGGCATGGAGGGATACGTTCACCGGCACACGGCCGATAAACTCCGGTATCATGCCGAATTTTACAAAATCCTGGGGCAGCGCCTTGCACAGCACTTCTCCCACATCCTGCTTGCTCTTATCTGTTTTTTCATTGTTAAATCCGATGATCTTCTGATCCAGCCTGGTTTCGATAATCTTATCCAGCCCTTCAAAAGCCCCGCCGCAGATAAACAGGATATTGGTCGTGTCAATCTGAAGAAGCTCCTGGTGGGGATGCTTCCGGCCGCCCTGGGGCGGGACATTGGCTACCGTACCTTCCAGGATCTTCAAAAGGGCCTGCTGCACCCCTTCCCCGGATACGTCCCGGGTAATCGAAGGATTCTCGGATTTTCTCGTAATCTTGTCAATTTCGTCAATATAGATAATTCCATACTTGGCCCGCTCAATGTCCCCATCCGCGGCCTGGATAATTTTCAGAAGGATATTCTCCACGTCCTCCCCCACATATCCGGCTTCCGTCAAGGCCGTCGCATCCGCAATGGCAAAAGGCACGTTCAGAATCCGGGCCAGGGTCTGGGCCAACAAGGTCTTCCCGCAGCCGGTGGGCCCCAGCATCAGGATATTGCTTTTCTGCAGCTCCACATCCAGGTCCACATCTGCCAGAATCCGCTTATAGTGGTTGTAAACGGCCACAGACAATACCTTCTTTGCTTCCTCCTGCCCGATTACATATTCGTCCAGAAATGCCTTCATCTCTTCCGGCTTAATCAAATGGATATCCAGTTCGGAGCCTGCTTCTTCCGGTTCCTCGTCGATCTCCAGTTCCTCTTCGATAATCTCCGCACAGATGTCCACGCACTCGTCGCAGATATACGCTCCGCTGGGGCCTGCAATCATCTTCCGGACCTGGGTATCCGGCTTCCCGCAAAAGGAGCAGCGAATTCTTTCTTCATATTTTCCTGCCATAATCTCACCTAAACTATTCCCTTCCATAAACTAACGGAAGGACAGTGGCCAAATCCCGCTGTCCTATATCCCTTACTTCTCTTTGTATGTGATCACTCCGTCAATTAAGCCATACTCCTTTGCTTCCTCGGCAGACATATAATTATCCCTTTCCGTATCTGCTGCAATTACTTCATAAGGCTTTCCGGTATTCGCTGCCAAAATCTCATTCAGCTTCTTCTTCGTCTTCAAAATGTTATCTGCTACAATCTGAATATCCGTGGCCTGCCCCCTGGCGCCGCCGGAGGGCTGGTGGATCATAACCTCTGCATTGGGAAGGGCAAACCGCTTCCCCTTGGCGCCGCCTGCCAGCAGGAACGCGCCCATACTTGCAGCCAGGCCGATGCAGATTGTGGAAACATCGCACTTGATATAATTCATCGTATCATAAATTGCCATTCCGGCCGTCACCACTCCCCCCGGGGAATTGATGTACAGCTGGATATCCTTGCCGGGATCCTCCGCTTCCAAAAACAGGAGCTGCGCTACCGTAAGGCTGGCCGTTGTTTCATTCACTTCTTCTCCCAGAAAAATAATCCGGTCCTTCAGCAGGCGGGAATAAATGTCATAAGACCGTTCCCCTCTGCTGGTCTGCTCCACCACATAAGGCACTAAGCTCATAATTTTCTCTCCTTATTCTGCTGCTTCCGCTTCTTTTTCTTTCTTTGACTTGGGCTTCGCCCGTTCCTTAATATTCTCCATAATCAGCTCAACGGCCTTCTGTACCGCCAGATCCTTCTTCATGGATTCTTCGCCGCCGGACATGTACTCCTTCACCTGTTCCACATCCAACCCGTACATTTCGGACATCTTCTTATATTCCGCTTCTACTTCCTCTTCGGAAATCCGGATATTCTCCTCCTTGGCAATCTGCTCTAATACCAGGCTGGTCTGAATCCGCTTCACCGCATCCGGGCGCATCTGCTCCCGCAGCTTCTCAACGGTCATTCCGGAGAACTGCATATACTGCTGCAGGGACAGTCCCTGCTGGGCCATCCGGTTGGCGTATTCCTGAAGCATGCTCTCTACCTGGGTATCAATCATTGCCTCGGGAATTTCCATCTTGGATTTATCTACAATCTTATTAATTGCTTCCTCTTCCTTGTCGCGCTTGGCGGCCGCTTCCTTGCGTTCCTGGATCTTCTTTCCAACGCTCTCTTTATATTCTGCCAAAGTATCGAATTCGGATACATCCTGTGCGAAATCATCGTCCAGCTCCGGCAGCTCCTTGCACTTGATCTCGTTGATCTTTACCTTAAACAGAGCGGGCTTGCCTGCCAGCTCCTTGGCCTGATAATCCTCCGGGAAAGTTACGTTCACTTCCGTCTCGTCCCCGGTATTCTTGCCTGTCAGCTGCCCTTCGAAGGTATCGATAAAGGAATGGGAACCCAGCACCAGCGAATGATTCTCACCCTTGCCGCCGTCGAATGCCTTGCCGTCTACAAAGCCTTCGAAATCAATCACTACCGTATCCCCTTCCGCTGCCGGACGGTCTTCTACGGTAATGCTTCTGGCATTATTCTCCCGCTCCTTCTCTACTTCGGCCTGAATCTCTTCCTCGGTAACGGACGTGTCAATCTTCGTTACCGAAACGCCCATATATTTGCCCAGTGTCACTTCCGGCCGTACCGCTACTTCCGCCGTAAATACAAAAGGCTGCCCCTTTTCAATCGTAACAACGTCTATCACCGGGCGGGATACGATATCCACACCGGATTCCTCTGCTGCCTTGGGATATTCCTGATTAATCAGCTCGTTGGCCGCATCTTCATAGAAAATCCCGACCCCGTACATCTTCTCAATCATCGGACGGGGCACCTTGCCCTTACGAAAGCCCGGAAGGCTGATCTTCCCCTTCTGTTTCATATATGCGGACTGGATTGCCTTCTCCAGTTCTTCCGCCGGCACCTCAACGGTCAGCTTTGCCATGTTCTTTTCCAAATTTTCTACTTGTACGCTCATTGTAGCTATTTCCTCCTTCAGATATATATAATGGTGTAGACGTACTCCTCCATTTTCATTCTGCAATCATTTTGCAATTATAGCATATCTTATAGGAAAAAGCTAGTATTTTTTCACATTCGTTTCCGATTGGAGCAGATTGGCGGGGTTTTTTTTCTCTGCCCTAAGGTTTGACTGTAGATTTTTATAGATTTTTATTGTAATTTCACAAAAAAATTTGCCATATGAAAGAATTTTCGGTATAATATAAATATTAGGGATATCGTCATCTATGTGCGTACCATGGGAGGAAAGGATCATGTTCCGACAGCTAAAAGCATTCATATTCCAAGATCATCTGGAGGAGTCAGAGGCAAAGCAGGTTTGTGTATTGCTGCGTCTGACGGCAATCGTAATGTGCACTTATTTTCTGTGCCTGGCAGGTATCCTTTTCTTTATCGGAAGTAATTTGGGCGTCTGGCTTTCCCTGATCCTGCTTTTTTCCTTCGGTGCCCTCTGTATGTCTATCGGCCATACCAACCATCGTTTTCTCACACGCTGCACCTTTTTTTTAATGATAACCTGGATGATCCTGTATTTTTACGAATACGGATGGGATTTCGGCACCCAGCATTTTGTTTTTGTCCTGGTCGTAATGGCTTTTACGATCTACCGGGGTTCCCTCCGGGGCAAATTCGGCATTGCCCTGCTCTCTTCCACCGTGTGGCTTTTCCTGTTTATCTGCCGGTTCCAGTTCCATCTTAAGGCCAAATTCCCCCTGGATGTCAGAACCGACAATATCCTTCATATCGTCAATACCTTTTTTGTCTTTGCCGCCCTGTCTTCTTTGATGCTGGCCTTTACCAGGGAGTCCCTGGAAATGCAGCAAAGATTAAAGCGGCAGGCTTCCATAGACCCCCTCACCGGGCTTTTAAACCGGCGCGGGATGCAGGAATATCTGTCAAGGGAGCTGGATGCTTATCAGGAAGGCACGATTTCCCGTTTTTCCATGGCCATGGGCGACATTGATTTTTTCAAACGGGTCAACGACGTTTACGGCCATGAATGCGGGGATCTGGTTTTAAAAACTTTGGCCCGGCTTTTTCGGGAAGAAATGAAGCAGATCGGAGCCGTCAGCCGCTGGGGCGGGGAGGAATTCCTCTTTTCCTTCCACGATTACGGCAAAGACCAGGCCCTTCCCGTTCTGCAGAGGCTGCAGCAGAAGCTGACGCAGCTGGAGATCCCTTATAAGAACAACCGCCTGAAAATTACCATGACCTTCGGCTTGGTGGAATTTGACTATCGCCACAATATGGATTATTCCATCGACGAAGCGGACAAAAAGCTTTACTGCGGAAAAGAAAGCGGCCGAAACCGCATTATCCATTGATAAATTTTTCACAAAAAAGGAACCCTTTCTTAACAGGTTCTTTCTGAACTTTGGGTATAATCAATAAATGAGACAGGATTTACACCTGT
>CAJUSQ010000145.1 GCA_910588885.1 uncultured Lachnospiraceae bacterium
TTATTCTGATGCAGACCGCTTAAACCAGATTATCAGTATTTTTCTTGATAATGCCATTTCATACTCTCCACCTGATTCCGAAATTTCATTAAATGCATCAGCAGGAAAAAATGAATTGATAATTACAATTATTGATCATGGAATTGGAATCAGTGACAAGGATAAACCTTTTATATTTAACCGCTTCTATCAATGTGATAAATCCCGTACCAAAAGAGAACATTTTGGACTCGGACTTAGTATTGCAAATGAATTAGTCAGTAAACTGGACGGACAAATCCGGCTATGTGATACCACTGGCGGCGGATGCACTTTCAAAATATTTCTTCCCTTAAAATAAGTCGCTTGGATTTAAAGAAACCTATATTCCGTCAGAACACATTGGTTTATATGAGAAGTACGGATATCATTATGTTAAAGATATTGTAAACTATGGCAATGGGATAGACCGTTTGTACGTCAAACAATTAGGTTAATTAGATTTTGGTATTAATAGACAGGCTTTTATACATCACTTTGCCCCGGTGACGCAAATCGCCGGGGCATTTTCATTTAGACAGGAGACTTACCGGCCGCCGCTACAAAAGCAGATCTCCGGAAGCAGAGGTGCTGTATGGTCTTCCAAGCTTCGTATACAAATAATCAATCAGCTCCAAAAACATTCCCAGAATCCAGAAAACTGCCCCGAAGCATAACACCACCAAGATTAAAAACAGCCCCTTGAGCAATCTCACGGTCTTTTGGGGAAACCTTTTTTCCGCCGTTTTTCCTTTTTCTTCAAATCCCATCTTTTTCAATGATCCTAACCCTTTCCTTAGAAAATTACGATATGGTAGTAAGCTCTGGAGGTAATCCGGTACACCAGCACATAAAACAGTGCAAACAGGATATAACAGCCAGCCGTAACCTCGGCCAAAAGCAGCGTATCCGACAGCCCGAATATCAGAAGCAGCCGGGTTACAATGGGGAATGCAAACAGGAGATGAAGGCCCGCCATCAAAAGCGGAAGAAAGAACACCATCAGCACCTGGGAATTAACGCTCCGCTTGATTTCCCGTTTCGTCATGCCAACCTTCCGCATAATGCCAAACCGGGACTGATCCTCATAGCCTTCGGAAATCTGTTTATAATAAATAATCAAAACCGCCGCAAAAATAAATACCAGTCCCAACAGGATCCCCAGGAAAAACATGCCCCCGTACAGGGAATAAAACCCGTTCCGCTCCACGGCCCGGCTCTCTACACTCACCTCCGGAAAGGCCCCGGCTTCCGTCTGCAGCTGAGAAAGCCGCTGGGAAATCTCATTGGCAATTACGATCTGCTCCTCATTACTGCAGTTCAGATCAAATCCATAATAATCATGCAAATCCGAAGAATTGTCCTGATAAATCTCCGCCTGTACGTCAAAGATTTTCATAATGGTTTCAAAGTCCGGTACAAAAACATAATAAGAAGAAACAACCTGCATGGCCGATGTGCCGTTTTCCACAAATTCCGAAACCTTTTCCTTCACCTGCATGGGCGCACAGCCCTGAATCTGAAGGCTGTCATAGGGAAACTCGCTCCGTCCGCTGTACAGCAGCACTTCCCCCTCTGCAAGGGTCTTTTCCTCTCCCATCAGCTGATTGTAATCCGAAACAGGCAGAAAGAAAAACTGTTTCACATTCTGGTACCCGGACATGGAAAACCCCTCCAGCTCATCAATATCAAAAATAACCCGGTTTTCCTCCACATAACCGCCCACACTTAAAAAACGGTAGTGCAGGATATTTTCCGCCAGCATCCCATGCTCTCCCAACACCTGCCGGGCCGCATTCCGGACCGACTCGGCATAGGTTTCTTCCATACTATAAGTATCCAATACAATTTCCCTGGGATAGCGGTTTTTCCAACTGCTTTCAGCGCCTAAAAACAGACAGGCGGTGGAAGAAATCATCACCAGCACCATGGTGGACAGGATGCAGATAGAAGCCAGCCCCGCGCCGTTCCGTTTCATCCGGAATACCATAGACGAAACCGAAACAAAATGGTTGGTTTTGTAATAATAGCCTCTGCGCTTCTGCAGCAGCCGGCAAAAAACCACGGAGCCGGCAATAAAAAGCAGGTAAGTACCGAGAATTACCAGACTCACCGCTACAAAGAACCAGAGCATGGCGGAAAGGGGATCCTTAATAACCACGGCCAGATAATAAGCCGCCCCAAGAAGCACCGCCCCAATGACTGCACCCAGCCAGTTGGCCTTCGGCGGCTTCTCCCCAAAGGATTCGCTGTGCATCAGCTCGATGGGCTTCGCAATGTAAATCTGGCGGACGCTGTTCAACAGAATCAGGCCGAAAATCACCAGAAACAGCAGGGTCGTACTGAGAACAACACCCCATTCCACAGTAAAAATATAAGTGCTTTCCGCTTCCAGAATCTTTGCCATGCAAAGTTCTGCAATTTTAGAAAATAAAATCCCGCAGAACAGGCCAAACACCAAAGAAACGCCTGCCGCAAACATACTTTCCCAGAACAGCACCCGGAATAGATTCCATTTTCCCATGCCTAAAATATTGTAAAGGCCAAACTCCTTTTTCCTGCGCCGAATTAAAAAAGAATTGGTATAAAACAGGAAAATCAGCGCAAACACGGCGATAATTCCGGTACCGAAGCCCAGAATCATCTGCATTTCCGAGCCGCCCCGCATGGAAGCTACCGACTCGCTTCGGGTCAGATATTGGATGATATAGTACATCATCACCATGCCGATGCAGGTAAAGAGATAGGGCAGATAAATTTTTCGGTTCTTATAAATTCCGCTGACAGCCAGCTTCGGATAAAACATTTTTCTCATTTGATTTCACCACCTGTCGAAAGTAAAGTAAAAGTATCGGAAATTTTCTGGTACAACGCCTGGTCCGTATCCTCTCCCCGGTAAATTTGATGGAACACCTCTCCGTCCTTAATAAACAGTACCCGTCCCGCACGGCTGGCCGCTTTCACGGAATGGGTCACCATCAAAATGGTCTGGCCTTCCCGGTTCAAGTCCGTAAAAAGGGATAATAAGCTGTCGGTAGCCTTGGAATCCAAAGCCCCGGTGGGTTCGTCCGCCAGAATCAGCTTCGGTCCCATGATCAAGGCCCGGGCTACTGCCGCCCGCTGCTTCTGGCCACCGGATACCTCATAAGGATATTTTTTCATCAAATCCTGAATGCCCAGCTTTTTCACAATGGGCAAAAGCCGTTCCCGCATCTGCTGATAGCTTCTGCCTGCCAGCACCATGGGCAGGTAAATATTGTCCTCCAGGGAGAATGTGTCCAGAAGGTTGAAGTCCTGGAACACAAATCCCAGGTTATCCCTTCGAAACTGGGCCAACGTGGATTCCTTAATCTTGGAAAGATCCTTTCCCTCCAGCAGCACCGTCCCCTCCGTAGGCTTATCCAACGCCGCCAGAATGTTCAAGAGCGTACTTTTTCCGGAGCCGGACTCTCCCATAATCGCCACATACTCTCCCGCTTCCGCCGTAAAGGACACGTTCTTTAGGGCCATAACCTGATTCCCGCCAAACCGCGTCGTATATATTTTTTTCAGATGGTTCACTTCCAAAATACTCATTTCGGTTTTCCTCCTTTTTTTCTTGTAAAGCTATTATAACAAAAAAGGGAAATGTAAATCCATGCATCTGGCTTACATTTCCCCGGGGGAATGTTACTTTTTTGTAAGGTTCAAAACCATTTTACTCAAATACCGACTCTTCCTTCTGCCAAAGATCCAGCCGTACCACCGTCCCTGCGCCCAGTTCCGATTCCACCGAAATCCCATGACCCAGCTTCTCCAGAATCCGTCTGCAAAGATACAGCCCAATCCCGCTGGCCTTTTTATCCCTGCGTCCGTTGCAGCCGGTATAGCCTTTTTCAAAAACCCGGGGCAGATCCTCCGGGGCAATGCCGATTCCGGTATCCCGGATACAAAGGGTCTTGGGTGCTTCCAGAAAAATGCTGATAGAGCCATTTTTCGTATACTTCAGTGCGTTGGACAAAAGCTGCTCAATTACAAACACCAGCCACTTTTCATCCGTAACGACCTTTTGGCCCACGGGCTCATAAGTCAACGAAATCTTCCGGTAAATAAACTGGGACGCATACTTGCGCAGGGCCTGCCGCAGCATCCCGTCCAGATCGTATTCCCGGATCACATAATCCGAGCTGTCGGAATCCAGCCGCAGTACCGCCAACACCATTTCCACATACTGCTCAATCCGGCGCAGCTCCTGGCGTACCTCCCGGGAAAAGCCGCTGTCTTCCCGCTGCAAAATCAAATCCATAGCTGCTATGGGCGTCTTAATCTGGTGGGCCCAGATGGTATAATACTCCGTCAATTCCTGGTAACGGTTGGCATTTTCGTAAAGACACTGCTGCTTCTGCCGGTACAACTCCCCTAAAAGCTCCTGGTATAAGGCTTCCAATCCATGCTCTGCGTCCGGAAGCTTCTCCAGGGAAATGCCCACTTCCTCTTTTAATAAAGAAAGCTGTCGGTATTTTTGCTGAAAATGCAGATAGTTCCGCAAAAACAACAGCAGTCCCACAAAGCCGCAGACTGCACTGGCATAGAGAACCGCTTCTGCCGGAAGCCCGTACAGAAAAAAGATTGTGAAAAAAATAACGGAAAACAATCCAAAAGCGCCGATTCCCTTTCGGTAACTATACAAATATTGAACAAAAGATTTCATCCCAAACCGTCCTAACCTGAAATTCCCTGCCCGGGCTGCTCCTCCGTTTCCGGAATCAGATATCCCATGCCCTTCTTGGTCACAATAAAATCCCTAAGCCCGGCCCCGTCCAGCTTCTTCCGAAGGCGGGTCATATTTACGGTCAGGGTATTTTCATCCACAAAGCTGTCGGTTTCCCAAAGCCGCTGCATCAGTGTCTCCCGGCTTACCACCCTGCCTTTTTCCTCCATCAGGGTCAGGAGCATCCGGTACTCATTTTTCGTCAAATCCATCCGTTCCCCCCGGTACATCAGCGTGGCATCCGCCGTATTCAGAAAGGCTTCCCGATGGGAAAGCATACGCACTTCCCCTGCAAAATCATACGTCCGCCGCAGAATCGCCTGAATTTTGGCAATCAACACCGACAGCTCAAAGGGCTTTGCAATAAAATCATCCCCACCCATGTTCATGGCCATTACAATATTCATATTATCCGACGCAGAGGAAATAAATACAATGGGCACCTTGGAAACCTTACGAATCTCGCTGCACCAGTGATACCCGTTAAAAAAGGGCAGGGAAATATCCAAAAGCACCAGCTGAGGGGAAAACACCGTAAATTCCCCCAAAATATTCCGGAAATCCTGGGCACAGCGTACCTCAAAGCCCCAGGTGCAAAGCTGCTGCTCTATGGCGGCCCCAATGGTCCTGTCATCCTCTACAATCAAAATCCGATACATATCCGTTCTCCTATGATTCCTGATAATGTTCCCGAAGCAAGGCAATTTCCGCCCCATAGCCCTCCAATTCATTGGGCGTTTCCAGGAAAAACGGAAGCTCCCGCAGCTTTGGATGGTTGATGATCCTTACCATGGCCGCAAGCCCGATGCTGCCCTCCCCGATTTTCTCATGGCGGTCCTTATGGCTTTCAAAGGGGTTCTTGCTGTCGTTCAAATGAACGGCCCGAAGCCGATTTAATCCGATTACCCGGTCAAATTCCTCCAGTACCTCGTCCAGATGATCCACCAGATCATAACCTGCATCATAGACATGGCAGGTATCCAGGCAGACGCCCATTTTCTCCGTCAGCTCCACCTTGCTTAAAATCGCCTGCAGCTCCTCAAAGCTTCGTCCCACCTCGGTTCCCTTCCCCGCCATAGTTTCCAAGAGCACGATGGTCTTCTGATCCGGCTTTAAAATCTCGTTGAGCATCCCGGCAATCAGGTCAATTCCCGTTTCGGCCCCCTGCTTCACATGGCTGCCGGGATGGAAATTATACATGGATTCCGGCAGATACGACAATCTCTCCAAATCATCCGCCATGGTATTTTTCGCAAATTCCCTTAGGCCCTCATCCTTGGCACAGGCATTCAGGGTATAGGGCGCATGGGCCAGAATCTTTGCAATCCCCCGCTCCTTACTGAAATGCACAAAGGCGTCCAAGTCCTCCAAATCCAGGGGCTTTGCTTTCCCTCCCCGGGGATTCCTGGTAAAAAACTGAAAGGTGTTCGCATTTATTTTCACGGCCTCCTTCCCCATGGCCAGAAAGCCTTTGGAAGAGGACAGATGACATCCGATTCTTAACATATTTTTCTCCTAACATAATATTGATATAATCAAAAAAGACTACCGGTTCCTGGTTATTTATGCCTCACAGCATCAAGGTCTTTCCTGTAAACGAAAAAAAAGCCCCGCCCCTTAGGGGGTTCTTTCTGAACTTTGGGTATAATCAATAAATGAGACAGGATTTACACCTGT
>CAJUSQ010000146.1 GCA_910588885.1 uncultured Lachnospiraceae bacterium
CAACCTTCTTTCTTGGAATTCCCTATACTTGAATTATACAGGAAGCTCCTTTCCCTTCGGAATCCCCGTTTCTCTCCGGCAGGCCACCGGGAATCTCATTCCGGGCTGTTCCTGCGAACCGGTCAGTCTGCCTTTGCTTCTCTTTTGCATCAAGCAGCTTTCTGCCGTTTCCCAAAAGCTCCTCCAAGCGTTCCAGCTCTTCCTCCAGAGCTGCCCGTCCGATCCTTGTCATGACATATTCTTTCTTCTTCCTGGACTCCTTCTCTTCACTGTAGAGGGCAATCCAGCCCTTTTCCAGTAAATTGTTAATCGCCCCGTAAAGCGTCCCGGCCCCCAGCTCCAACCGGCCCCCGGTCAGCTCCAGAGTTCTCTGGATAATGCCATACCCATGGTTCGGCTCAATCAAGGACAGTAAAATATAATAAGTCCCTTCTGTCAATGGCTGGCTTCGCGTCATGTTTTCACCCCCCCTCGATATATCGGCATGTGATATGTCGTATTTATAATATATCATGTGTTGATATATCTGTCAAGGATATATTAAATATCCGTGCAAGCACAGCTACTTGGCCGTTGCCCGCAGGAATAAAAGCAGAGCCGGAAAACTTGTGATCATTCACTTGTTTTCCGGCTCTTTTTTGCCTTTCCAATCTTATGATTTTTTAATATTTTTTATTCTCTCCCTGCCAAAATCCCTTCCATTTTCACCGGAAATTTCATGTTTCCTAGATCTCTGCTCCTTCCGGAACCTCCATTCCTTCCGGAACCTCTTCCCTTCCCGGAATCGCTCCTCCTTCCGGAACCTCCATCCCTTCCGGAACCTCTTCCCCTCCCGGGAACACACCTCCTCCCGGAACCTCCATCCCTTCCGGAACCTCTTCCCCTCCCGGGAACATACCTCCTTCCGGACGTCCGCCGTCCGGCATTCCACCTTCTCCCGGAGCCCTGCCTCCGCCCGGGCCCTGCATCCCTGCAGTTCCGCCGGCCTGGATTACCGTGGAATCTACCGTAAAGGACACGCTCTCGGTTCCGCCTTCATATTCCCCGGTTTCGTAATATCCATACCCGGTTTCCGTACCCTTTACGGTTCCTCCGGTATATACCGTGTAAGTATTCCCTTCTTCCAGAAACGCCCCTGCCAGCAGCAGATTGCCGTAAGCTTTGGGAGAAGAAAAGGCAAACACCGTTTTTCCGGAGCCGTCTTTGATCCCGACAATATCGCCTGCCGCAGCGGCGCCCAGCAGCACCGACTGTGCCGTACATTTGTTCTCGGTCGGGGTGCTGTTGACTCCTCCCGCCGCAATCAGCGTGCCTCCGTTAATCAGGAAGTCATTGTTGTCGCAGTCCGCACCGCCCTCCGGCATGGAACCGCCCAGGGCTACCACCAGACCGCCGTTGACTTCCAGGGTACCGTTGGAATCCAGCCCGTCCCCGGTTGTCATATTCACATATACGGTTCCGTCATTGATCTGTACCAGGGTACCGCCATTTAGCCCGTCGTCGGTTCCCTCCACTTCGATTGTCCCTCCGTTGACCAAAAGAGCGGCCTTGGATTCCAGTCCTTCTTCACACTCCGTCACCCGGATCCTGCCGCCGTTTACCACAAGATCCTCGTTGGCATGTATTCCGTCCTTTGCTGCGGTAATCTCAAAGCTTCCTCCGGATATGGTAATGCCGTCATCACTGCTGATTCCATGTTTGTAATTCCCGGTTATTTCCAGGCTTCCTTCTCCGGAAAAAATTAAATCATCATTTGAGAAAATAGTTCCTTTCCCGGAAGTATAGGTTTTCGCATCCTCCAGATAATTTTCCGTTTCCGCCGGGATTTCAATCCATACTTGGTCGGCATCCTCTACAAAAATTGCCGGCCCTTCCGGGCTGGTCACGGATACCCCGTTCAGGATCAGCCGTACCGCTTCCCCGGTTTCCACATATATCGTCCCTTCAAAACTCCCGGTCAGCTCATAAGCGCCTCCGGCTGTAACAGAAAGCACCTGCCCGGAAAGGGCCGCGCCGCTTCCGTCTATTTCTACCGTATCCCCGAACCGGATCTCTGTCTTTCCTTCTATTTCTACCGTATCCCCGGACCGGACCTCTGTCTTTTTTTCACTGTCTGCGTCCCGGCATCCGGACAGCCCGCATACTGTCAATCCCAGCAGGGCAAAATATATGATCTCCCGCATCAAAGCGCCTCCTCTCCCAAATCCCTGCGTCCGCATATTACAGTCAGATTCCCGTTTCTGCAGCGGATCTCGTCCAGAAATTCCTTTTCCTTTCCCTCATCCTTTAGAACCAGCTCGTACTCCAGTTCGTACAGGCTTCCCAGATTAGTGGTTTTTACCTGGGTCAGCCGATATTCCCCGGTAAATTTTTCAAACAGCTCCTCAAAAATCCCGGAATAGTCCAGATGCTCCGGAATCGTAATCCGCAGGTGTCTTTGCTTCCTATTTCCTGTCCCATACCCCAAAGCTGCCAAAAGCAGCTGGATCAATATCATAAAAAGGGAAATTCCAGACGCAAACAGCAAATATCCCATACTGCAGGTCAGCCCCGCCATCATGGCAAAAAAGATATAGCCGATATCCCGGGAGCTCCCCTGGAGGGAGCGAAAACGTACCAGGCTGAACGCTCCCATAATTGCAACCGAAGTACCCAGATTTCCGTTTACCATGGTCATCACCACACACACCATCATCGGCAGCAGCACCAGGGTACGGGCAAAATAGGGAGAGACTTTTCCGGTTTTCAGATAAGACAGGGAAATCAACAGGCCCAATCCTCCGGCCGCCGCCGCATAGCCGAAGGCTGTCCCCATGGAAATTACGGCCCCCTGTCCGGATGCCTGCTGCACCATTTGTTCTAACATATACAGATCCTCCTTCCGTCCGCATAGGAATAAACCCCCGCCCGCAGATTTTTTTCATAAGCCCTTCCATATTTGGAAAAGGAAACTGACCGGATGTCCAGTTCCTCCAAAAGGCGGACAAACCACAGGGGCAGGGTATCCCTTACCTTCACTTCCATCAAATACTGTTCCGGCCCCATCAGCAGCGTGGTGCCTCCGTCCCAATCCAGGCTTAGCGCTTGATTCCGGTAACGGATATTCGTATCAAAAGTAACCCGGAATTCCGGATCCTCCCGTCCATACAGCGCCACCCTGTCATAGGCCAGATAGACCTTTGGCTTCACCCGATGATTTGTGAAAAAATAGTCAATCTCCTTTAAAATCTGCAAAGGAGCGCCTTCTTCCCTGTTTTTCTCCGAAAAATCCTCCCATTCCGGCCGTCCAACATGTTCCAAGTATGCCCTGGCTTCTGCGGCAGGAAGGGCGGCCCTGCGCTTGCTGACCACTCCCCGGTACTTTTTCTTGATTTCCAGAAACACCATGCCCTCCTCTTTGAATTCCCCGTAGCAGCGTACCCGAAATTTCTCCTTGTAATGGGGCTTTTCCAGGGAGGTACGAATCAGCTCATCCGTTTCCGTATCGTAATATATATTCCGGATGGTATGCAGCCCATATGAATCCGCTTCCATAAATCCTGTCAGGCGCTGCCGCAAAAGACGGTATTGCGCCCTGTCTAATATGTACTTTTTTTCATAACGCTGAAAAACATTCTGTACCATTGTCTTCACCTCGTTCCGTATTCTTTTCACAGTCCTATTGTAAAAAGCCAATGTGTCGGTCCGGTGAAGATTAGGCGAAAATTAAGGGAAGTTCCAAAAAATGCAGGCGTCTCTTTTCAGACTCCTGCATCTTTTCCTTACGGTGATCACTTTTTCATTTATCCTCCGCATCCCGGCCGCTTCACACCCCGCAAAGCTGGTCAATGGACTGCAGCACTTCCATGATCTCCTTCTTATATTCTTTTTCCTGCCGTACCAGTGTCAGCATCTGCTGCTTTGCGTCCTGGATATCGGCGATCTGCTGCTCCAGGCTGTTTCGCAGCTTCTGGCGGCGTACCAAAAGGTAATGCTTCACTTCCACCATTTCCTTCTTATCCACCAGGGCGCTGACCTGGTGCACCCAGATGGCTGCATCATACAGCTGATAGGCTTTCAACTCCCGGATTAATTTCCGGCTGAAATATTCCAGATCCTCGTTGGTACGGTTGGCAGCCTCTAACTCCTTAACGGCCTCCATATACTGCTCCCACTGGTAATTCAGTTCCATGGAATTCCGAACGTGAAATTTTTCACAAGCATAATCCACCGCATTGGTCACATTGACATACTTGGCCTTCATCTGGTTGGAAAGCGTAATGGCCCGGTTAATGCTGGCATTGGCCCGCATCAGCTCCCGGCGGTTGTTCTGCATCCGCAGCAGGCAGGCGCACCCGGCCGCTCCGCATACGGAAATAAAAATCATGGAAATCAGCAGCACGTCCCGGTACAGGGCATATTGAAAATATTCCAGAATTCCCACACCCACCAGAAATACGGGCAGCAGCAGGAAAAGCCCGATTTTCAGCCATTTCTGCTCCCGGGTCAGGGAAGCCAGATAATAGCTCCACTCGGATTTTTCTCCTTCCAGATTGTCCATATCCCGCTTGATCATGGACTGATAGCTCTCATTTGCCTGCATTTGCCGGATATTTTTGGGCATATCCGGCTCCATCTGCTCCATTTGGGCAAACTGGGCGTCGGAAATCCGTTTTTTCCGGTTGGTAAATTCATCCCGGGCCTGGTCCAATCCCAAAATACTCTGGGCTGTCCCCTGAAGCTCTTCGAACTCCTGATCCGGTATATCTTCCAGGATCTGAATGTCATTCAGATAATCCGTCACCAGCTGATATTCCTTTTTCGTTTCCTCCAGCTCCTTGGAAAGCTGTATCATCTGCTCACAGCAGCGCATGGCCTGATGCTGTACCTTATGGACAGTCCCCTCTGTTTTATCGGGAATCACGTATTCCTCCGGGAATTCCACCAGATCCTTTTTTTTCTTTCTCTTAAATAATCCCATTCTACATCACTTTCTTTTTATATTCTTCCCGCATTCGGAAGAGACAGCCTTCCCAGTCCTGATCCGGCGGCTCAAGGCACGCCTGCTCCGCCTGCTCTGCCATGGCAAGGGCCGTTTCTTTTGCCGTTTTGGACTCTTCCTTTCCGTTTTGCCGGTAAGCTTTTTCAAAATAGTCCGCAGCCTCCTCAAACAAAAACAGCCGGGCATGGGCCACTCCCAGATTATGCCAGATTGCCCCCTGAAGCTGGGGATCCTCCCCTTCCGGATGTTTCGCGTCCAGCAGCCGCTGATACGCTTTGATGCTGCGCAGATATTTTTTATTCAAAAGCAGCTTGTCCGCTTTCATTTTCTGACGGTCAAATTCGCCCTTGCTCTCCCAAATATAGCAAAAGCTACGGAAATCCTCCAATTCCTCTTCGGAATACATCCCGATTTCCTTCAGCAGAAACCAGGCGCACCAAAGGGTGGTCTTTCCCTGCTGTTTTTCCTGGAGCAGCGCCGCTGCAAGCCTGGGCAGCTTCAATTCCTCGGAAAGCCATTCAAACAGCGGCTCCCCCATCACTTCATCCTCCAGCCCGTCCCGGCTTCTGTAAAAATAAAAGCAAAGCTCTTCAATGGTCCAAATTTCGATTCCGGGCACTTCCAGTAAAAAAGGCTTCGACGCCGTCTGCTCCCTGCAAATCCACAAATCACTCATGCAACATCCCTCCCGGGTCCCTCCTATCCCTCTTCTTCAATACAATACTCCCAAACTTTTCCGCTGGAAGGATACCAGGCGCCAAAGCCCAAATCCGTAATCCGGATCAGGATCTGACGCTTTTCGGCAGGCATGGCCTCGATCAAAAGCCGGGTGGATTTAGGCGGCCGCAGCTGTAAATCCGTCAATACCAGGCTTTCGATTCTGGCCTTGACGCCGTCCGGGGCCTGAAGCCAAAGATCCACTCCGGCTTCCTCGTGAAGCTTTTGATCCAGCAGCACCTGACAGCTTTTTCCAAGTTCGTAGCAGCGGTTTCCCGCTTCCGCCAAATCCACGAAAAAGCTGCGGTTTCCGTTGCGTACCCGGATCAGGACATTATTTTTCAGCTTATATTCGCTGGAATAGGTATAACCGCAGTTTTTTTCATGAAGCTCCACAAAGCTGCCGTAGCAGGCCCCCTTGGTAAACAGGTTCTTTCCCTGGAAGGCCCGCCTTCCCCGGCACAGCACCGGAACGGATTCCTTCATCCAGCCGCCCTCCAGCCCGTCCCCCACCAGATAAACCCCGGAAATAATTTTCCGCTTTAACGCTTCGTCCACCTGCTGCGCAAAGACCTGATCCCGTTTCTGCGGATCCGTGGGCAGGCTTCCCAGCTCCTGAACACTTACCGCCGTTTTCGGAGGGCTGGTGCGGTTATCCTTTTCCAGATAATAGCAAATCAGCGCATCCCCTTCACATACAAACAGCGCCATATCGTGAAGCTTCAGATCCTTTTCCTGATT
>CAJUSQ010000147.1 GCA_910588885.1 uncultured Lachnospiraceae bacterium
GGCTCCTTTATCGGCTCGTTGGATTTCAACATTTATTTTAGCACCGGTACTGTCGGTAGCAAGAATATCGAATCTTACTGAACGATTCAACAAATTTTCAACAAATACCTGTGTACGAACGTCCAGCACTTTTAACTCCGGCTTTTCCAGTACAATCTGCAATACCAGTTCTATGCTTGCCGTATCCTCCTCAAAACACTTTGTAAGGAAATCATCATCAAGCAGGCGAAAGCCCCTTAGCCGCTGTAAATCTTCCTGATGTTTCTGGTCTATCTGTTCTGTCACTGTCAATCTTCCCACCTGCTTTCCCTTTCGTTTTCGTATTTCCATACTACCATAAACCTCCTGATTTTACAAGCCGGGAACCAGCGCATTTCTGAATCCCGGTCTTCTGCTGTTACCGTTTTTTACATCTAAAGTATCTTATTTTTCCACATACGCTTGAATTTTATCACTCATAGTTTTCTCGTTTTCTGTCCATAAAATCAATAAAAACTCTCTTCGGCAGGGAAAGAAAAACTGCTAAAATCAAAGGAACGTTGATACAATAGATAATATAGAAAAGAAAGGGACCCGATATGCAGATCTTTATTTACAGCCGGAAATCCAAATGGACCGGCAGGGGGGAGAGCATTGAAAACCAGGTGCAGATGTGCAGGGAATACATAGAACGCGGTATCCCGGAAGCGGCAAAAGCCGAAATCCGCGTATTTGAAGATGAGGGCTATTCCGGTAAAAATACCAGGCGCCCGGAATTTCAGCGCATGATGCAGGAGCTGAAAAAGGGGGACTGCAAGTATCTGGTCTGTTACAAGCTGGACCGGATGGGTCGCAGTATTATAGATATTGCCGGCCTGGTGGAGGAGCTCAACCGCTTACAGGTTTCTTTTATCAGTATCAAGGAAAATTTTGATACTTCTACGCCCCTGGGGAAAACCATGCTCTATATTGCAGGAATTTTTGCCCAGATGGAGCGGGAACAGATTGCCGAGCGGGTCAAGGACAATATGGTGATGCTGGCCCGCAGCGGCAGATGGCTGGGCGGCAATACGCCCCTGGGCTTTTCTTCCCAAAAGGAGGAACGGGTGCAGATGGACGAGAAGGTGCGAACCTCTTACCGCCTGATTGAGAAGAAAGAGGAATTATTAACGGTACATTTTATTTTTGAAAAATACCTTGAAAAACAGTCGTTGACGAAGGTGGTGGAATATTTTCAGACCCATGGCATCCGTACAAAGCGCGGGAAAGAATATACGACTACGGCGGTCCGTGCTATTTTGACAAATCCGGTGTATTGCGTGGGGGATGGGGATGCCTACGATTATTTTGAAAAGCTGGGCTGCCAGCTCTGTTTTGAAAAAGCGGAAGCGGACGGAACGCATGGCCTGATCGCCTACGGAAAAACTTCTTCTGCCCAATATAAAAATAAGGACAATCCGCCGGAGGAATGGATTCTTGCATTGGGAAAGCACAGAGGAGAGATTTCCGGGGCTGCCTTTCGGAAGGTGCAGGAGCAGCTTTTGGCCAATCAGCCGAAATCTGCTTCTTTTCATAAGGTGAAAAATGAAATTGCCCTGCTGTCCGGTATTTTGTACTGCAAGTGCGGGCACGTCATGCGGCCGAAGTATTACAGTGCAAAGCAATTGACAAAAGAAGGAGAACGTAAGTTCTCTTATCTCTGTCCTTACAAAGAACAGACCCATAAGGAACAATGCAGTGTGGAGAACGTACCGGGCAACGAGTTAGACCGGATGGTATGCCGGGAGCTTTTGGAATATGCGAAGCCGGATTCCGCGGTGAATAAGCTGCTGCTGGAAAAAAAGAGTGAAATCCGAAAGGAACGGGAAATCATCGGAGAAGAAGATGAGCTGCTGCATCAGGCTGTGGAAGAAAAAGAAAACAGCCTAAGAAGCCTGCTTGTGAGTATTCAAAAGCCCGGACGGAGCCCGGAATTTATCAAGCAGGTGGAGGAAGAGGTTACGCGGTTAAGCCGGGAATGCAGGGAGTTAAGGCAGAAAGAAATCCAGTGGGAGAAAGAGAAGGAAGCACAGCAAAAGGGGAAAGAACATATATTCGAACATATAAAAAATCCCGGGACATTCCTACTGGATGAGCTGGATACGTTTGCAAAGGTATTTCGGAATATGGAAGTGTCAAAGAAACGGGAGTATCTGAAAATGCTGCTGGAAAAAGTCGTTTGGGACGGAGAGACAGCCCATATTTTTCTTCATGGCAGCGATCCGAAGGAGTGAGCGGGAACGGAGGCTGCTGAAAACCCTTGCGTTCCCTCATATCCGCTGCAGCCCCGTTGTTTCCGTTGCAGCCCCATTGCATTGCCGCACCCGCTGGGCCCTACAATCGCAACAAATTCACCCTTATAGACCGTAAAATTTATATTTGTCAAGGCGGGCGTTTCTCCCTTCACGGTGTGATAGGAGTAGCCCACCGATTTTAACTCCAGGAGTTTTTCCATGTGATTCCTCCGAATTTGTTTTGTATTATAATATGTGGCTTTTGCGGGCGTGTGCAGAAAGTAAATGCTCCGGGGCAGATTCTTTTACGGCTTCCTGGAGGAAGCGGGCGGAGTGGAAAGCGGGGGATGATCCGTTGCGGAAAGCACCGGAAACGTAATATGCCGTTCCAAAAACCGGTATAAGGGAGAGGTAATCCTTTCATAAAGAAAGTATACGACCCATGAAATCAGATAAATTCCGATGCAGGAGCCTGCAATATGCAGCAGGAGAATGAGGGGGTTTCTTACTACAAAATGTTCGATCTGCAAAAGGGGGATCAGGATACCGTGAAATAAAAATACACTGAAGCTTCCTTTTGCCAAAGCGTTAATGCACTTGCTTTGAGGGATGTTCCATTGACGGAAAACGGAGAACAACAGTACGGATTCTGCAATGACGATCGGATTGCAATATTCCCGGGCGCTCCATTCCGTGGAATACCCCAGTAGATTCCCGATCTGTATCCACAGCATGAGCAGGAATGCGCAGCCAATAAGCAGGAGCAGCCGAATAGGAACAGACAAAGGCTTGAAACCGTAATGCTTTGCTTTCAAAGGGGCAGGAACTTCCCTTGGGGTGAGGTGAGCTTCCCGTTTCCGTTCTTCTGACAGCCGCAGATACGCACCGATGAAATACAACAGGATAAAATTTACAATGGTATACCCCCACTGGCTTCCGTAGGCGCCGACGGGATTTAAGCCGATCCATTCTATGTCGGTCAATTCCTGAAATAAATCTGCGCATGTAGCCCATACGGAGAAAATCAGAAATAGTAAAAGCATCATTTGAGTAAATTTCCGGAACGACAGCCGATAAATGAGGAGATTCAGGTACGGGGAAATCAGGTAAAGGACAATGTACAAAATGGCAAAGTAATTGGCCGGAACGAAGCTCCTTCGGAAATCAATCCAGGAAAAAGCTGCCTGGTGGGACAGAAAAAACTGCAGCAAATAGCAGCCGGCAGAAAAAAGAATTACCTGGATCAACAGCTGTAAGGGCTTTAACAGGCTTCTTTTGAAAGAAGTGCACAAAAAATAACCGGAAATCAGTAAGAACAGATTTACGGCGCAGATAAACAGGTTTTCCAGAAAATGGAGAAGATAGTAATTAAGGCTGCCGGGCAAAACGAACCGGAAGCCGCCTCCCATATCCGCATTATTATAGTGAAGTACAATGACGCCCAGTATGGCGAAAATCCTTAAAAGTTCTATATTAGAGCTTCGGTTTGACATAAGTCACCTCGTTTTTGTGATTTTCCCCGCGGGCAAATGGCCCTGTGGGCCGGCAGCGTTTTTTAGGGCCGGCGGACAGAGAATGATATGGAAATTATAAAGGGGATTTGGGAAAAAGTCAATCTGCAAATTTCTGGATTTTCGCTTCCCATATTGGAACAGCAGCGGTGCTGTTCCAAAGCGTCCGGAGCACCAATACCCGTTTTAAGAAAAATTATAAAAATTTTATAAAAACTTTCTTGTATCTGTAAAAAAAGCGGGTATAATGGTAAGGAAAGGAAGTTTACAGCATTTCGGAGCTAAGATGGAACAGAAACAAAGGCGCCGGGCCGGAGTTGTCCGGACTGCTGCCGACAGAGTAAAAGAAAGGGGTTTTCGGAATGGATTTTTTTGACAAGCTGAGCAATACGATTTCAGCAGCCGGGAAGGACGGCTTAAACAAAGCCAAGGAATTAAAGGATACGGCCAAAATTACGATGGACATTAAGGAGCGGGAAGGTGCGATTCAGAGGCTGTACGGAGAGCTTGGGAAAGCATATTTTCAGGAGCATCGGGAAGACGAACAGCCGGAGTATATCCAGATTTCCGCGATTAAGACTGCCTTTGCAGAAATCGACCGGCTGAAGGCGGAAAAGGACGAGGTACAAGGGATTCACAGATGCCCCTCCTGCGGCAATGCAGTGTCGCAGGAAGCAAAATTTTGTTCGAACTGCGGCGCAAGCTGCAAGATAGAACCGGAGTTTATGGAGGGCGAAGTGGTAGAAGAAGAGGTCCTTGGGCCCGAAGAGGGCAGCGGGGAACCGGAACCCGCAATGGAACCGGAGGAAAATGCCCCAGAACATACCGATTTCTTCGATAAGTAGGAGCGCCGGGAATTTCTTCGATAAGTAAGAGCGTCGGGAATAGGGCTTTTGAAGAAGCAAAGGAACGTTGAAACAGGCAGAAGAGAGGCAGCTTTTGGCATGGTCCAGGCTGTCTTTTTTGCGGAAGCCGGGAGAGAAGTTTTGGAAAAAAGAAGAAAACAGGGGGGATATGGATGGAACATATAACAAAGTATGAGATGCAGAGGAGCGGGGAGCCGGTTACCTTTTCCAGCGGGCCGATTCCGGATGGGATTTTTGAAAAAATGCAGGGACGGTCTTATCGTGAAAACCCGTGGATTGCCAGGGAGGATCTTCGTTACCTTCTGGTGGGGCATTATGGCTTCGACGGGGAGCCCCGCCAGGGAGAGCTGATTGTGAACGAACGGATTGCCGGGGAGCTGCTGGAAATTTTTCAGGAGCTGTTTGAATGCCGGTATCCCATTGAAAAAATGCGCCTGGTGGACGTATATGACGGGGATGATAATGCGTCCATGGCAGACAATAATTCGTCGGCCTTCAACTATCGGCTGATTGCAGGCACAAATCGTCTTTCCCGTCATAGCCTGGGGCTGGCGATAGATATTAATCCCAGATTTAATCCTTATATCCGGCCCGACGGGCAGGGTGGAACGGTGACGGAGCCTGCGGGCAGTGAGCAGTACGCGGACAGGACCAGGGACTTTCCCTACAAATTAGAAGAAACGGATCCGTGCTGCAGGATTTTTCTGGAGCATGGGTATGCCTGGGGCGGCCATTGGACGACCGTGAAGGATTATCAACATTTTCAGAAGATAGGATAAAATAATTATTATGATAATTTTTGATTATATTTGCTATTTTTTCTTGTATTCATTTCTGGGCTGGTGCATGGAGGTGGCCTATGCGGCGGTCCGGAAGCGGAAATTCGTGAACCGGGGGCTTTTGAACGGTTGCTTTTGCCCGGTGTACGGCGTTTCCATGGTGTTCTTCCTGATTTTCTTCGGCGGCCTGCAGGAGCAGGCGTTGTTTCTGTTCCTGGCCTGCTTTCCTGTTGCCAGCGTATTTGAATGGGGGACGGGGCTGCTGCTGGAAAAGCTGTTCGGCCTGAAATGCTGGGATTACAGCGAATACCGGGATCATATCGGCACCTATGTTTGCGTCCGTTTTTCCGCTGCCTGGGCTGCGGGGGCGGTTCTCTGCATTTGGTTTCTGCAGCCTTTGGCAGAATCGGCGGTTCATTGGCTGCCGAAGTTTGTGGAACGGGGCCTGGCAATTCTGCTTTTGACGGTGCTGTTTATTGATATGCTGGCCACCGGGGCGGCTTTGCAAAAACGGAAGCTGCAGAATGAGTATATTACGGAGCTGGCAAAGGGAATTAAGGAGATGTCCCGGGTTTTGGACAATGCCATCACAAGGCGGGTGGAAGTGCGTATGCGGCGGGTCTTCCCTTCCCCGGAGGAAGCCCGGGAGGAGCAGGAGCGCAGGAAACAGGAACAGGAGGCCCGAAAGTGGATTTTTGCCTATGGCTGCGGGTTCCACAAGCTGGTGTGGCTGTTTTTCCTGGGGGCATTTCTGGGAGATGTGGTTGAGACGGTTTTCTGCCTGGGGACCACGGGACGGCTGATGAGCAGGAGCAGTGTGGTGTACGGGCCGTTCAGCATTGTCTGGGGCGCCGGAATTGCAGGCTTTACCTTGCTGCTGCATCGGTATCAGGACAAAAAGGATGCCTCGCTGTTTTTTCTGGGTACGGTATTAGGCGGGGTGTATGAGTACATATGCAGTGTATTTACAGAACTGGTGTTTGGTACG
>CAJUSQ010000148.1 GCA_910588885.1 uncultured Lachnospiraceae bacterium
CCAGTATCCTTCCGCAATATAATATCCCAGCTCGGCTGTCTGCCTGTGGATATTTCCCTGACGGAAAGCACCGATACTTCCCACCACACGTCCATCTGCTGTTATAGCAAAAGCAAAGGTTTCATTTTCATCCGCAGACAGCATAGCAGAAATAAAATCCACCCCGTCCTGTTCCGTATAAGGGTACGGCAGTCCATCCCTAAGATTATCCTGCACTTTTCTATTGGAAAGGGCCAATGCCAGATCTGCCGCATCTGCCAGAGACCATTTCCTTATTTTGCAAATCATTTTTCGCCCTCCCTGATTGATTGTCTTTCCTTTGCCCATATCAGTTGCCTCCACATTCTTTTTTATTTTGAATGCCTGCAAAACCTGTCCCGCACATATCGAACATCAGTTCTTATTTTCAGATCCCGGTGAATGCAAAGGTAAATTCCATCCTTCCGTCCACATTTAAAAGATACTCCGGATGGGGCCAGGCGCCCCAGCTGTCATCACCGCCTACCCCCATCTGCTGGGAGGACAGCCGCACCACCGTATGGTGGATTTTCGGCAGGTCAAAGGGATGTCTTGCCTGCTCCAGTTCATGGGGCGTATAGGGCAGGGCAGAAAAGTTCATTTCACCCCGGCAGGAGAACCGGATCCCCCGGCCTCGTTCATCCGTCACTTCGCCCCAGCGCACTCCCGCCTTGTTGCCGCATTCCTGGGGAACCAGGTATTCTGCCAGGTTCTCCGATACGCGGTTCCGGTAAATTCCGACCTTTGCCCCAAGCTTCCGGTCCGCATAGGTTTCTTCCGGCCCCAGCCCGTACCAGCGCACCTGGTTCAAATCCCCATTCAGCAAAAACAGCATACCGAATTCCGGCATAGCGGAAAGGCCCTCCACCGGATCGTAGCTTAACGTGGTCCGGATCGTACCGTCTTTTGCAACACAGTATGTGACCTGACAGCGGCTGGCCGGTACCGTCGGCATAAAATAATGGTACGTCACCTCTACCCGGTCGTCCCATTCCCGGATTTCAGGGTTATGGGCATAGGGGTTTTCTCCCCACTTGGGCGGGTCTGCCGCCGGGTCCTTGGCCGACAGGTACAAGCTGGCCAGCTTCCACTGGCCATACCGGTCCATCATCCGGTTTCCCCAGTCATTATCCGTGGGTGCACGCCAGAAATTCGGCTTCGGCATTTCTTCCAGCAGCTCCTTGCCGCCCCAGCGATAGGAAACCAGCCCGCCGTTCAGATAGGAAAACAGCACGTCAAAATGCAGGCCCTTTACTCCCAGATTCAGCTTCCCATGGATTACCCGCAGCCGATCGCTGACACATTCCCCGGCGCCAGCCGGTTCCGCTCCGCCAACACCTTCTTCAACGCCAGCCGGTTCCACTCCGCCAACACCTTCCCCGGCGCCGCAATCCGGCTCTATCCGGTAGCCTCCTTCCCCGAAGGCCACTTCATAGCCTGCCCCGGCCCAGGCCGTATCCTCTTTCAGGTAAAAAGAAACGTCTATCACATAATCCCCGGGCTCCCTATGCCGCTCAAAAGGCAGCGGAAAGCTTCTGGTTTCCAAGGGCGGAACGGAAAGCGTAATGGGCCTGGTTTCCAGAACAACCCCATCCCGTTTCAGGACTGCCCTGCAGTGAAACGCCGCCGTATCCGTAAATAAATAGCGGTTTTCCACTTCTGCCGTATCCTCTGCTATTTTGATACGGATAAACTGATAACAGTACTTTACTTCCTGCATCTTAGGGGACGGCTTCCGTTCCCGGCCGTATACGATGCCGTTTCCGCTGAAATTATAGTCGCAGGGACGTTCCAGGAAATCCCCGCCGTAGGCTTGGAATTCCCTTCCGTAACGGTCTTTTTTCGCAAGGGACTGATCAATATAGTCCCAGATAAATCCTCCCTGATACAAGGGCTCCTCGTAGGCATATTCCGTGTACTTATGCAATGCCCCGCAGGAATTCCCCATGGCGTGGGAATATTCGCAGAGAATGTACGGCTTTTCCCGATGCTCCCGCAGGTACTCCCGCACTTCCGCCGCTGAGGGATACATGCGGCTGTAAAGATCCGTCGTTTCCGGATATCGGGGATCCCAGTAGGTCCCTTCATAGTGAACCGGGCGGGTGTCGTCCAGCTCCCGGAACAAATTCCCCATGGCAAGAGGCGTTGTCCCGCCGAAGGATTCATTTCCGATAGACCAGATCAGGACGCAGGGATGGTTCTTGTCCCGTTCATAGGTACTGCGGACACGGTCCAGCATCATTTCCCGAAATTTCGGATGATCCCCGGGCACCAATTCCGCAAAATCCGACACGCCTCTGGACACGGCATCCCAGGAGCCATGGCTTTCCATGTTGTTTTCATCCATGACATAAATACCGTAGGTGTCGCAAAGCTCATAAAACCAGGAAGCATTGGGATAATGGCTGGTACGGACGGCATTGATATTATTCCGCTTCATCGTCCGGATATCCGTAAGGGCTTCTTCCCTTGTGATGCTGCGGCCGTTCCGGCAGCTGAATTCATGGCGGTCTACCCCATGGAAGACCAGGCGGCGGCCGTTCAGCAGAAGCATCCGGTTCTCTATTTTAATTTCCCGAATCCCCACCTTCTGGGAAACCACCTCCCGAAGCACACCGTCATCCTCCGTCACTTCCAACAGCAGTTCATATAAATAGGGATCTTCACAGCTCCAAAGCCGGGGATTCGTGATCTCCAGCACAAGCGAAGCCCTGTCCGCCAGCATACATTCCCCGACCGCACATTCCCTTCCGTCTTCCTTCAAAACAGCCCGGACAGTCCCGCTTGTTCTCCTGCCGGCCCCTTTCAAAGGCTCCCCGCAGGCCATCTCCGGAAGCTCCCCACGGTCCCCTTTCAAAGGCTCCCCGCAGGCCGTCTCCGGAAGCCGGATTTTCAAATCAACGGACACCCGTGCAAAGTCATACCCCTGTTTGGGAAACGTGGTTTTGATCCGTAGGTCCTCCACATGCACCTTGGGCACCGTATACAAATAGACGTCCCGGAAAATACCGGAAAACCGATAAAAATCCTGATCCTCGCACCAGCTTCCGGCAGACCATTTCAATACCCGGACTGCCAATTTGTTATTTTTTTCACGAACATAGGGGGTCAGGTCGAATTCCGAAGGCGTAAAAGAATCCTCGCCGTAGCCGACATAGCTTCCGTTGCACCACAGAATCATGGCGCTTTCCACTCCCTGGAAGGAAATACGAACCGGCCCCTCCTTCCAGCCTGAGGGAAGGTCAAACCACTTCACATAGCTGGCCACCGGATTAAACTCCGTCGGAATCTCTCCCGGACAGATCTCTTCCCGGCCGTCCCAGGGATACTGGGTATTGGCGTAGTGGGGCACGTCATATCCTTCCAGCTGGATATGGGCCGGAACCCGGATATCCTCCCAGCTTCGGCAGTCGAAGCCCTCCTGTTCAAAGCCCGAAACTGCGCTGTCCAAATTTCCGGCATAGGAAAATTTCCAGAAACCGTTTAAGCTGTAACGAAAAGGCTCCCCCTGTACCAGGGCAGGATCGGACGGGAAATATTTGTGATCGGAATGGGGCAAAAGACGATGCTCCTGAAAACATTCCGGATCGCTGACCTTATGATAATCAAACTCTGACATTTTTTGCTCCTTTCTATCTTCCGCCTTTGGGCTCATCCGCTTCCAGCAGCTCCGCAATCCGTGGGAACGGCTTCAGGCTCCGTTTCAAAATCCCTTTCATATAAGCAATGGAAATCCCGTAATTCGTTATGGGAACTCCCGCATCCTTGGCGCATTTCAGGCGGTATTTCATTTCCCGCTCATTGAGCATACAGCCGCCGCAATGTATCACCAGCCGATATTCCTCCAAATTTTCCGGAAATTCCGTTCCGGAAGACAACCGGATCGAAAGCTGCTTCCCCGTAAATTCCTTAAGCCAGCCCGGGAGCTTTTCGGACCCGATATCCCCGCACTGCCTGTGATGGGTGCAGCCTTCGGAAATCAGTACCTGATCCCCGTCCTTTAGCTGCCGGATGGCCGCCGCCCCCTGTACCACCGTTTCCAAATCCCCCTTATAGCGGGCAAAAAGAATGGAAAATGAAGTCAGCAGAATTTCCCGGGGCGTGTCCGCATCGGCCTTTGCAAATACCTGGCTGTCGGTAATCACCAGCTTGGGCTTCTTTCCCAGCCGGGCCAGGGTTTCCTTTAATTCGCTGTCCTTCACCACAACGGACACCCCGCCCCTTTCCAGGATATCCCGGATGGTCTGCTGCTGGGGCAAAATCAAACGGCCCTTCGGCGCCGCCTGATCAATCGGCACTACCAGCACCACAAAGTCCAGAGGCTCAATCAGATCCCCCACCAGCTGCTGCCGGGGGGCTTCCGGCGCCGCCATGGCCCCGATCCGGTTTTTAAACGCTTCGATCCCTTCTCCGGTTTTTGCACTGACAAAAAGCACCCCGGGTTCAGGCTTCGGCGTCTCTGTTAATAAATCCATCTTATTGTAAATAATTAAATATTTTATATTTTTTTCCCGAAAAAGTGCGGTTAGTTCCCGGTCGGCTTCCGTCAGCCCCTCCAGGGCATCCACCACCAGAACGGCCACATCGGTTTTACGCAGTACCTGTTTCGTCCTCTCAATCCGAAGTTCCCCCAATGCGCCCTCATCGTCGATTCCGGGGGTGTCAATGATCATCACCGGGCCTATGGGCAGCAGCTCCATGGACTTCTGCACCGGATCCGTAGTGGTCCCTTTTATTTCCGATACCACCGCCAGCGTCTGCCCGGTTACGGCATTCACAACGCTGGATTTTCCTGCATTCCTTCTTCCGAAAAACCCGATATGGATTCGTTCGGAGGACGGGGTTTGATTCAATCCCATATTCGCTTCTTCTCTCCTGTTCTAAACTTTTGAATATACCGCTTTGCTGCTTACACCCTTTAAGGCTCCCAGCTTTCCGGACAGCGCGCTGATCACATCCTGAGGCGCATCCATGGCAATACTGATAATATTAATTCCCCGTTCCCGGTACGGAATCCCCATCCGCCCGATAATATATGCCCCGTATTGATGCAGCAGCTGATTGAGCCTTTCCACGGAAGCCGTCTCTTCCACAATAATCCCGATCATGGCCACCCGGGTCTGAACGCGGCTGCTTTCCCTGTTTTCCCTGTTTTCCGCCTTTGCGTTCCGTTCCGTTTCGGATTCCCTGCTTATTCCCGTTTCCATATCCCTTTTCATATCCCTTCCCATATTTGTCCCCATATCCATCCTTTGGTTCCTTTCCTGACTTTTTTCGCCGGCTTTTATCCCAGCCGCTGCACCTGATCCAGGGCCACGGAGCAAACCATGGCCCCGGCTTCCGTATTCATGCCATGCTTTTTATTCACGGCCTCCATAATCAGCTTCCGCAGCTGGCTTCCGGCTGCAATCGCAATAATTTCCTTCTCGGCCTGCACCGTAATCCCGTAAAAATTCTCGGATTTCTCGCTTCCGGCCCAGCGGGAACGGATAATCGTACCTCCCCGCGCTCCGGCTGCCCGGGCCGTGTTCATCACATCGTCCGTATGCCCCTGATTTACCACAATCAAAACCAGGCTGTGGCCTTCCCCTGAATTCTGTTCCATCATATCCGCTCCTTCCTTGCTGACTTCTCCTTCAAACATCAACGTCGCCGCTGCCAGGGTATTCAAAGCCGTCAGCGGCATACTGAATGCAATGCCCTTCGCCCGTATTCCGGCTTCCTCCTCCTGGACCTGACGCAAGAGCCGCTGCATCCGCCCCTTTTCCCCAAAGCTTAGGATCACGTCCCGTTCGGTACTCCCCACCCCCAGAATATCCAGGATATCCGAGGAGGCCGTTCCGCGCCCCACCGTCTGAAAATGGCAGGTTACGCCATAGCGGGAATAAAACCCGATTACTTCTTTTCCCTGTCCCCGTTCTACAATTGAGATCAGTAATTTTACGCCTTTTTTCATATTCCTTACCCCTCCTCCAATTCGTCAAAATACATAATCCCGTCTTCCAAATTGGCAAGAGTGGCCTGGATTCGTTCCCGTTCCGCCCGCCTGTTCAGCTTGCCGACCAGTCCCAGCACCTGGATGGTCAAAAGGGGCGTCATGGCAACCATCGCCACGATTCCAAAGGCATCCGTCAGAATATTCCCTCCCAGCGCTTCACAGGCCCCCATTGCAAGGGGCAAAAGGAACGTGGCCGTCATCGGGCCGCTGGCCACCCCGCCGGAGTCAAAGGCAATTCCGGTAAAAATCTGGGGGACGAAAAAGGTCATGGCCAACGAAATCATATAGCCCGGTATCAAAAACCACAATATGG
>CAJUSQ010000149.1 GCA_910588885.1 uncultured Lachnospiraceae bacterium
ATCCTGCTTGTATGCCCGTAAATCAAGGCTTTTTTGAGATAATCAACCATTTTTGTTACAAAAAAGCAGCTCCAATTACGGGGCTGTTTTTCATTGCGGAAATTATGTCAGAGTGGGGTTAAAACTTTATTCCGCAAAAACACATTGACGGTAGGAGGGCAGGAAGGTAAAATGAATGCAAGGGAGCGTGACAGATATGACAAAGGATGCCGAAAAGCTATTGAGATTTCTTGTAGACACTGCAAAAGAGCAGAATGCAGAAGCCATTTGTATTCATATAAATGAAATCAGTGACATTCCAAACATCCATATGTCCAGGAAAGCGTTATGTGAAGAATTAAAAAACAATAATTGTGTCAGTAAATATTATTTAAATTCTGGCGGGGAAATTGATTTTTACCTTACAACAGATGGACTGGAATATTTTGAGGAAAAGGAAGGACGGGGAAGGATGGAAGAAAATAAGAATGTGGCAATCCATGTACATGGCGGGCAGGTAAACCTGGCAAGCGGGAATGCGGTGATAAATGCCACGCAAAATAATGGGGTGAATCCCAAGGAGCTTAATGATATTGTAAATGGAATCCTGGGAAGCCTGTCGGAACTGGATCGGGAAAAGGCTGATGAGGTTACGGATATTGTGGAGATGGCGAAAGAAGAGCTGGAACGCCCGGAGCCGAGGAAGGGAAGGTTAAAGAGCTGCATCACTCTGATTGCGCCGATGTTTACCATAGCAAACGGCATTCCAACGCTGGCGGAAAACCTCCATAGGCTCTATGATTTCATATTGGCGTATATACGGTAGGTGGCAGACATGGGGGCAGGAAATGAAAAAAAGATAGAGCTGCATTTCCATAATAGCGGGCAGTTGAACCTGGCGTTTGACCATGGGCAGATTCAGGCACAGCAGACAAACGGAGCGGAGTCCGACGAAGAAGTCCTTCATGAACTGTTGGATATAGTGAATGGAAAAGAATACCTCCATGAGGCATTTGGAAACGGGGAGGAAGCCTGCGGGCCTGTTACAGAGGAGGATGTCAGGGATTTTCCTGATGAAGCGATAGAATGGTATAAAAACCAGCTTGGGACAAGGCTGGATGGATCGGAAAGCAAGCTGCAGATTATAGGCAGGCTGCTTCAGGAAATGGAAGAAACTTTAGTCACAGGAAAAAGGTACGGCGTAATGCCGATGTTCGCAGAGGTGCCAAGGAGGACAGGGAAGGGCTATGTTTTCCTGGATGGTTGTGCCATGCCCTTTGACTATGTGAATATACGGGAGTGCTATTGGGATGCATATGAAAAATATGTAATAGAGGACAGGTATTATCATTTTATGGTTGTGCTGCATGACGGGCAGCCGGTTTTCATTGAATTGGGTTATACTCTAAGCTTTCCGGATGTGACGGAAAGGCTGTATGGATTTGGCAAAGCAAAAGGATTGGAAAATGCGAAAAAGGTGGGTCTGCTTCTGCCGGATACAAATCGTAAGATTGAAGTGGATATGCTGCTGCTGGGGAAGAAGCGGGAGGAGCAGATTGCGCTTACAGAGTATTGGATGGAACAGATGAAGATGATAGATGCAATTGAAGAGCATTATAAAATAAAATTCCATTTGCCGAAAAAAGCAAGTGAAATGGATTACCATGCCATTGATGTCTTATATCAGGCAATCAACAAGATGCAGACCTGTACGCTGCCGCCGCTTCCGATAGAGAAGCCTTTTTTTCGGAAAACAATCCAGATAAAGGAAGAAACGTGGATGAATGATGGGAAAGGGTTTCCTGCGCTGGAGCTGTTTGGTTATCAGTTTGTTCCGATTGGGGCATACCTGATGGAATGTGTATTGGTCTGGAAGAAAAAGCTTAAGGCATGGGAGACGAATGGGGGAGGAATCCCCATAAGGGTGGAATTCATGTGCTGCATGAAAGCCTAAAAGAGGAGCCTATCCTATGTAAAATAGAGGAAATTGTATTTATAATTTACGAGATTCTGTTGGGGCGTTCAAAGGCCATCCGCCATGGAACGACCGGTCTGAAATCTATGGAAGAACAGGCTGCAAGCATCCTGCGGTTTATTGAATAATACAATTTCTCTTCTTTGGAAACAAAGTCAGGATCAGTCAGCTTCTATATCCCCAAAGTTTCCGGCTCCGAACCATTTGCGAAGAAAAAATTTAATGAGACCACAGGACTGTTCGATTTTCGGAGGGCAGATAATGGATATTGGAACAACTATAAGTGAAGTTTGAAAAGAGTACAAAGAATATTTAAGAGAAAATCATCCGGATTGGGCAGAAAATACAGTCAAGACGCATGTCTCAGATGCTTTCTATATTTGGAATAATACGCTTTTGCCGTCTTTTTGGAAAACACTTATGAACGATGAGTCTATGGAAAAAGACGGACAGGCTATTTATAACTATTTGAAAAATGATCTGCTTTCCGATACCGCAGAGGTACGAGCAAAGGCATATTTTGTAGACCTTTCCATGTTAAAAGAGTTCCTGGATTCCGCACATGGTGGAGTTGAAAAAAGGGTGGGATATGAAATTGACTGTGAGAAAACTGTGTATCAGTATGCAAAAATGGTATACGATGGAGAGATTACCTCGGAGCAGGCGGTGAAATCAATGGTCAAAGAAGTGGCTAATGCCATAGAGGATATTCTTTTTGAGGATTCTATTTTTGAAGGAATCATTCCAAAGAAAAATATGACTGATACTGTATTAACAGATAAAAATGCTGTTCGTGATTGGATATATTCTCCATACGAGTATTGAGAGCAATTATATTCAGAAGGTATTTGTACAATTGGAAGAGACTATCTTGGTGATCCTACGCTATATGCTAACCGTGAAGAAATGCAAAGTGCAATGTTGGATTGCGGAACTGAGAAGTATACTACTACCTATAGAAATGCTTCTCTAGAAGTGTGGCAATTTGTGCATGAGATTGCGCCAGGCGATATTATTTATGCTAAGAAAGGGCAAAGTACGATCCTTGGTAGAGGTGTCGTAACCTCGGATTTCATACTTGTGGAGGAACCGGAAGCGGTTTATGACGCTTACACGAAAGATGATTTTTTACAGGATGTGTATATGAGTGAGGAGCGATATAATACCTTGGCTGCTCTGCTTCTCACAAAGAAAAATATTATTTTGCAGGGTGCGCCGGGAGTAGGAAAACTTATGCAGCGAAGAGGCTGGCGTATTCCATTATGGGATTTCGACCTATACAGACAGGATTTGAATTGAAGAAGGGTGTGTTTTATGAGTTCTGCAGAAAAGCGGTAGAAGATGACCGTCTACATTTCTTTATTATTGATGAGATTAACCGTGGAAATCTAAGCAAGATTTTCGGAGAGTTGTTTATGTTGATTGAGAACGATAAACGCGGCGTTGAACTTCAATTATTGTATGCGGATGAACAATTCTCAATACCAAGTAATGTACATGTTATCGGTATGATGAACACGGCAGATAGAAGTTTGGCTATGCTTGACTATGCCCTTCGCCGCCGTTTTGCGTTTTTTGAGATTGTTCCGGCATTTGATGCCAGCAAGCCCCTTTTGGAGTTGCGCCGGAGTAAGAAAGCATTGAAAAAGCCCTTTGGGGCAGCTGTGAATGTGGGGCGCCGGCAGACCCTCCGTGCGCCTTCCAGGTGCAAACAGGTAATAGCCCCTTATAGGGCAGTACGGGCCACCGGCTTAGCCGGTGGCCTGTACTGTCAAATCTTCTTATTTTGGCAGCTGTTCAAATTCTTCTGGGCCGTGGAAAGCATCAGCTTAATGCGGTTGAGCTGATTGACCTCGCTGGCGCCGGGATCGTAGTCGATGGCTACGATGTTGGAAAGGGGGTAGCGGTGCCGCAGCTCCTTGATGACGCCTTTTCCGACCACATGGTTGGGCAGGCAGGCAAAGGGCTGGGTACATACGATGTTGTTGGTACCGGTGTGGATAAGCTCTAACATTTCCCCGGTCAAAAACCAGCCCTCTCCGGTCTGGTTGCCCTGGGAAACAATGGGGGAGGCGTAGCTTGCCAGATCCTCAATGCGGGCCGGGGCATGGAAATGACGGCTTTTATTGAATTCGTCCCGGGCGGCGCTGCGAAGCCATTCCAAAGCCTTAATGCCCAGATTGGCGTTGCGCTTGGAGGACTTTTTCATGCCAAGGGTATCGGTTTTAAAATTCTGATTATAGAAGCAGTAGAGGAAGAAGTCCAATAAATCCGGTACTACGGCTTCCGCACCTTCGGCTTCTAAGAGGTCTACCAGGTAATTATTGGCGGCAGGCAGGAATTTTACCAGGATTTCTCCCACTACGCCGACCTTGGGCTTTTGGAGATCCAGCATGGGCAAGGTGTCGAACTCCCGGATGATTTCCCGGCAGTAGCGTTTAAATTTCCGGTGGGACAGTAATTTTTTATTGGAAATAAACGCAATGCATTTCTGCTTCCATTTTTCATGGAGGGCATTGGCAGAGCCGGGAGTGGCTTCGTAGGGGCGGGTACGGTACAGGCAGCGCATGAAAATATCACCGAACACCAGTCCGTATAAGCCCTTTTGGAGCAGCGCCGGGGTGAAACGGAAGCCGGGGTTGCCCTCTAACCCGCTTAAGTTGATGGAAATAACCGGGATCTGGGGGTAACCGGCTTTTTCTAAAGCCCTGCGGATAAAGCCGATGTAGTTGGAGGCCCGGCAGCCGCCGCCGGTCTGGGAAACAATAACCGCCGTTTTATTTAAATCGTACCGGCCGGACAGCACCGCATCCATAATCTGGCCTACCACCATCAAAGAGGGGTAGCAGGCATCGTTATTTACATATTTCAAGCCCATATCCACGGCGGATTTGTTGTCGTTTTTCAGTACCGTCAGGTTGTAGCCGGAAGCCCGGAATGCCGGCTCAATCAGGTCGAAATGGATGGGGGACATCTGGGGGCAGAGGATGGTGTAATTTTCCCGCATCTCTTCGGTAAATACCACACGCTCATAACTGGCCGGGCAGACGGTACGGGGCCGGTTCTGCTTTTCCTTTACCCGGATGGCGGAAAGCAGGGAGCGGATCCGGATCCGGGCGGCCCCTAAGTTGTTGACCTCGTCGATTTTTAAACAGGTGTAGATCTTCCCGGATTTCGTTAAAATATCGCTGACCGCATCGGTAGTGACGGCATCCAGGCCGCAGCCAAAGGAATTCAGCTGAATCAGATCCAGGTCGTCCCGGGTTTTCACGAAGTTGGCGGCGGCGTACAGCCGGGAGTGGTACATCCACTGATCCATGACGATTAAGGGCCGCTCTACCGGGTGAAGATGGGAAACGGAATCCTCGGTAAGGACCGCGATCCCATAGGAGGTAATCAGCTCCGGAATGCCGTGGTTGATCTCCGGGTCCGCATGGTAGGGCCGTCCGGCCAATACAATACCTCTGTGGCCCGTTTCTTCCATGTATTTCAGGGTTTCTTCCCCTTTTCGGCACATTTCCTCCCGAACAGCGGTAAGCTCCTTCCAGCCGGCTTCTACGGCCTTTCGGACTTCTTCCTTTCCAATGGAAAATTCCTTTAAAAACACCTGCTCCAGCTGATCGGAAAGCGCCTGCTGATCCCCAAAGGACAGGAAGGGATTTAAAAACCGTACCTGGCCGGAGGTGATTTCGTCCACATTGTTCTTGATGTTCTCCGCATAGGAGGTGACGATGGGGCAGTTGTAGTGGTTGTTGGAATCCGGAAATTCATTGCGCTCATAGGGAATGCAGGGGTAAAAAATAAAATCTGCTTTTTCCCGGATCAGCCAGGAGACATGGCCGTGGGCCAGTTTGGCCGGATAGCACTCGGATTCGCTGGGGATGGATTCAATGCCCAGCTCGTAAATGTTCCGGGTGGACTGGGGAGACAGAAGGGTCCGGAATTTCAGGGTGCGGAAGAAAACGGCCCAGAAGGGATAGTTTTCATATAAATTCAGAACCCGGGGAATTCCCACGGTGCCCCGGGATGCTTCTTCCAAAGGCAAAGGTTCGTAATCGAACATACGTTTGCTCTTGTATTCGAAAAGATTCGGGATTTGTTCCTTGTTTTTCTCCTGGCCCAACCCTTTTTCGCAGCGGTTCCCGGTGATGTACTGCCGGTTTCCGGAAAAACGGTTAATGGTCAGCAGGCAGCTGTTGGTACAGCCCTTGCAGCGGGCCAGCTTGGTATCAAAGGTCAGCTGATTGATGGCGTCAATGGACAGCATCTTGGTCTGATAGCCGAATTCGTGGCGTTCCCGGGCAATCAAAGCGGCCCCGAAAGCCCCCATAAT
>CAJUSQ010000150.1:0-3782 GCA_910588885.1 uncultured Lachnospiraceae bacterium
CGGGGATGTGGAGTCCGGGCTTGCCATTGCGGAAATGATTGCGTCTTTAAGCAAGCCTACGGTTTCCCTGGTACTGGGAGGAAGCCATTCCATCGGGGTGCCGCTGGCTGTTTCGACGGATTATTCTTATATTGTTCCGACAGGGACCATGGTGATCCATCCGGTACGTCTGACGGGACTGGTGATTGGAGCGCCTCAGACCTACGACTATTTTCAGCAGATGCAGGATCGGATTGTGGGCTTTATCAGCAGCCATTGCTTTGCCAGGAAGGAGCGTCTGGAGGAAATGATGCTGAATACCGGTATGCTGACCAAAGACCTAGGAACGATCCTGGTAGGCGGGCAGACGGTTTCCGAGGGAATTATTAATGAAGTGGGTGGAATTGACGAGGCGATGAAGCGGCTGCATCGGATGATAGAGGAAAGTAAAGAGGAGCAGGCAGAAGCGTATAGTAGGAACGACGAGTAGTCAGGAACGTGTATTGCGGAAACGAGTGGAAAGAATCGTATCGGTATGAGTTGCGAAAACAGCCTTTTTTTGCTATGATAGGAAATGGCAAAAGGGCTGTTTCTATTTTACACCTTTTACTGTTCACATCCATGGTGTTCACAGAAAATAAAATGTAATAATGACAGATTCTTTCAAATGTGATATACTTACTAGATAATGTCCAGGCTGTGCGGCTGAAACTGTCTTGGGATTTCGGCGGCATGGCTTGTGAAAGAATTCCAAGAGATACCGGGCAGACTGCCTTAAGATGCAAATGAGAAATTCAGGAGGTACCAATGTCATTACTAGAAGCAATTTTTATGGGAATCATACAGGGTTTGACAGAGTTTCTGCCGGTCAGCAGTTCCGGCCATCTGGCGATTTTTAAAATCCTGTTTCAGGTAAACACGGATACCGGAATTTTATTCGATGTCCTTCTGCATCTTGGAACACTGATTGCAGTTATGATCGTCTATTACCGGGATATCGGGAAAATGATTTCCGAAGGCTTCGGGCTTCTGGGAGATGCCCTTTGCAATGTGGGGATCTTTTTTCAAAACTTCGTACATAAAGCCGGGCTTCCGTACCGGCGGGTGATTAGGAACGGATACCGGAAGTTTGACCTGCTTGTAATCGTATCCACGATTCCCACAGCCGTTATCGGGTTTACGGCCCAGGATCTGGTGGAAGCATCTTCTGAAATTTTACTGATTCCGGGAATCTGCCTGGTGATTACCAGCATTCTTTTGTTTCTGTCGGACCGGGTACAGGATAAGGGAAAGGGCCCGAAGAACATCACGTATTCCAATGCCTTTGGAATTGGTATTTGTCAGGGAATTGCAACACTTCCCGGATTATCCCGGTCGGGAACCACGATTACAGCCTGTGTTATCAGCGGCTTTGATCGTAATTTTGCAGTGAAATATTCTTTTATTATGTCCATTCCGGCGATTTTAGGGGCGGCGGTGCTGCAGCTGAAGGATATCGGTTCCATCCAGGTTACGTCTGGGGAGGTGGGCTCTTATATTGTAGGAATGGTGATTTCTGCGGTCGTAGGCTACGTCTGTATTAAGACGCTGCTGGTGATCGTCAGAAGAAAGAAATTTATTTATTTTTCAGTATATTGCCTGATGGTCGGCATATTGTCCATCGTTGGATATTTTGTACTAGCTTAGGAGGGTGGCACATGGCAGCCAGACAACAAAAAGGAAAAGCGAAAACAAGCGCGAAGCAAAATGAAATAAAAAAGGTCCAAGAGCCGGAAAATGTATTTTTCGGCGAAGCGGCCCTGCTTGGCATACTTGCGGTATGTATCCTGCTTTTTCTGAGTAATTTCGGGGTCGGAGGGATCGTGGGAGAGAAGGTCAGCGGGTTTTTCTTCGGGATCTTCGGTTTAATCGCCTATCTGGCTCCCATTTGCTTTTTTATCGGGGCAGCTTTTTATATTTCCAACAAGCACAACCGCATTGCGGTGATAAAATTAATCGCATCCGTTTTCTTTGTGGCGTTTCTATGTTTGTTTATTGAACTTGTGATTGCAGGGGAGGCAGACGGGAAAATTACGGATTCCTTTGCTTACGGCATGACGAAAAAGAACGGCGGCGGGATCATTGGCGGCGCCCTGTCCCATCTTCTGTGCAAAGCGTTCGGCACGATTGGCGCTTATGTGGTGGATATTATCATACTGATTATCTGCCTTGTTTTTATTACGGAGCGTTCCTTTTTAGGCGGGGTGAAAAAGGGCAGCAAAAAAGTCTACGATTCGGCCAGAGAGGATGCCGCCCGCTATCGGGAACATGCTGCCCAGCGGCGGGAAGAACGGGGACTTCGGGAAGAACAGCGCCAGCGCCAGCGGGAGGAGCGAAAGCAGCAGGAACAGGAGGAACAGCGTCGGCGGGAGCAGCAGAAGCGTTTGGATAAAAAGGCCGTCGGCGTTTCCACCAATACGAAAATCGTTCCCCCGGTGCTGGAAGCTTCGGATAATTTAAGTGAGCTGAAACCGGCAAAACAGACGCCCCAGTTTTCCAAAAACGCCATGGCGAAGCTCTTTCCAACGGAAAAGGCAGCCAAGGGCGGGACGGAAGCAAAATCCCATGGGTATGCGGAGGCGAAACCAATACAAGACGCCAAAGGGGGCTTGAAACAGGATAGCAAGGCAGAAAGTAAACAGGTGGTTACTGCGTTCCAGAGAAAAACCGGGACGGAGGACCTTCCGGCAGCGGGAGCGTCCCTGGAGGATTCCCATAGCCTGGGTATAGAGCCCACTGTATTCCGGGCAAAGCCCACGATTGTCAGACGGGAACCGACTTTGGTTACAATGGAGCCGACGGCAGCGGCGTTGGGCACAGAGCGGAAGCAAACGGAGCCGTCAATTGAGGATCGAACAGAAGTTCATATTATAAAACGGGATGTGCCCAGGGAAGCGGGAGAAGATAAGACAGAACAGGAGTTCGGTATTGAACTTCCGATATTCCGAAGAGGGGAAGATTCCGAAACGGAAGAAGTCCCGGAATCCATTCAAAGTTATGAAACGGAAGAGCTTAGCAGCGCTAATGGCGAGGAAGCGGAAACCGGATTTTTGGCCGAATATCATTCCCAGCTGGACGAAATGGGCGGCGAAGTGGCGGCAATCCTTTCGGAATCCCCGGAACTTGCGGAAGAAGAGCAGTATGACCAGCCGGAGGAAGCTTGTTTTCAGGATCAGCCGGACGTAGTGGAAAAGGTGCAGCGAAAGCCTGTGCAGACCGGGACCCTTGCCGATCCGGAGCCTTTGCCGGAGACGCCGATTCCGGCTCCGCTGCCTCCCAAGGAATATGAATTCCCGCCCGTTGATCTTTTGAAACAAGGCAGCGGGCAGCAGGGGGACAGCCAGCGGCATTTACAGGAAACCGCTTTAAAGCTGCAGCAGACATTGAAAAATTTCGGTGTAAATGTTACGATTAGCGATGTAAGCTGCGGGCCGTCGGTTACACGGTATGAGCTGCAGCCGGAAATGGGAGTGAAGGTCAGTAAGATTGTGAATCTGGCAGACGATATCAAGCTGAACTTAGCGGCGCCGGATATCCGGATTGAAGCCCCGATTCCGGGAAAAGCGGCAGTGGGAATTGAAGTCCCCAATAAGGAAACGGTGATGGTTCGTTTTCGGGAAATGGTGGAAGCCCGGGAATTCCGGGAACATAGTTCGAACATATGTTTTACGGCCGGAAAAGACATCGGCGGTCAGGTAGTGGTGGCCGATATTGCAAAAATGCCCCATCTGCTCATTGCCGGGGCCACCGGTTCCGGAAAATCC
>CAJUSQ010000150.1:3792-6287 GCA_910588885.1 uncultured Lachnospiraceae bacterium
AAAATCCGTATGCATCAATACGATTATCATGAGCATTCTTTATAAAGCCAATCCTGAGGATGTGAAGCTGATTCTGATTGACCCGAAAGTGGTGGAGCTTAGTGTGTACAACGGCATTCCCCATTTGTATATTCCGGTGGTAACCGATCCGAAAAAAGCGGCCGGAGCCCTTCATTGGGCCGTGGCGGAAATGACGGAGCGGTATCAGAAGTTTGCGGAGTACCAGGTTCGGGACCTGAAAGGCTACAACCAGAAGGTGTCGGCAATTTCCGGCGTGGAAGACGATACGAAGCCCCGGAAAATGCCGCAGATTGTAATTGTAGTGGATGAGCTGGCAGACCTTATGATGGTGGCGGCCGGAGATGTGGAGGATGCCATCTGCCGTTTGGCCCAGCTGGCCCGGGCGGCGGGAATCCATATGGTAATTGCCACCCAGCGTCCTTCCGTGGACGTCATTACCGGCCTGATCAAAGCCAACATGCCCTCCCGGATTGCCTTTTCCGTGTCCTCCGGTACGGATTCCAGGACAATTCTGGATATGACCGGAGCCGAAAAGCTTTTGGGGAATGGGGACATGCTGTTCTATCCCCAGGGCTATCAGAAGCCGCAGCGGGTACAAGGCCCCTTCGTATCCGATACCGAGGTTGAGGCAGTCGTGGAATTTTTGAAAAATCAAAGTGTCGTAGAGTATAATACGACATTGGAAGAAAAAATGAACTCCGCTTCCGGCCCCGGCGGCGCTTCCGGAGGAAGCGAACGGGATGCTTATTTTGCGGATGCCGGTAAATTTGTAATTGAAAAAGACAAAGGCTCCATAGGAATGCTCCAGCGTTGGTTTAAAATCGGCTTTAACCGGGCCGCAAGGATTATGGATCAGCTGGAGGAGGCCGGGGTCGTAGGCCCTGAGGAAGGCACGAAGCCCAGGAAAATTTTAATGTCTATGGAACAATTTGAAGAGTTTGTAGATGAATATGTATAAAATATTTTAGAAGAAACAGGACATTGTTACCGAACAGGAGGAAAAAGATGAAAACAGATATCCAGATCGCACAGGAAGCAGAATTAATCCATATCCGGGAGGTAGCGGCACAGCTGAATATTTCGGAAGATGAATTGGAATTATATGGCAAATACAAAGCCAAGCTCTCGGACGAGCTGATAGAACGGGTGAAAGAGAATCCCGACGGAAAACTGATCCTGGTTACGGCTATCAACCCTACTCCGGCGGGGGAAGGCAAAACCACCACCAGCATCGGCTTGGGACAGGCTTTCGGAAAGCTTGGGAAAAAGGCAGTCCTGGCCTTGCGGGAGCCTTCTTTGGGCCCCTGCTTTGGGATCAAAGGCGGAGCGGCCGGCGGCGGTTATGCCCAAGTGGTGCCGATGGAAGATCTGAACCTGCATTTTACCGGGGACTTCCATGCAATTACTTCTGCCAACAACCTCCTGGCAGCTTTGCTGGACAATCACATCCAGCAGGGGAACCAGCTTGGGATTGATCCCAGGCAGGTGGTCTGGAAACGCTGCCTGGATATGAATGACCGGGTACTTCGGAACGTGGTGGTTGGGCTTGGCTCAAAGATGGACGGTATGGTGCGGGAAGACCATTTTGTCATTACCGTAGCTTCGGAAATTATGGCCGTTCTCTGCCTGGCAGACGACATGGAGGATCTGAAAAAAAGACTGGGCCGGATGATTGTGGCATATTCCTATGAAGGAAAACCGGTTACCGCAGAGGATTTGCAGGCAACCGGGGCCATGGCAGCCTTATTGAAGGATGCACTGAAGCCAAATCTGATCCAGACGTTAGAGCATACGCCGGCCATCGTACACGGTGGGCCTTTTGCGAATATTGCCCATGGCTGCAACAGTGTCCGCGCCACAAAGACAGCTTTGAAACTGGCCGATTATGTCATTACGGAAGCCGGATTCGGAGCAGATTTAGGCGCAGAGAAATTTTTTGATATCAAATGCCGGATGGCCGGACTGAAACCGGATGCCGTTGTATTGGTTGCCACCATCCGCGCCCTGAAATACAACGGCGGTGTGCCGAAAGCCAGCCTTGGTGAAGAAAATCTGGAAGCGCTGAAGCTCGGGATTGTGAATCTGGAAAAACATATTGAGAACTTGCAAAAATACGGTGTTCCGGTGGTTGTTACCCTGAATTCCTTCCTGACGGATACCCGGGAGGAAACGGAATACATTGAAGAATTCTGTAAGGAACGGGGCTGTGAATTTGCCCTGTCAAAAGTATGGGAGCAGGGAGGAGAAGGCGGGACTGCCCTTGCTCAAAAAGTCCTGGAAACCCTAGAAACGAAAGAAAGCCATTTTAAACCGATTTATGAGGATTCCTTAAGCCTGAAAGAAAAGATCGCAGCCGTTGCGACGGAAATTTACGGGGCAAACGGCGTTACCTACGCACCTGCTGCCGAAAAGGAACTGAAGCGTATGGAAGAGCTTGGCATGAGGGATTTCCCTGTCTGCATGGCAAAGACACA
>CAJUSQ010000151.1 GCA_910588885.1 uncultured Lachnospiraceae bacterium
CCGGCGTCCGGGCCCCTTCCTTTAAATATGTTCCCGGCGTCTCGCAGTCCGGGCAGTTGCCGAACGCATCCCCGAATTCCGTAAAGAGATCCGTGGCATACTTAAACAACTTCCCGCACTTCGGACATTTATAATAGAAATACAATGCGCCCCAGCTCATGCTTCGGCTCCTACTTCAGGCCAAGGATCTGGCGGGCTTCATCGGGAGTTGCAACTTCCTTGCCGTACTCTTCGATGACGCGCTTTGCACGTTCTACAAACTGGGCGTTGCTCTCTGCCAGTACGCCCTTTGCATACATTACGTTATCTTCCATCCCTACACGGATATGGCCGCCCATGGCAACTGCGCCGTAAGTCATTTCCATTGCGGAATGGCCAACGCCGAAGCAGGACCAGGTAGAGCCCGGGCAAAGGGATTCCATGGTTTCCTTCATGAATACCAGGTTCTTCATGGTTCCGGCAATTCCGTTTGCACAGCCCATGCAGAACTGGAAGTGCAAAGGAGCCTTCAGAATTCCTTTCTTCAGATAATAAGCGGCATTCCCGATCATACCCGGATCAAAGGCTTCGATTTCCGGTTTGGTATTGGTTTCCTGGAATAACAGGCCGCATTCCTCCAAAAACTTCGGGGAATTCAAAAACAGGCCGCTGTTCAGCCAGTTCATGGAACCGCAGTCATAGGAAGCCATTTCCGGCTTCAGCTCTTTGATATGGGCCATACGAAGATTGTCATCCGCATGGATATCTCCGGAGGTTGTCAGATTGATAATAATATCACAATCCGGATATTTGGTCTTAATCAGATTTACGGTTTCACGGAATTTCTCGGTGCTCATGGTTCCGTTGCCTTCATCATCCCTCATATGAAGATGGGCGATGGCTGCGCCGGCCTTCCAGCATGCATATACGTCGTCCGCGATTTCCTGGGGCGTCATCGGCACATTGGGGTTGTTCTCTTTCTTGGGCCATGCGCCGGTAACTGCTGCGGTAATAATTGTTTTATTTTTCAAATTCTTATCCATGATTATCCACTCCTGCTTTCATACTCGCAAATCCAGACGAAGCTTGCACTTCGCCTGGACTTTCAAAACTTATTTATTGGTGAAGCCGTAGTTGTCACGATCCTGACAGCCGGTTCCGCAGTACATATAAGTTCTTTCCGGTACGTCATTGACATCATCTTCGTCGATCTCTGCAACGCAGCGGGCCATAGAGCCGTCGCCCATGTACCATCTTAAGGGGAAGCAGTAGAAACGGAAACGCTTGCCGGATACTTTATCCAGGTCGCCGCCCAGGTTCTCAACACCTACAATGCCATGGCCCAGCAGGGTCTTGTGGCAGGGCTCCCAGGTTCCCCAGCAGCCGATTGCTTCCAGCTCGCCGTATTTCTTGTCATAAGCTTCCTGGCCGTGGATGCGGATGTACTCTTCCTTGTCGAATTCCGCATAAGCTTCTTCGCCGAACTGTTCCTTGTATTCTTCGGTAATCGGTCTTCCGGAAGCGCCCAGCAGGTTCATACGGGTCATACCGTTGTTGCCCATAGCGGTGTGAAGAGGATGATCCAGCGCCTGCATATCCATCGCTACGCATTTTACCTTATGCTCTACAAACCACTTGCCGGCATCTACGCCTGTTCCGCAGGAATAGTGATAATATTCTTTGGAATCGTCAAATTTACGATGCATTCCGGTATTCAGGCATACTACCATGCCTTCCAGTTCCTTCGGGTCGATATTGGCACGTTTGCAGGCGTCGTCCAGATGTTCTCCGGTAATCAGGCCCCAGCGGTCTACATTGATCTCCAGGCATACTGCATCTCCGGTGTAAGCATCTACCGGCATCTCATGGGTATAACGTGCACGCTTGCCGTCAAACTCACGCTCCATTACGTGACGGGGAGCATCACAGTGTGTTCCGGTATGCATGGTGCAGCCAACATACTGTGTCAAAACGCCGCCCTTTGCCATGGAATGCTTGCTGTCAATCATCGGCTTGTCAAAATACGGCCAACGCGGAATCTCTGCACTAAACGGATGTGTCAAATCAACCCAAACTTTCTTTCCCATTTTACGAATCCTCCATTTTCATAAATCTTGTTTTAATTTCTACTTATTATAAAGCATCTTTATCAAATATTCATTCAATCCTGCGTTCTTGGCAGCGATTTCTTCATCGGTATAGCTCATAAAGCCTTCCCGCTTGCCGTCCGCCGCCTCTGCACGGAAGCCCAGCTTCCCGCCGTCGATCATTTCCTTCAATAAGGGGGAGGCGTCATGCCGGTCTTCCAAATCCTTCAGCACATAGCTGTGGATGTTGTAGGTCAGCTGAGTACCCACCATGTCGGAATTTACCAAGGGCGGCAGATAGGGCAGGCGCAGGCCGAAGCTGTATTTGCAGGCATCGTCTACGGTCTGTGCATCCGCAATTCCCCGTTCCACGATGGAAATCGCTTCTCTCCACAGCGCATGCTGCATACGGTTTGCAATAAATCCGGGCACATCCTTCTTGCAAAGTACCGGCTTCTTCCCGGCATCGGTTAAGACCTTCATCACCGTATCCGCAACTTCATCCGTAGTAGCATCGGTCTTTACCACTTCTACCAAAGGAATCAGAAAAGCCGGATTCCAGAAATGAGTTCCGCAGAGCCGTTCCTTGTGCTTGCATTTTGCAGAAATTTCCGTGGGGCTCATTACGGAAGTATTGGTACAGAAAATCGTATCCTCTGCCACAACCTCTTCCAGCTGGGCAAACAGATCCTGCTTCATCTGCATATCTTCCAGTACGCATTCCACTACCAGCTGGGCGCTCTTTACGCCCTCGCTCTGCATGTCCTGGGTAAAGCTGATCTTTTTTACGATATTGTCTACATCCGCTTCCGTAACGATCCCTTTCTCTACCAGCAGCTTCATGTTGTTGCGTACTTTTGCTTCCACATCTACGGGGAATACATCGTAAACCGTCACCTCGGCGCCGTCTAAGCCTGCCAGGATCTGGGCAATGGCGCTGCCCATCATTCCGCCGCCGCATACCAGGAATTTCTTAATCTCTCTCATGTTTGATCTCCTACCTTCCAAAATGAATCGGTAACACTATGAGATACCGCTTTTGCCGTTATCCGTGATTAGCAGGTCAGATAACCGCCGCTGCAGTCATAGTTGCCGCCGGTCATGAAGTTAGAAGCTTCGGAAGACAGGAACAAAGCGAATCCTACGAAATCGTCGGGCTCTGCCAAACGTCCGATGGGCTCACGCTTCATAAAGTTCTGGTATACTGCAGATTCCGGATCGAACATCCATTCGGTTAATTCGCTGCGGAATACGGTAGGACAAATGGAGTTTACATTGATGCCGTATTTTGCAGTCAAATCGCATGCCATACTGGAAACCATCAGATCTGCGCCGCCCTTGGATGTACAGTATCCGGTGTAGCCGGCCATACCGCGTTTGGAACGCTGGGAGGTAACAACTACCATCTTGCCGCCCTTGCCCTGGTCAACCATCTGCTGAGCCACATATTTGCATACAATGTAAACGGACTTGCAGTCTGCGTCCATGATGTACTGCCAGTCTGCTACGGACTGCTCTAAGATATTCTGGGGCTTGTTGTAGCCATGGCATACGGCCAGGATGTTAATTTCGCCGTATTTCTCTACGGATGCCTTGATCAGGCCCTGTACGTCCTCTTCCTTTGCCGGGTCAGCTACAACATAGCAGCAGTCGATGTTCTCTGCCTTGAACTCATCTTCCAGTTCTTTCAGCTTGCCTTCGCTTCTTCCGGTCATGATTACTTTCGCGCCTGCATAGCCATAAGCCTTCGCCAGAACTTTTCCCAAAGCGCCGGTAGCTCCGGTTACCAGAGCAACCTTGCCTTCTACGGAAAACATATTATTCACAAATTCTTTCTTTACTGGAACCATTGTTCGAATCCTCCTTGAAATCTGATATGGTAGTTATGTAACGGTATTCCTTACGCTTCCGGATAGTTGATGATCACCAGCATCTTAGCGGGCAGGTTGGTCTTGTTCTCCAGATAACGTCCTTCGTTGGGCGGGAAGGAGATGGATTCATTTGCATGGATGACGTATTCCTTGCCTTCCTTATCGGTTACAGTCATTTCGCCTTCCAATACATAGTAAACCTTCTCCAATGGGTTGTCTTCGTATGCATAGTCAGCGCCGCCGCCCGGTAAAAATACGCTCATGCCTACCCAGAACTTGGATGCACCTGTCTCATCCTTCCCATGATAACGCATGCAGGTACATCCGTGATGTCCGGGTGCATTGTAAGTAGATAATTCCTCAACTGTTCTCTTAACCATAATGCTGTTTCTCCTTTCGCTTGCATATAATGATAAATTTTTTCGTTTCACCAGGAAAATCCTTTGTGAAATCCGTTGTAATTAGTATAAAATACATTTCTTTTTTATGCAATACATACAATATTGTTATTTAGTTACCAATCAGTAATCTTGTCTGATTTCATTAAAACGCGCCAATACGTCTTCAAGTTTCAGCGCTGCCTTCCCGGCGCCGGATTCATCCAGGACGACTCTGCCCCGGTGCATCATCAACAGGCGGTCCCCGTATTCCAGGGCATAGCGGAGGTTATGCGTAACCATGATGGCGGTAAGGTTTTTTTCTTTTACAATCCGTCCCGTCAGCTCCATCACCAGATCCGCGGTTTGGGGATCCAGGGCTGCCGTATGCTCATCCAAAATCAGGAATTCGATGGGGGACATGGCAGCCATCAAAAGGGCCAGGGTCTGCCGCTGGCCCCCGGAAAGGGCCCCCACCCTGGTGTGTATCTGATCCTCCAGCCCCAGGTTCAGGCCCCGCAAAAGCTCCCGGTATTTTGTCAGCTTCTTTTTATCGGTTCCCCGTCCAAGGCCGTAGCCCTTCCCTTTGTTGTCCGCAATGGACATATTTTCCAGGATCGTCATAGAGGGGCAGGTGCCCCTGGAAGGGTCCTGGAACACCCGGCCGACGTTCCGGTGACGGATGTAATCCCGTTTCTTCGTAATATCCACGCCGTTTACAAGAATCTGCCCCTGATCCACGTCAATACTGCCGCAGATCATATTCAGCAGAGAGGTTTTTCCGGAACCGTTGCTGCCGATTACCGACACAAATCCCCCTTTCCCAATGGTCAGTGAAAAATCCTGAAACAGGCGCATTTCATTGACGGTCCCCGGATTGTAAGCTTTCTGAATTCCTTTTAACTCAAGCATTCTTGTTCCTCCTCTTCCGCTCCCGGCCCAGCACCAGAATGATCAAAAACAGCAATGCCGTCACCAGCTTTAAATCCACGGATTTCATATAGCGGATGGCAATGGCCACGCAGGCTTTATATAATACAGAGCCCAGGACCACCCCGGAGGTCACCCGCAGGAACGTTGCCTTCTGAAACAAACTGGTGCCGATAATCACGCTGGCCAGGCCGATTACCATGGTTCCCGTCCCCATGGATACGTCAAAAAACCGCTGCTGCTGGGCAAACATGCTGCCGCTTAAGGCTACCAGGGCATTGGCGATGGAAAGCCCCGCTATTTTCACCAGCCCCTGATCCACTCCCATAGAGGTTACAATGGTATCGTTGTCCCCTGCGGCCCGCAAAAGATAGCCGGATTTCGTGCCCAGATACCAGTCCAGAAGATATTTTGCGGCCAGCGTAAACAACAGGATCAGCACTGCGGTACGATATGGATACCATTGCTCCGGTACCAGCGCCGCAACCAGGCCGTTGTCAAAAATCGTTTCCTTATTATAAATAGGTAGGTTTGCTTTTCCTGCCACCCGCAAATTGACCGTATAAAGGGCCGTCATCATGATGATGCCGGAAAGCAGGTCCCGCACCTTTAATTTCACATGGATCAGCCCGGTCAAAGCGCCCGCCAGCGCCCCTGCCAGACAGGAAATCAAGATTGTAAGCAGCGGATTTATATCCCTGGAAATCAAAACCGCAGTAATGGCAGCCCCCATGGGAAAACTGCCGTCCACGGTCAGATCCGGAAAATCCAAAATTTTGTAAGTGATATAAATGCCCAGGGCCATAATGGCATACACCATTCCCTGTTCGAAAACGCTGAGAATTAAAGTCACAATACTCCCTCTTTCCATATCAATAAAGAATGAAAGGCACAATATTCCTTCTTTCTGTCCATGCTTCCGTTTCTATTCTTCGCCTGTTAAAATTTTATCAAAGATTTCCGCCGCATTTTCCAAATAGGCTTCTTCCAGGGAAAGGCCGATGTGT
>CAJUSQ010000152.1 GCA_910588885.1 uncultured Lachnospiraceae bacterium
AAAATTCCACCTTCATCCGTCCGTCTGCCGAAATCAGCGCAAGGCCCGGCTGCTGCTTCTGCACCGTCATCACGGAATCCCCTTCTGCTGCATACAGTTCCTTGATCCGGCCGAAAACCGGAGCCTTCACCGTGGTGGAACCGGATTTGTCCATATAGGAAAGCTGCTGCTCCAGCTGGGAAAGCCGGCTCTCCAGGGTCGCTATGGTATCGTCCAGCACCAGGCTCTCGTATTCCGCAATTGCTTCCCCGGCCAGAACCGGTTCCCCATCCTGCTTATAGAGCTTTGACAGGGTCACGTTATATTCGGGCGCCACGGCAGCGGCTTCGGAAGCCTCCACAACCCCGATGCCCTCCGTCGTCACCTGGATTTCCCCTTTCCGAACCTCCGCTGTATTCTCCATGGCCGAGGTCAGCTGCTGTGCCACATTGGACAGTCCCCGTACAATCAAAACCACCAGGATCACCAGGACTGCCGCCACAATCCCCAAAATAATCCAGAGCTTCTTGTGCGATTTCTTCCGATTCTTCGGATACCCTTGATTCTTCATTCTAATCTCCATCCCTTTCTTTGAAAACAGATCAAAAGAAAATGTACTACTGTACTAATTGATTAATACAATAATACATTTTCTTCCTTTTGTCAAGGGTGAATTTTCAAACCGGGTAGCAGCATTCTCTTACGCCGCCTCAAACTGCGAATTGTAAAGCCCTGCATAAAAGCCGCCTTTTGCCAGCAGCTCCTGATGGCTGCCTTGTTCGATAATGTCCCCGTCCTTCATAACGAGTATGACGTCCGCATCGGTAATTGTGGACAAACGGTGGGCAATGACAAAGCTGGTACGGCCTTTCATCAGGTTATTCATAGCCTTTTGAATCCGTTCCTCCGTCCTGGTATCCACGGAGCTGGTGGCTTCGTCCAGAATCAGAATGGGATTATCCGCCAGGATGGCCCGGGCAATGGTCAAAAGCTGTTTCTGGCCCTGGGATACGTTGCTGGCATCTTCGTTTAGCTCCATTTCATAGCCACCGGGTAAGGTCCGGATAAAGTGATGGGCATGGGCTGCTTTTGCGGCTGCAATGACTTCTTCGTCGGTTGCATCCAGCCTGCCGTATCGGATATTTTCCATAATCGTTCCCTGGAACAGCCAGGTATCCTGGAGCACCATACCGAAATTTTCCCTTAATTCACTGCGGTTAAAATCCCGTACATCATGACCGTCCACCTTGATACAGCCGCTGTTCACATCGTAAAACCGCATCAGCAGCTTCACCATCGTGGTTTTTCCGGCTCCGGTAGGCCCTACGATGGCTACCATCTGGCCCGGCGTTACCTTGCAGTTAAAATCCTGAATGATCATTTTCTCCGGATCATACCCAAAGCGGACATGGGAAAACTCCACGCTGCCTTTCATTTCCGACAGCTGCACCGGATGCTCCACTACAAAGTCTTCCTCTTCCTCCTCCAGAAATTCAAACACACGTTCTGCTGCCGCCGCCGTGGACTGGAGCATATTGGATACCTGGGCCACCTGCATAATGGGCTGGGTAAAGCTGCGGACATACTGGATAAAGGACTGGATATCCCCGACCTGGATGGAACCCCGGATGGTGAGAATCCCGCCGATCACCGCCACCGCCACATAACTCAAATTGCTGACAAAATTCATAACCGGCTGCATCAGTCCCGACAGAAACTGGGACTTCCAGGCGGAAACATACAGCTTTTCATTGGTTTCGTTGAATTCCTTCAGCATATCTTCTTCCTTATTAAAGGCTTTTACGATGTTCTGTCCGCTGTATACCTCTTCTACCTGGCCGTTTACATTTCCCAGGTACCGCTGCTGGTTTACGAAATGCTTCTGGGAAAATTTCACCACCAGGCCGATAAAAACTGCCGAAATCGGAAGGGCCACCAGAGCAATAACCGTCATAACCGGGCTGATGCTTAACATCATGGCTAAAATCCCCACAATGGTTGTGACTGCGGTAATCAGCTGGGTCACACTCTGGTTCAGTCCCTGTCCCAACGTATCTACGTCGTTGGTAATCCGGGACAAAACCTCTCCCACCGTTTTGGACTCAAAATATTTCATCGGCATCCGGTTCATTTTTCTGGAAATGTCCTCCCGGAAGCGGTAGCAGATCTTCTGGATAATCCCGGTCATAAGAAAGCCCTGGATTCCCGTAAAAGCCGCGCTGAACAGATACAGCAGCAGCAGAAAAAGGAGAATTTGCCCGATTTTTCCAAAATCAATACCGGCCCGGCCCGACAGCTTGCCCACAAGGCCATTGAAAATCTCGGTGGTTGCCCGGCCTAAAATTTTCGGCCCCACAATATTGAACACGGTACCGGCTGCCGCAAAAATCATTACAAACAAAATCCCTATTTTGTACCGGCCCAGATATCCCAGCAGCTTTCCAAGGGTCCCTTTAAAATCCCGGGCTTTTTCTCCGGGCATCATCCCGTGAGGCCCTCCGTGGCCGTGGCGGGGCGGTCTGGCTTTTGCTTCACTCATAACAGATTCCTCCTTCCTGCACTTCTGCTCCTTCGGTATGGCTTTGAGCTTCTGCCGAAGCCCCCTCCTCTTTCCCTTTATTTTTGTCTGTCATGCCAAGTTCTCCCTCGGACAGCTGGGACTTCGCAATCTCCCGATAGGTTTCACAGTTTTTAAGGAGCTCCTCATGGGTTCCGCGGCCCACAATCCGGCCCTCTTCCAACACAAGGATCTGGTCCGCATGGAGAATCGTGCTGATACGCTGGGCCACGATCATGACTGCGGCATCGGCAGTCTTTTCCTTCAGGGCTTTCCGAAGGCTGGCATCCGTTTTATAATCCAGCGCCGAAAAGCTGTCGTCAAACAGAAATACCTTGGGCTTTTTGGCAATGGCCCTTGCAATGGACAGACGCTGCTTCTGGCCTCCGGACACATTGGTGCCGCCCTGGGAAATGGCGCTTTCGAATTTCTCCGGCTTCTGACCGATAAACTCCATAGCCTGAGCGATTTCCGCCGCCTCTTCCATCTGCGCATCCGTTACCTGGTCCCCGGAAAATTTGATATTCGAAGCGATATCCCCGGAAAACAGAACGCCCTTTTGGGGAACAAATCCCAGCAGGCTCCTTAATTTCTTCTGGGACAGCTCCCGGATATCAATGCCGTCCATGGTGATGCGCCCGTTTGTCACGTCGTAAAACCGCAGAATCAAATGCAGCAGCGTAGATTTTCCACAGCCGGTACTTCCAATAATTGCCGTGGTTTTTCCCGGTTCCGCCGTAAAGGATATTTCGGAAACCGCATCCTCTTTTGCCCCGGGATACCGGAAGGACACCTCTTCAAAGGATACGACGCCCCGGAACGGCTCTCCTTCTTCGTCCCTCGTCTTTGCCGCATCGGAAATGGCAGGCTCCACTTCCAGCACTTCTTCTATCCGCTTCGCAGCCACTCCTGCCCGGGGCAGCATAATCGAAATCATGGTAATCATAAGAAACGCCATTACGATCTGCATCGTATAGGTAATAAATGCCATCATATCCCCTACCTGAAGATTTCCAAGGTCAATGCCGTGAGCGCCGACCCAGACAATCAGAACCGTAATGCCGTTCATAATCAGCATCATGGCAGGCATCATAAAGGTCATGGCCCGCCCGGTAAACAGCTGGGTGGACATCAGATCCCGGTTCGCCTTGGCGAACCGTTTTTCCTCATGGGCTTCTCTGGAAAAGGCACGGATGACCGGGATTCCGGTCAAAATCTCCCGGGATACCAGGTTCAGACGGTCTACCAGCACCTGCATCTGCTTAAACTTCGGCATTGCAAATCCAATCAATACTGCCACCAGCATCAAAATCAGCCCAACCGCCAGTCCGATGACCCATCCCATCCCGGTTTTGGTATGCAAAACTTTGGCCACACCGCCAATGCCGATAATCGGCGCATACAACACCATACGCAAAAGCATGACGCACACCATCTGAATCTGCTGGACGTCGTTGGTGCTTCTGGTAATCAGGGAAGCCGTGGAAAACTGATCCATTTCCCCATGGGAAAAAGAAATCACCTTCCGGAAAATCCGGCTCCGCAAATTGCGTCCTACCTTCGCAGAAGTCAGAGAAGCCAGAAAGCCCACAAAAATAGCCGCCGTCATCATCACAAGGGTAATGCCCAGCATCTTCCCTCCGGTACGAAGCAGGTAAGACATCTGGTAACTTCCCAAATCCCAGCCCAAGGCTTCGTATTCGGCCTTAACGGTCAGGACAGCCCTTTGCCGGAGTATGGATTCGCTCATTTCTCCCATTTCCGGCAGGGAATCCTGCCCCATCCCATCTCCGGACTGCCCCGGCTCCTTTGCAGGCTGCAACCATGCTTCCGGCCCTCCGGCCAAAAGCTGTTCCTTCGAAATGCCGGACTGCATCAGCCGCTCCAGGCTTCCCGTTTTCGACAGCTCGCCCACCGCCACCAGGGGCATGGCCAGAAAGCCGTCCAGCTCTTCCAGTGCTTCTTTCTCCTTCACCACCCGCCGATAGCGGTCCTCTCCCTCTTTCTCATAGGCATTGCGCAGCTTCGTTTCCTGCTCCTGATCCAGGAACAGACAGACTGCTTCAAAGGTTTCCGCCCTCATTTCTTCCATGGCAAGGTTGGCAATTCCTTCCTGCTGGATTCCGATATCTACAATGTCGGAGGTATACTGGGGCAGAGACAAATCGCAATAAGCCTGCACCACCAGCAGCAGCAGGATTCCAATCATCATTCCCTTGGATTCCCAAAGGTATTTGAATATTTTACCCATTTTTCATTCCGCCTTTCTGTCATTCTTTTTTGCTGCAGGGCCGGATCGGCTCTGTTTGTTTTATAGAATATATGTTCTATTCTGTCCATATCGTCTGCCGAAAATCCGGAATATATGAATAGTATGCTTTTTCTTTCCTCCTGTCAATCCAGTTTATGGAAAATTAATAAAATGACGGGAACCCTTGTTACTGTTCATACCCATGGTGTTCACAGTAACGAATCCTTCCGTCATGGCAGACCGGCAGCGATGGGGGCTGCGCGTTTTTGAGAGCGGCATGGGCGAAACTGCTGCCGGCAGGCATTGTGCAATGGAATGCTTAAAATCCCTCTTCTTTCGAATACCGTATCACTTCTTCCGTATATTTCCGCTCCATGTCATGCCGGATTTTCCGGTTTTCAACGGTTTCGAACAGAATCGAAAAATCATAGTCCTCCGGATAAAGCTGCGCTGCCGCCACATGAAGCTTGACCCGCTTATGGTTTATCCAGATTTTTTTACCGGGCATCTGTACCCGCAAAACGCCTTTTTCATTTACCGGCTCGCATACAATCCCGATTTTTCGATCGGGATAGACCATGACGCTGTCGCCCCGCCGATAATCGGCAGCATGTCCCGGTTTCTTTTTCCCTTCGGAGATCTTGGAAATCCGCGGCAGATGCTTTGGCCTGTCAAAAATGGGTTCCGCCGCTTTTCCGCCGTACAGGGCTTTGGCCCGCTCTTCCCCATATGCAGCCCGCGCCGCCGTCCGAAGCATTTCCTTCGGCATCCCCAGCCGGCCGGCAATCTCGAACGCACAGCTTTCCCCTGCTTCTCCGATTACCATCTGATAGGTGGGCTGTAAGGATTTTTTATCAAAAAGCATCCGGGCATTTTGAATGCGGGGCGTGCTGCGGGCGTACTCCTTCACCTCCGGATAATGGGTGGTAACCAGAAAAAGAGCGCCGCTTTTTTTCAGCTCCTCCAAAATCGCAACGGCAATCCCCATTCCCTCTGCCGGGTCCGTACCGGAACCCAGCTCATCCATAATCACAAAGCTCTCATCATTGATTTCCCTTAAGATTTCCAGCACGTTTGTAATATGAGAGGAAAACGTAGACAAATTTTCCGCCAGGTTCTGACCGTCCCCTATATCGCAAAAATATGCATTGTTCATACAAATATCCGCACTCTTACAGGTCACATGCAGCCCGCACTGGGCCATCATGCAATTCAGCATTACGGTCTTTATGGCTACGGTTTTCCCGCCCGTATTGGGCCCGGTTATGACAATCCCCCGGATCCCTTCTCCAATTTCAAACTGCAGCGGAACGCAGACAGCCTGCTCCATCAAGGGATGCCTGGCGCCTTCCAGCCGGATTCTGCGCTCCGTATTCACCGTCGGAGGAACTGCGTCCAAATCCATACTTAGTTTTCCCTTGGAAAACAGAAAATCCAGCTTTTCGATGACTGCAATATTTTCC
>CAJUSQ010000153.1 GCA_910588885.1 uncultured Lachnospiraceae bacterium
GGGGTCATTCTTTGCTTGCTTACGCACGTTGCACGATCAGGATCTCCGGCTCAATATTAATCGCCACCGCAAAGGCCAGCCTTACAAACATACCGCTAGAATAAGTCTTCACCGGCTGGTTCACAAACTCCCCGATATCCGCAAAATCCAGGATATCCTGGAGCTTCTGATCAATTTCTTCTCTGGAAAACCCGATCATCGTCCCGTTTAAATAAATATTCTCAATCCCGGTATATTCCATATTGAATCCGGCTCCCAGCTCCAGCAGGGCAGAAATTCTTCCGTTAATTGCCACATTCCCGGAAGTGGGGTTCAGCACCCCGGTAATAATTTTCAGGATTGTAGATTTTCCGGAACCGTTAGTTCCGATGATCCCAACCGTTTCTCCCCGCTTCACATCGAAAGAAACATTATTTAAGGCATAATGTTCCTTGTATCTTTGCTTTCTGGTCAATCCCAGTGCTTCCTTGAAACGGTCGGAAGGCTTATCGTACAATTTATATAATTTACTTATATTATCAACCTTAATTGCAATATCATTCATAGAAAATACCTTTCTTACAGCACATCCGCAAAATGGGGCTTCAATCTCTTAAAAATCACCATTCCGATTCCAAATATTGCCACTGTGACAAACCAAAAATATATAGTAAGCGAAGGCCGTTCCCAAAACCACACTTTATTGATCAGTGCGTCCCGATACCCTGCTACTACATAAAACATAGGATTCAGCTTAAATATTGTAATTAAAACCGGAGGCAGATCCATGGTGTCAATATTCCACATAATCGGTGTCATCCACACTCCCACCTGCAGAATGATACTGATAATCTGGGTCAAATCCCGGAAAAAACCTACCATCGCACAGGTTGCATAGGACAAGCCCAACACCAACATAAAGGTACAGAAAGAATAGTACAGGATCTGCAAGGTATACCAGTCCGGATAATGCCGGTAGCCTGCATACAGGCATAAGGAAAATACAATAAAAAACAGGTGTACAAATAATGCGGACAATACCTTTACGATCGGCAGGATGCTGATTTTAAATACCACCTTTTTTACCAGATAGCTGTATTCAATCAATGCATTCGTCCCGCCGTTCCATGCATCCGAGAAGAAAAACCATGGAACCAACCCGGCTACCAGCCACAATACAAAGGGAACACTGATCCCTGCGCTGGTGTCTACCCCACCGGATTTCAACCCCTTTTCAAACACAAACCAATATACCAATACGGTAACAATCGGTTGTATAAAGGCCCATACAATTCCAAGGTAGGAGCCGGCAAATTTCGTTTTAAAATCATTCCTCGCCAACTGAAGAATCAATTTCCGGTTATGCCATAATTCAATGGGGATCATGGATAATCGCCGGGCAAAAACAAGGACTCCCAGAAAAATCACATCCTGCACGGCACATAATACCGCCTTCACCGCATAAATTGCGGCTGCATTCCCGGATGCAATAAGAGCCGGAATATCCCAGCCCTGCAGGTTCCAAATGCAATAGGGATCCTCCCCTGATGCATAAAATTGAAGCCTTCCGGCATCCAAGACTGCTTCCCCGTCATTGGCTCCATCTATCTTTGTAAACACCTGTTCGGTAATATTATTTTCTGCTTGATTACTGGATACCTGAATCTTCACAATATCCGTAATGGATTCGCCGGCTCCAAAATCCAATCGGATGTGGCTTGTATTCCCGGGAATCGTATAAGAAAGTGTCTGTTCCTGATTTACGTTTTTGTAATTATCCTCGATCAGCTGTTCCTGGGAAAACCCGTTTTCCAGGGACTGGCCTCTGGTCAGATAGTACAGCTGTATTCCGTTTTCTTTGTTGGAAACCAGCGTCACGTTAACGGTCATCTCGTAATCTTCAAGAGCTGCCGGCTGGTTGATAATCAATATATTTAATACTACTGCCACCAGCACCACGAGGATGCTGGCAGCAATTCTTTTTTTCGACATAGATAGCTCCTATTTCTGTTTCTTATAATCGGCAATCCCGCCCCACTTCGTATCCTTATCCGACAAAGTCAAATCTTCCTCTGTCATTCCTTCCGGCATGGGCCATTCTACACCGATATCCGGATCCTTCCACAAAAGCCCGCCTTCATCATTGGGATGGTAGAAATCCGTCACTTTGTAGCAGAATTCGGCAAAATCACTTAACACGATAAAGCCGTGGGCAAAGCCTCTGGGTACGAAAAACTGCTTTTTATTCTCGGCAGACAAAACGACACCAAACCATTTTCCAAAGGTTTCCGATCCTTCTCTTAGATCCACTGCTACGTCAAAGACTTCACCGTTTATCACCCGTACCAGCTTGTCCTGGGGATAATTAATTTGAAAATGAAGTCCCCGAAGTACGCCTTTTTTGGAAGCGGACTGATTATCCTGTACAAACTCACAGTCAATCCCGGCGGCTTTAAAGTCATTGTAATTATAGGTTTCCACAAAATAACCTCGTTCATCCCCAAAAACGGTGGGTTCTATTACTTTTAATCCTTTGATTCCGTTGCAGTCCTCTGTCACTGTAATCTTTCCCATTGCTTTGCTCACTCCTTTATGTGTATGTATTGCTAAGTATTACTCCGTACCCGGCACGCATTTTTTATTACTAAATGTACTTAGCCTTGCTTCTTAATCCATCTGGTATAAAATGTGGTATTCAGATAGGTAAAGGCTTCGGTTTTTTCCCAATCCAACCCAACGCTTTCAAATGCGGCCGGAGTCATAAAGCCCTCATAATCAAAATCCGTCTTTCCGGCAGGCATTGTCAGCCCTTCTACGGTCCTGGGGGTTCCGCTGGTAAGATATGCATTCATAATCCCCCGGGCAGCTTGTACAGCGGCTTTTGCATCATTTAAAATATGACTGTCTTTGTTATTCAGCCAGTTGGTTAAGGTACCGTTTCGCGCCACCTCAAACTGCCCGGCCTGATAAATTACAAAGTGGGCGCTGGAAGGATACGAACTGCTGTTCATGCGATTCAGCATTACCAAAGCTACCCCTGTCATTCCCGGCATCCCCTGGTTTCCGGCTTCCGTATAGACAGCTGCAGCCAAAAATTCATCTTCGGTCACCTGCACCCCTACTTGTGGGTCTGTCAAATATTGCCGCTCCAGCATGTAGGACTTTCCGTTCTTCGGATCAACCGCCCATACATAGCGTTCCTCTACTCCGATACAGATTCCGTTTTCATCAAAGCTATACATATAATTCCCCAAAGTGTAACTTTGATTCACGGTCATATATCCATATTTATTTACATAATATCCGCCAATGCCCGCAGGGCCAACCCAGTAATCGTAAGCCTTCGAGCCGTCTTCCTTTAAATAATACCAGACACCGGATAACTGCAGCCATCCGGTCACCCGCCAGCCTTCCGCATCGAAATAATATTCTTTGTCTTCAATGGTTTTCCAGGTTGATTTGGGGCTGGTTCCATCCAGATTAATATAATACCAGCGGCCGTTGCTTTCTGCCCAGCGGCCTGTTTCAATCCAGACCCCGGATGCATCCACATATCGGTCACCAACCCAGGTATTGGTTAGTAATACACCGCTTTCATTAAAATAATACCAATTATTGTTAATATTTTGCCAATCTGTCAGCATTATGCCGACTTCCGTTAAATAAAACCGCTGTCCGCCCAGGTCAATCCATCCGGTCAGCATGGCGCCATCCGCACCCAGATAATACCAATTTTCGTTGACCTTCTGCCACCCGGTCACCATCCAGCCGGATGCATCAAAATAGTACTGCTTTCCGTTTATCATCTCCCAATTGGACGTGGTATAGCTGCCGTCTCCATGGCGGTACCACCAGCGGCCATTGCTTTCCATCCAGCCTTCCCGGTATTGGTTTGGAATCCAGGCTCCGCTGGCATCCACATAATATTCTCCAATCCAGGTATTTGCGGCCATGGCTCCGGAATCCTGTAAAAAATAACATTTTCCACCAATCCACTGCCACCCGGTCAGCATTTTTCCACTGTCATCCAGGTAATACCAGATACCGTTTACCAAACGCCACCCGGTTACCATCCAGCCGGACTCATCAAAGTAATACCAAAGTCCGTTAATGTATTCCCATCCATTAGAAGTATAACTGCCATCTCCATGGCGATACCACCAACGGCCGCCGCTTTTGATCCAAGAGGGCGGCGGAAGCCGGCGGCCCGGCTCCCAGGCCCCACTATGGTTGACATAATATCCATCTATCCAAGCATCCTCTGCCATGGCGCCTGATGCTTCCAAAAAATAGCATTTTCCGTCTACCCATTGCCATCCGGTCAGCATTTTTCCACTGTGATCCAGATAATACCATCGGCCGTTCACCAACCGCCATTCGGTCACCATCCAGCCTTCTTCATCAAAATAGTACCACTGATCGCCGATTAACTCCCAGTTATTTCTGGTATAGCTTCCGTCATTGTGGCGGTACCACCAGCGATTTCCGCTGGCAATCCAGATTCCCAGGGACTGAAAGTCCTGGTTCTGCGCTTTTACGATAGGCTGGCCTACCGCCGCATTTTTAGAAGTTGCCTCCTGCTGTACAAGCTGTTTAAAATCATTCTCCGGCTGGCCCGCGCTTGTCTCCTTAGGCGCAGCCCCATTCACTGTCGATGGAATCAACAGGGCAAAGGATAAGATTCCTGCCAGCAGTTTACCTACAAATTTACGCTTCATCCTCTAATCTCCAATCCTATTGTCCATAACTCGTCCCACCCGATGCCAACTTTACAATCCGTTGGCAATATCCATCAAGTATTGTCCGTATTCTGTTTTCATCAGCGGCTCTGCCAGCCGTTTTAACTGCTCTGCATCAATAAAGCCTCTCTTATAGGCAATTTCTTCGATACAGGAGATATAAAGCCCCTGCCGTTTTTGGAATGCAGACACAAAATCCGCAGCCGCCAGAAGCATATCGTGATTCCCGGTATCCAACCAGGCAAATCCCCGTCCAAGGGTTTCCACTTTCAGATTTCCGCGTTTTAAATACTCATTATTCACGCTGGTAATTTCGATCTCTCCCCGTGCGGAAGGCTTTACATTTTTTGCAATCTCCACTACGTCATTATCATAAAAATACAATCCCGGCACCGCATAATTGGACTTGGGATGTTCCGGCTTTTCCTCTATCGAAACTGCCGTTCCCTCTTTGTCAAATTCCACGACTCCATACTCTCTTGGGTCTTTTACGTAATAACCAAAAATCGTAGCCCCGGGCTGATTCTCTGTTCGCTCCGCTGCCCGCCTTAAAACACTGGAAAAGCTTTGTCCATAAAAAATATTGTCTCCCAGCACCAGCGCCACTGCATCCGTCCCAATAAAGTCTTCCCCAATGATAAATGCGTCTGCCAGCCCCCTGGGTTCTTCCTGAACCGCATAGGCAAACCGCATCCCCATCTGGCTGCCATCCCCCAGCAGTGCCTCAAACATCGGCAAATCCCTGGGAGTGGAAATAATCAGAATCTCCCGGATTCCTGCCAGCATCAGCGTTGACAAGGGATAGTAAATCATCGGTTTATCATATACAGGCATAATTTGCTTGGAAATCGCCTTTGTCAAAGGATATAATCTGGTCCCGGAGCCTCCGGCTAAAATAATTCCTTTCATATCTTTACCTCCTGCCATACATCGTTATTTTTTCTACAAACTATACAATCCTCCACAATCGCTTTATTGTAACATTTTTTTAACAATTTGGCAAGTTCCAGTTTGGCAGGGCGAAAACCGGGTTTAAACGGACTTATTTCATTGCTAAAATTATTTCCGTACTGTCTAACCCGTCCGTTGTGGAATTTTTATTTTATTAGTTTTTATTTTATGTATTTCGTAACTTTTGTTCTTTTTATCATTAATAATTATTTAGTTATTATAATTGAGTAAAATATGTTGGGTAATGTGATAACCGGATGATTGCGATCGTTGAAAGAGTATCTGTATCTTTATCGGGAATATCTTGTTACTCGAGAGAAGTGTTTTGAAAGATTTTAGGGCTGATGGATTTGACTAATGAATCGGGGGGGGATGGTGCAGTATCATTATTTTAGATTCATTCATGCTAAGGTAATATCACGTTTTCGATGTTAAACACGGACTTAGGGTCTAAACAGGATGCTAAAACTGCCATTAATACCTCG
>CAJUSQ010000154.1 GCA_910588885.1 uncultured Lachnospiraceae bacterium
CACAGTAACGAATCCGGCCTATTTAAAGTTGCCTTACGGCAAGAAGCCGGATTCTGTCCCCATTACTGTATTGGCCTGTGGCCGTGCAGCACAGTGCACGGCCAAGGAGTGAACAGTAACCTTGCAACAGGTCAGGAAAAGCAATTTCAAATCACAGCCTGTCCTTCGGGCTCAGGCGCCATTCAGTTATAGTATATTCCAATTGCACAGTCCCAGATGCACAACTTCCCCGGTCCCTACGGGCTGGAATAATACGGCAGCGTTAAATATTGTCCCGCATGAATCTGATCTGAAGTCAGCTGGTTCAGCTCTTTCACCTCTTCAATATATTCCTGAATATCATCATAACCTTCCCCCATATACAAACGGGCAATCTTCCACAGGGAATCCCCGCCGGAAATCCGGATACAGGTATAACATTTCACCATCTGCTCTCCCGCTGCCTTTCCCCGAATCATAGTGCCGCCCAGCAAAATACTGCAAAACAGCAAACATAATAATGTGACAACCAATAGTAATTTCCAATTCCTCCATTCTATCCGCTCCTGAAACATCACGATTCCCCCATCATCTTCTTACCTAAGAACAAAAGTTCCGAACACTTGTTTTTAGTATTATATGATACAAACAGATGTTTGTCAAGAAATAAAACGAACAAATTTTCGGAATATGTGTTTGCTTTTTTCAAAAAGGTGTGATATACTAAGAAAAAGAAGTAAAAAGGAGGATTTGTTTATGGCACAAGGTAAAATCAGCGAAAAACAGCGGGAGATTTTAGAATATATAAAGAATGAAATCTTAAATAAAGGATATCCCCCTGCTGTCCGTGATATTTGTGAGGCCGTACATTTGAAGTCTACTTCTTCGGTTCACTCCCATCTGGAAACTTTGGAAAAGAACGGTTATATCCGCCGGGATCCCTCGAAGCCCCGGGCGATTGAGATTATTGACGATACCTTTCAGCTTGTACGCAGGGAGGTTGTGAATGTACCCTTAATCGGACGTGTTGCTGCCGGAGACCCCTTATTGGCAGTGGAGAACGTGGAATCTTACTTCCCCATTCCCACAGAACTTATGCCCAATGCCGAGACGTTTATGCTGAAGGTGAAGGGGGACAGTATGGTGAATGCCGGTATTTTCAGCGGCGACAATATTCTGGTTCAGCGGCAATCAGATGCCGAAGACGGGGATATGGTAGTTGCCCTGGTAGAAGATTCGGCAACCGTAAAGACCTTTTATAAGGAAGACGGCCATTACCGCCTGCAGCCTGAGAATGATACCATGGATCCGATTATTGTAGAACAGGTAGAGATTCTTGGAAAGGTATTCGGAGTGTTCCGGTTTTTTCAGTAAGAATTTTCATTTCGTTATTTCATTATTTTTTTGTATTTCAGGGGAATTCTGTTTTTGTTCAGAAAACCCCCACGGCAAGCTCCGGACTTGGTCCAATCGGAATTACGGATCATTCCTTCGGATCACATCGAATAGGCCGCGGGGGTCCTCTTTACAATTCTTCCGGTTCCATCGCTTTTCCATCCCGCCAAATACGTTCCAGGTCATAGAACAGACGGTCTTCTTTGGAAAAAATGTGGACGATAATATCCCGATAATCCATTAATACCCAGCTGGAATGCTGGTTCCCTTCAATTTGCTTCACTTGCTGTCCGGCCTTTGTAAGAGATTCGTCGACAGCATCTACCATTGCCTGAATCTGATTGGGATTCGTACCGTTGGCGATGATGAAGAAATCCGCCAATACGGAAATCTCGCTGATATCAATGACGCGGATGTCCTCTGCCTTTTTCTCACTTAATGCGGTACAGGCTAATTTTGCCAGTTCCCTGGATGATGTCATATGGATTCCTCCTTGCTTTGTTGTTTAAAATATTCGTACGCTTTTTCCGTCATAGGGTCTGTGACCCCTCTTCCCTTTTTCAAATGCTCCAAGGTACTCTCAAGTATGAGCAGCATGGTCCCGTCCAAATCCTGAAATGCCTTTTCCCGCACAATCGGCAGGTTTGTTGCTTTCGTCCGGTTTGGTTCTATATAATCTGCAATATAGATAATTTTATCCAGCAGACTCATTTCCGGAGCTCCCGTGGTGTGTACCAGGATGGCATGCAGAACCTCAGGATCAGAAATGTTATATTTTTCACGAGCAAAATATGCCCCTAATTTCGCATGGAGCAGGAACGGGCTTTCCTGTTCGGAAGGACTGATTTCTATTTTATGCTTCACGCAAAGATGAAGCTTCTTATCATTTGGAATGCATTTTGCACAATCGTGAAGCAAGCCCGCATACATGGCCTTCTCCTGGTCGCAGCCATAAGCCATGGCAAGGGCAACTGCCGTATACATCACTCCCATCGTATGCCGGAAGCGGTCCTTATCCAGCGTCTTGCGCAATTTTTTTTCAATTTCCGTTCGTTTCATAAATCATATACGCCTTCTTTTCTGTTCATGATAAATGTGAATTTCATGCCGGGCGATTCTTTCTGCTGCCTGTCACAGGGCTCCCTACTGCCAGGTTTCCTGTTGGCGGCAGTCTTCCTGTCCCGGTTCCCGTTGATATAATTGATGGGTAAAAATATAATCCCTGACTGGTTCCGGCAGCATATAGCGGATCGTACCCTGTTCGGCGGCCCGTTTCCGGATGTTCCGGGAGGATACGGAAAAATTCGGTGTGATCAGCGGAAAAATCCGCTCTTTCCCGTACCATTGGTTCAGCCCATCCATTTGCGTCTGAAACGCGCTGCCGTCGATATCGTCCCGTACGGCTGCCAGTACGCAGGCGGCTTTCAAAATCCGTTCCGGGTTCTTCCAGCTTCTGAAATCCTTCAGAGAATCTCCGCCCAGAATAAAAAACAGCTCCTCCCCGGGATGGGCCGCCTGAATCCGTTCCAGGGTCAGATAGGTGTAATTGACCTCATGGGCATTGATTTCCAGCCGGGATAATGTGAAGCAAGGATTGTCCTTAATTGCAAGCCGGATCATTTCACAGCGGTGCGCTGCATCTGCCAGTTTCTGCTTTTTCTTATGTGGGGGCTGCCCGGTGGGCATGAAATGCACCTCGTCCAAATGATATTGAGCGGCTGCATTTTCCGCAATTAATAGGTGCCCGTAATGAATCGGGTCAAAGGCACCTCCCATAATGCCGATTCTTTTTTGCTTTTCCTCCACTGGTACACCTCCGTCAGTCCGGCAGCTGGATCTTCGGATTTTTCTTGGAAGGCCGGTATAGTACGATTTTCTTTCCGATCACATGGACGACATCCGAACGGGTACGTTCCGCCAGGGTTTCCGCGATCTCCTTCGGGTCGTCGAAACAGTTTTTCAATACGGAGAGCTTTATCAGCTCCCGTTTTTCCAAGGATTCACTGACCGCTGTCACCAGCTCCGGCGTCAGGCTTGCCTTTCCCACCTGGAAAATGGCGTCTATACCGCTTGCCAGGCTTTTTAAATATGCACGTTGCTTACTTGTCATGCTGCTCTCCTATTTCTTCAATGGTTGCTTTCCCTGATGCATTGTTTCATATCCTATTTGTAATAATCAAAGGCCAGGCCATACATGCGGACGGTATCCCCTTCCTGGATGCCCGCTTCCTCCAAAGCATCCAGAATTCCCTGTTCCTTTAAGAATTTCTGGAAAAACAGGAAGCCTTTTTCCGAATCAATATTGGTATAACCCAGCATTTTTTCGATTCGGGGGCCTTCCGCCACGTAAACTTGTTCCTTCTCATCATATTCCACCGTAAAAGGTTCATCCTGAAATACCGTCAATTCCGGGAAGAACTCCTGTTTGAATACAATCGGACTGGAATCAACGGTAGAAAGCAGCTTATTTACATGGTACAGAAGCCCCTTCAAATTCTGGCCGCTGACGGCGGAAATCGGAAATACGGAAATGCCTTTAGGCTCAAATTCCTCCTTCAGCTTTTGAAGGGCGCTGCTCTCAGGATCGTAAATTGCATCAATTTTATTCGCAGCGATCACCTGAGGCTTTTCCAGCAGCTTCGGGTTATAAGCTTCCAGTTCTTTGTTAATGGCATAAATATCCGCAATTGGGTCCCGTCCCTCCGTGGAAGCAGCGTCTACCATATGAATCATTACTTTGGTTCGTTCAATATGCTTCAAAAATTCATGGCCCAGGCCGATTCCTTCAGAAGCCCCTTCAATGAGCCCTGGAATATCCGCAATGACAAAGCCCTGGCCCTCGGAAAGGTCAACAACGCCCAAATTGGGATTCAGGGTGGTAAAATGATAATTGGCGATTTTTGGCCGGGCATTGGTTACTCTGGATAAAAAGGTGGATTTTCCCACATTGGGAAAGCCTACTAAGCCCACATCAGCGATCACTTTCAGTTCCAGACGAACTTCCAGTTCAATAGCCGGCTTACCCGGCTGGGCATATTTGGGAGCCTGCATGGTTGCCGTGGCAAAGTTCTGATTTCCAAGGCCGCCCCGTCCGCCCTTCAGGATCACCTGCCGCCGATTTTCACCGGACAGATCCGCAATGACCTTGTCGGTTTCGGCATCTCTTATAATTGTCCCGGCGGGCACCTTGACAATCAGGTCTGCGCCGTTCTTTCCGTGGCAGTTGCGTTTTCCGCCGGGCTCTCCCGGCTCTGCCGCGTATTTTCGCCTGTGACGGAAATCCGTCAAAGTATTCAGCCCATCGTCTACCTCAAAGATAACAGAACCGCCATTGCCGCCGTCTCCGCCGTCCGGCCCGCCGTTGGGCACATATTTTTCCCGGCGGAAGGACACATGCCCGTCTCCGCCACGTCCTGATTTTATGGTGATTACTGCGCTGTCTGCAAACATTTTCTTACCTCTGTTATTCGTTAAAAATACAATAGACCCGGCCAAAAATAGTCGAGTCTATCAAGTCTTCTTATTCGTTGCTTGCTACTGGGTATACGGAAGCCTGCTTTTTGTCTCTTCCTTTTCTCTCGAATCTCAGAACGCCGTCAACTTTCGCGAATAATGTATCATCTCCGCCACGTCCAACGTTCACGCCGGGATGAATCTTGGTTCCGCGCTGTCTGTATAAGATATTCCCAGCTTTTACGAACTGTCCATCGGCTCTCTTCGCACCTAATCTCTTGGATTCGGAATCTCTGCCGTTCTTGGTAGAACCAACTCCCTTTTTATGGGCAAAAAACTGAAGGTTCATATTTAACATATCCTTACACCTCCTTGCATATCAGTGAAATGTATTTATTTCCATAAGTGTCTTGTATCCCCTGTAAACCAAGTACCAGGGAATCCATCAAAAGCTTCCCGTCTTTGGAAGGGGACTTTTGAAAACGTAAGGAAATCCTCCCCGCTTCGGCATCCGTATCCACGGAAAAAATGTCCTCTGTCAATGCTTCCAGGGAATTCACGGTATTCAGTACCAAGGCGGAAACGCCTGCACATACAATATCCGCTCCTGCTTTCGCATATCCGGCATGTCCCAGACTGTCAAAGCCTGTATATTCTTCCCGAAGCGTTTTATAAATGGTTACATGAATCATGATAATGTCCTGTTTTCCATTTGTGTCCGGCATCCGGCTCCGCGGATGTCCTGTGGGTATTACCCGTTGATCTTCTCGATCTTAACCTTGGTAAACGCTTGTCTGTGGCCTTTTTTCTTATGGTAGCCGGTTTTTCTCTTGTATTTGTATACAACTACCTTCTTGCCACGGCCGTTCTCTACGACAGAAGCTTCCACAGTCGCATTGGAAACATCTCCGCCTACCTTCAAAGAATCGTTGCTGACTGCCAATACATCCTCAAAGGTAACTTTCTCACCAGCTTCCAAACCAAGCTTTTCAATGGTAATGATATCGCCTTCGGATACTTTGTACTGCTTTCCGCCTGTTGCTATAATTGCGTACATATCTGCACCTCCTATTATCATTACTCGCCAGCTGCGGTGCTGCCTGGGCAGACTTAGAACCTCGCTGTGCGGCATACCATTGTATCATAGCATGTTTTTCCAGATTCGTCAACCGTTTTTTTTCGGCGAATTCCGCTTTCGTAAAATGTAATTTCTTTTGCCACAATGCCGAAAAGTACTGCAAAATTCAAA
>CAJUSQ010000155.1 GCA_910588885.1 uncultured Lachnospiraceae bacterium
TTTCCACCAAGGGGCCCCGGCTCACGGCCGATATTTCGCTCGCCGGGCGCAACGGAATGAGCGAAGAATACAAGATAGAGACAAGGTGCATCCAATCAGGCTGGCATCCTGCGAAAGGGGAACCGCGTGTATTGCCGATTTATCAGAGCACCACATTTAAATATGATAACAGTGACCAAATGGGACGTTGGTTTGATTTGGAAGACAGCGGATATTTTTATACCAGGCTGCAGAATCCCACCAACGACGCGGTAGCGGAGAAGATTACGGAATTAGAGGGCGGCGTGGCAGGTATGCTGACCTCTTCGGGGCAGGCCGCCAACTACTATGCCATTTTCAATATTTGTGAAACGGGGGATCATTTTGTATGCTCCTCCACCATATACGGCGGTACCTTTAACCTGTTTGCCGTTACCATGAAGAAGATGGGAATTGACTGTACCTTTGTAGACCCGGATGCTTCGGAAGAGGAGATCGGGCAGGCATTCCGGCCCAATACGAAGGCGCTGTTTGCGGAAACCATTGCCAATCCGGCCCTGGTGGTGGCGGATATTGAGAAATTTGCAAGGGTGGCCCACAAAAACGGGGTTCCCCTGATTATGGATAATACGTTCCCGACCCCCATCAACTGCCGTCCGTTTGAATGGGGTGCGGATATCGTGACCCATTCCACCACGAAATATATGGACGGCCACGCCATGTGCGTCGGCGGGTGCATCGTGGACAGCGGGAAGTTTGACTGGATGCGGTACGGCGATAAATATCCGGGCCTGACCCGTCCGGACCCCTCCTATCACGGGATCGTGTATGCCGAGAAGTTCGGCAAGGGCGCCTATATCACCAAAGCTACCGTCCAGATGATGCGGGATTTGGGTTCTATCCAGTCTCCCCAGAATGCATTTCTGCTGAATGTGGGATTGGAAACCCTGCATCTGCGGGTACCAAGGCATTGCGAGAATGCTTTGAAAACAGCGGAATTTTTACGGAATCATGAAAAAGTGGCCTGGGTCAGCTATGCCGGCCTGAAAGGGGATCGATATTATGACCTGGCGCAGAAATACATGCCGAAGGGTACCTGCGGCGTGATTGCGTTCGGGTTAAAGGGCGGCCGCCAGGTTTCGGTGGACTTTATGGATAAGCTGAAAATGATTGCCATCGTGACCCATGTGGCAGATGCAAGAACATGTGTTCTGCACCCCGCCAGCCATACCCACCGCCAGTTAAGCGACGAACAGCTGAAAGAAGCCGGAGTAGCGCCGGATCTGATTCGCCTGTCTGTTGGAATCGAGCATGTGGATGATATTATCAAGGATTTAGAACAAGCGTTAGCGCTAGTATAATCATAAGGGGGAAACCGACATGAGAAATATTTTATTTGCCGCATCAGAATGCGTACCGTTTATTAAAACAGGAGGATTGGCAGACGTTTGCGGTGCGCTGCCCAAGGAGTTTAACAAGGAAGAGTGGGACGTAAGGGTGGTACTGCCCAATTACAGCTGCATTCCGGAAAAATGGCGGAACCAGTTTGAATATGTGACCCATTTTTATATGGGTGCAGGGCCTTACATTATCGATAAGTACGTAGGTGTTTTACAGTACAAATACCAGGGGATTACCTATTATTTTATTGATAACCAGGAATACTTCAATTCCTTCCTGCCCTACGGCAACATCCGGGAGGATATTGAGAAATTCATTTTCTTTGACAAGGCAGTCCTTTCCATGCTGCCCCTGATTAATTTCCGCCCGGACCTGATCCATTGCCACGACTGGCAGACCGGTTTTATCCCGGTATACTTAAAGACTGAGTTTGCAGGCTCCGATTTCTTCCGGGGAATCAAGTCCGTTATGACGATCCATAACCTGAAGTTCCAGGGAGTTTGGGACGTGAAGACGATCCAGGGCTTAAGCGGCCTTCCGGCCAGCCTGTTTGCACCGGATAAGCTGGAGTTCAACAAGGGCGCCAATATGCTGAAGGGCGGACTGGTTTATTCCGACTATATTACCACGGTCAGCGAAACCTATGCCAATGAGATCCAGTCCGAATATTACGGGGAAGGCTTAAACGGCCTGATGTATGCAAGACGGCTGGATATGCAGGGAATCGTAAACGGCATTGATTACAACGAATACAACCCGGCGACCGACGGCAGGATCTATGCCAACTATGACCTGGAATCCTTCCGCAAGAAAAAGGTAAAGAACAAGCTGGGCCTGCAGGAGGAACTGGGCCTGGAGGTGGATAAGAAGCGGTACATGATCGGCCTGATTTCCCGTCTGACCGACCAGAAGGGCCTGGATCTGGTGGAATGTGTGATGGAGCAGATCGTAGACGAATTCACCCAGCTGGTAGTAATCGGAACCGGAGAAAACAAGTACGAGAACCTGTTCCGCCACTATGCCTGGAAATACCCCAACCGGGTATCTGCGAATATTTGCTATTCCGAAGATCTGGCTCACAAGCTGTATGCGGCGGCAGATGCGTTCCTGATGCCTTCCCGGTTTGAGCCCTGCGGCCTGACCCAGATGATTTCCTTCCGTTACGGCACGGTTCCGATCGTAAGGGAAACCGGAGGACTGAAGGATACGGTGCGTCCCTTTAACGAGTATGAGAATACCGGAGACGGCTTCTCCTTTACCAATTACAATGCCCATGAGATGCTTGGAACCATCAACTATTCCAAGAAGGTATTCTTTGAGCAGAAGAAGAGCTGGAACATGATGGTGGAGCGGGGCATGGCAAATGATTATTCCTGGCATGTTTCTACCGGAAAATACGAGGGCTTATACCGTTACCTGTTAGGGTAAGGCATATGGACTGACGATGCGGACACTGAAAAAAATTATCAGCCGGTATATGGGAAAAGTTACCTGCGTCTTAGTGGCGGTGGTTCTGATCGTGCTCGTCTGCGTTCAGATTGTCAACACGAGAAGGCAGGCTTATGAAAATACGGTCGGGGTTTTTGGACAGATCCAGCAGCTTCTGAAGCAAAATCAGAAGGAGCTGAACCAGGTGATGATCCAATACCGGGGAACTTGTCTGCATAATGCACAGGCCGTTGCCTATATGATTCAGAATGATCCTTCCATATTAGAGAATATTGATAGGCTGAAAAAAATCGCGGAATTTATGGAAGTAGATGAAATTCATATTTTTGATAAGACAGGATGTATTTTTTTCGGGACACATCCGGAATATTATAATTATACCTTTGACTCCGGCGAACAGATGCGCTTTTTTAAGCCGATGTTGGAGGACTATTCCCTGAAAATGGTGCAGGAAGTCATGCCGAATACGGCGGAAGCCAAGCCGATGCAGTATACGGCTGTATGGAGTGAGAATCAGGAATTTATTGTCCAGATTGGTATGAAAGCGGTCAATGTAATGAAGGCCCGGGAAAAAAACGAGCTGTCTTATCTCTTTTCCATACTCTGGGTCAATTTGGGTTCGGGATACTACGCCGTGGATGCCAAAAGCGGGGAGATTGTGGGCGCTACCAATATCATTCACGTTGGGAAGACGTTGTCGGATATGGGCCTTACCCTGTCCTCCCTGGAGGAGTTTGAAAACGGGCGGGACGCGGTCATTAACGGGCGGAATGCTTATTGCGTTTTTAAACGGCTGGATACGAATTATATCGGACGAGTCATTTATCATCAGGAACTGTATCAGCGGATTCCGGGGAATACGGTATGGTTAGGGCTGTGTTTGATTATGATTGCCTGGTTTCTGTCCCATGCCGTTACCCGATATATGGACCGGTATGTGGTGGGCGGCATTTACCAGGTAAATGAGAAGCTGCACCGCATTACGGAAGGGAATCTGGATGAAATGGTCGAGATTCATAGCAGTGCGGAATTTTCGGATTTGAGTAATTATATTAACCGCATGAAGAAAAGCCTTCTGGACAGCAACCGGAAGATGTCTTATGTCCTGCGGAAGACAAATATGTATATCGGTGTATACGAATACAATGAGCATATGAAAAGAGTCCGTTTTACCGAGTATGTTCCCATTATCCTGTCCCTAAGTAAAGCGGAAACAGACCGTCTTTCTTCCGATTTGCAGGAATTTCAGAAGTTTATCGGTATGCTCCATGAGCATCCGGTTTCGGAGGAGCCGGGGGTATTCCGGCGAAAGGAGAAATATATTAAGCTGGAGGAGATTCGGGAACGCAGCGAGGTCTGCGGGGTCGTCATAGATGTTACCGAGGAGATTACAAAGCGAAAGAAAATAGAAACGGAGCGGGATCTTGATCACCTGACGGGACTGTACAACCGAAGAGGGCTGGAGCTGAAGCTTTCCGGACTGTTTCAGCAACCGGAATCCCTTGGGAAAAGCGCTTTTGTGATGATGGATGCGGATAACCTGAAAATGATCAATGACACCTATGGACATGAAATGGGCGATGTTTATCTAAAGAAAATTTCGGAGCTTGTCTTGGGCCTTCAGATGGATAATTCCGTGTTTGCCCGGCTGGGAGGGGATGAATTTGTCCTGTTTTTATATCGTTACGAATCAGAGGAAGCATTGCTGGAAACAATTTATGCCTTGGACCGTGTGCAGGAGGACTGCTTTGTGGAATTGAAGGATGGAATTGATGTTCCGCTGCGGTTTTCCTGGGGATACTGCCTGACCAGGGAGTATACGGATTATCAGAAGCTGTTAAAGGAAGCGGATGAAAAAATGTATGAAAACAAGCGGAAACGGAAAGAGAAACAGCAGTCAGCGAGGATCTAAGCCTTTTGGGAGAGAAACTTCTTACCGGCAAAAAGGCGGTTTTTGAAATAAGATACGTATATTCAATGAAAAGCCGAGGATTGTTAACTTATTAAAAAATAGGTTGACAATCCTCGGCTTTTTCGATAAACTGGAAGAAAGAAATGTAAACCAATAATAAAAATAAGTTAACAATAGGAGGGATTCTGAATGAAGAAACTAAAAACGGCTGATTTGGTAATCATAGCATTGAGTGCAGCGATTTTGTGTATTCTTGCGCCGGTTTCCATTCCCCTGGGCTTTACACCGATTCCGTTGACTTTGGGACTGTTTGCTGTTATTTTGGCCGGAATTCTTTTGGGCAGCGTAAGGGGGACGATTTGTGTGCTGGTCTACATCCTGCTGGGAGCGGTGGGGCTTCCGGTTTTTTCCGGTTATACCGGTGGGATTCCCAAGATTGCAGGTCCTACCGGCGGGTATTTGTGGGGCTACTTGCTGCTGGCCTTTCTCGCCGGGTTTTTTACGGAACGTTTTAAAGGAGCATGGTATATGTGCCTGGCGGGGGCAATTTTGGGAACGGTGGTTTGCTATGCTTTTGGAACCGTGTGGCTTGGGATTCAGCTTTCCATGGGGCCGATGGAAGCTTTATGGGCCGGCGTGATCCCGTTTCTGCCTTTTGATTTTCTGAAAATCATCCTGGCTGTAGCAGTCTGCTGCCCGGTCAGAGCCGCTTTGCTCCGGCAGAATTTGCTTGTCTGGGAAAAACGGGGATGAAATAAGAAAAAACGCATATACTAACCGTACCTATGAATCGGAAAGAGAAGAATCCTGCCGGAGGGGTTCTTTTCTTTTGGAATGGGGTAGGAACAGGAAAGGATATTGCGATGAACGAGAAAAATGCAAAAAACCAGAATCAGGAATTAAATCAGAAGGATCTGGAGCAGAAGGACAATGAAGAGATCAAAGATATGGGACAGATCACCCTGGACAGCAGCCGCCAGAAGCATAAAATACACCTTCTGTCGATTATCGGGGAAATCGAGGGCCATGAATGTCTCTCCAACAACACCAAATCCACCAAATATGAGCATGTATTGCCGAAGCTGGCTTCCATTGAAGACGACAATGAGGTAGATGGCGTCCTGGTGCTTATTAATAC
>CAJUSQ010000156.1 GCA_910588885.1 uncultured Lachnospiraceae bacterium
CCCGGCTGACCTCACAGCTTGTTACAATTTTATCAATGTACTGCCAAAGCCCCAGGGAATCAAAAACCGCATGTACCAGCTCCCGGGAGTTGCTGGTAGCAATCCCCATGGGAATCCCTTGTTCCTTACAATGGCATAAAAACGCCCGGGCTCCCGGCTTTAAGGGAACCTTGTGCATATATTTATCCATAGCCATCTTGATCCAGAGCTCCTTCAGCTCCTCCACGCTTTCCGAAAATCCGAAACGTTCAATGGTATATTGGGCCGTTTCCGTAAAGCTCACGCCCTCGATTTCCTTCTGATATGTATCCGGCAGCTCCCTTCCCCGGGAATGCAGAAATTCCAGGTCGATTTCCTGCCAAACCCACATGGAATCTACCAGAGAGCCGTCTAAATCAAAAATGACTGCTTTTTTGTCTTGTAATATTTGCGCCATTTCTCCCATCCTTACCATATGATATTTCTGTTTCCCCCCTTCAGCGAGGAAACCTCCGCCGCCGTCAGTGCCCGATACTCCCCGGGTTTCAGGCTTTCGTCCAGCTGTAATTCCCCAAAGGACACACGTTTTAAGTAGCTGACCGGACAGCCAATCAAATCGAACATACGTTTTACCTGATGGTACCGTCCTTCCGTAATGGTCAAAAAGGCCCTGGAAACCGGCCCGGCACAAAGGATCTCCAAAACCCCCGGACGGGTGGGCTTTGCATCCCCGATCGATACCCCTTCGGCAAACAGCGGTACCGCCTGCTTTGGAATTTCCCCTGCCGTTTCCACATAATACGTTTTCGGCACATGATGGGCAGGGGACAACAGCTCATGGCACAGGGCCCCGTCGTTGGTAATCAGCAGCAGCCCTTCCGTGTCCAAATCCAGCCGCCCCACCGGAAACAAATCCTTCCGGGACGCTTCTTTTATATAGGAAAGCACCGTTTTATAATGGCCGTCGGAAACGGCGCTGACGCAGCCGGCCGGTTTATAAAGCATATAATATTCATATTCCGCATAGGCCACCGGGGTTCCCTGAAAACAGACGGTATCCGTTTCGATTGCAACCTTCCGCTCGGGGCGCTTTTCCGTTTCCTGATTCACGGTCACCATTCCCCGCTTCAAATACTGCTTCACCTGGCTGCGGGTCCCAATGCCCATGTCCGCCAGAAATTTATCTAATCTTATCATGTCCTGCCCTTTTAATAATAAGTATACGTCAGCCTCCGCCCTTCCAGATACTGCAGGGGCCCATAGGGATTGATGCTCATTTCCGAGCCGTCCGGCCGGTTTACATAAATTCCCACATGAAGATGCACATCAAAATTTCCCACGGTACCCTCAATCTCACTGTAGCCGCTGTCCCCCATAAAACCGATCCACTCTCCGGCCCGAATGGGGTCGCCCGGTTGGAAGTCCCGGGCATAATCATAGAGATGGGCATAGTAAAAATATCCTCCATGGGGGGAACGGATGCCAATCCGGTAACCGCCCTTGGTCAGCCAGCCCACCTGCTCCACCACGCCGTCCGTCATGCTGATTACCGGATAGCGGCCCCGTTCGTTGATGGACGCCATAAGATCCGTCCCCTCATGGCCCCGCTTTCCGCCAAACGTACGTTCGTTCATCCAGGAGTCTCCGAAGGTTACTGCCGCCTCTTCATGGGAGCTGGAGCGTGGAACCGGGAAATAGACCAAATCCTCCCAGACCGCCGCCAGATATCCCGTCAGGATCTGGTAATCCTCCGGCCAGTGCAGGCGCATCCTGGAAACGTACCAGGAAAGGGCGCTTTTCGTGGTTTCCCCGGACACCAGGTACGCATAAAGGTATTCATAACAGGAAGTATCCTCCTCCTTTTCCCATTCCCGGAACTGCTCCATCAGCTTTGGGGAAATCTTCTGTGCCCGTACTTTTTCCAGAGTATCTTCCGTCATCATCAGACGGTTCAGCTTTGCCAGCCCTGTTACATAGCTTTGCAGCGGTGCAAGAAGCAGGGCCATTACGGCAATGGAAATCAGGTAAAAGGATAGCTTCCTGTTTTTCAATTTATTTCGCCCTTCTTAAAAATTCTACAATCAAATCCCACACCCGTGCCGTAGAGGAGATGCTAAGCCGCTCCTTGGGGGTATGGATGTCAAAATTATTGGGTCCGAAGGAAATGCAGTCCAAATCCGGTAGCTTTCCGGACAGAAGCCCGCACTCCAGGCCCGCGTGGATCGCCTGGATTTTCGGCTCCTCCTTGAACAAATCCCGGTAGCATTCCCTCATCAATTCCCGCAGCTTCGAATCGGCCTTGTATTCCCAGGCCGGATAATCCCCGTATACGGTCATCGTACCTCCCAGAAATTCCGTCAAGGTCCGCAGCCGGTTCGAAACCTCATATTTCCGGCTGGTCACGCTGCTTCGGATGGAAAAGGTAACCTGGCATTCCGCTTCGGTCAGCTGAAAAATACCGGGATTTAAAGAGGTTTCCACCAAATCCGGGATTTCCAGGCTCCGGTTTAAAACCCCGAAGGGCATATTCCGTAAAAACACCAGCAACCGTTCCTGGGACGCTTTCTCCAGAACCGGAACGCTGCCCTCTCCTTCCCGGGAGACGGAAACGGAAATTCCCGGGTCACTGGACTGAAATTCCTTTTGCAAGGTTTCCTCCCATTCCTGCACCAGCTCCTCCAGCCGTCCGGCCTGCCCGGGAGCGATGAGAAGCTTAGCTTCCGCTTCCCGGGGAATGGCATTGTCCATTAGTCCGCCTGCGGCGGACATGATACGAATCCCGGCCTGTGTTTCCAAATCCTGCAAAATCCGGCCCAGGGTTACGATTCCGTTGGCCCGCTCCTTATGGATTTCGGCGCCGGAGTGACCGCCCAACAGTCCGTGTACCCTCAAAGAAACCTCTAGCCCCTCCACTGTTTCATAGGAAACCGGAAGTACGCAGTCAGCCCTTAGCCCTCCGGCACAGCTGGTTAAAAATACCCCTTCCTCGTCGGAATCAATGTTTAACAGCCGCCTTCCCTTCAGTCCGGAAACGTCAATGGACTCGGCTCCCAGCATTCCCGTTTCTTCATCCACCGTCAGCACTACCTCCAGGGGCGGATGGGCCAGGGTATCGCTGTCTAACAGGGCAAAGGCATAAGCCAGGGCAATTCCGTCGTCTCCGCCTAAGGTGGTGCCCTCCGCCTTTAAAAAATCGCCGTCAATATAGAGGGAAAGCCCTTCCCTGGTAAAATCAATCTCCCGGCTGCTTTCTTTTTCACAGACCATATCCATATGGCCCTGGATGATAACCGGCTGGGAATCCTCGTAACCGGCGCTTCCCGGCTTTTTGATGATTACATTATTATTTGCATCCTGCTCATAAGAAAGTCCCCGGGATTTCGCAAAATCCACGCAGTAATCGCTGATCTTTTTGGTATTTCCGGAACCATGGGGAATCCCGCAGATTTCCTCAAAAAACTGAAATACTTTTTTGGGTTCCAAATTCGTACATACGTTCATGTTTTTCCCTCCCAATGCACCCTGGCATATTTATTGTATTCTTCCATATAATGTACTATGAAAAAAATCATTTATAGTATTATTTTATCCATCCTGGCCCTTTACATACTGTTCTCCCCGGCGGATGCCATAAAAGCCGCGTCCTACGGGCTTTTGCTGTGGTACTCGAAAATGCTGCCCACCCTTCTCCCCTTTGCGATCCTCTCTTATATCTTTGTGGCTGCGGGCCTTTTGGACCGTCCCTGCAAGGTTTTGCACCGCTGCTTAAAGGGGATCCTCCCGGTCAGCAGCGAAGGCATTTATCCGCTGTTTGCCGGATTTTTGTTCGGATTCCCTCTGGGGAGCCGGATTACCGCCCAGCTGGTGGAGGAAGGACGCATGAGCGCCGTCCAGGGAAACCGCCTGTTTCCCGTCTGCAACAACATCAGCCCGGTATTTATCAGCGGCTTTATTCTGTCCGCTTCCCTGAAACGGCCGGAGCTTACCGGAATCACGCTGCTGATCCTGTACGGGCCGCCCCTGGCTTTTTTTATCCTGCAGGGAAAGCTTTTTCCACTCAAAGGCCAGGCCGGGGAAAATCCCGTTCCCGCCCGCTCCCTACTGCAAAAAAAAGCCGCATCAAGATCTCAAATCAACTTTAAAATCATTGATGCCGGCATTATGAGCGGGTTTGAAACCTTAACCAAGCTGGGCGGTTATATCATGCTGTTTGCAATCCTGGCGCAGATGACCACAAGCCTCCCCTTCGGGAATCCTTTTTTGAAAAGCCTTCTGGTAGGCGTTACGGAAATCACCAACGGCATTGCCTGTATTTCCGGATCCGGTCTTCCCTTTGCCCGAAAATATCTGCTGACCGTTTTCTGTACTGCCTTCGGCGGACTTTCCGGCCTTGCTCAGACCGCTTCCATGGTACGGGCCGCCGGGCTTTCTATGGCAGCATATATCCGAACAAGGGTTCTGTGCAGTCTGGCATCCACAGCCCTGGCCCTGCTGTTTCTGTCCGCCGGGCCCTGACTGACCTTACTCCTCATCATCCTCATATTCTTCCGGAAGCTGCTGCTCCACCGGAATTACTCCCTGCTGCAGCAGCTCTCTCCGGTTGGCGTTGATGGTCTGGAAACAATCCTGAAGAGACGCCATCAGATTGTCACTGCGGGCCTTTGTGGTATCAATCGCATTGATAATGATCCCTTCCATATTTTGCAGCAGATTGTCTACATATTGTAAGGCGTTCCCCTGGATAATGCTGGCAAACTGGTTTGCCTCATCCACAATGGACTGGCCCTTGTTAGTGGCGGCTAACACAATTTCGTCTGCCTGGGCGTATGCCTGCTGCATGATCTGATGTTCGCTGACCAGCTCCGTGGTATGTACCTCAGCCTTGGCAATAATGGCATCTGCTTTCGCCTGCGCATCTGCCAATATGGCCTCCTTATTGCTGATCATCTTCTGATAACGCCGGATCTCATCCGGGGCCTTCCGCCGAAGCTCCGTCAGCAGCTCTTCCATCTCGTCCTTGTCCACAATGATCTTGCTGTTGGAAAAAGCCTGATATTTACATCCTGCAATATATTCTTCTATTTCGTCAATGCATTGTTCTATTTTACTTCCCATTGCCTACACTCCTTTAATTCCTATTCCCGGTATTTTGCATATATGCGCGCAATCAAGTGTTCCGGCACAAAATGAGAGATATCGCCGCCATAGGAAGCCACTTCCTTTACAATCGTGGAACTAAGGTATGCATATTCCAGACTGGTCGTTAGAAACATCGTATCCACCTGGGGATTTACAATTCGGTTGGTCTGGGCAATCTGCAGTTCATATTCAAAATCCGTTACTGCCCGGAGTCCCCGTATAATCAGATTGGCATCCATATCCCTGGCGTGGTCAATCAAAAGCCCGTCAAAGGACCGCACCGTCACATTTGGAATGTCTTTTGTCATTTCTTCTAACATACTAACACGTTCTTCGATAGAAAACAATGCATTTTTTGCACTATTCCGTAAAACAGAAACAATTAATTCATCGACAATTTTCGCAGAACGCACAATCATATCCAGATGCCCGAAGGTAACCGGGTCAAAACTTCCCGGATAAATCGCTTTTTTCATGGAATCCTCCCGCCCCTATGCGCTCCGCTTCAGGAACACATGGACATTTGTCTTATAGTTTTTTATTTTTTGTATTTCATAGCCCAAATCATCCAGATAGGAAAAATCCGTTTCTTTGGCTGCTTCTATGATCAGCACTGTATCTTCGGAAACC
>CAJUSQ010000157.1 GCA_910588885.1 uncultured Lachnospiraceae bacterium
CCACCTTTTTCAAAATCCGGGTTTTGGGATCTAACGTCGTCTCCCAAAGCTGCTGGGCGTCCATCTCCCCCAACCCTTTGTACCGCTGAAGGGTAAAGCTTCCCTTGTGGGTCCTCCGGTAACGCTTTAAGGCATCGTCGTCATAGAGGTATTCTTCCTCCCCCCTGGAGGGGATGGCCTTGTACAGGGGCGGCATGGCAATGTAAATATGCCCTTCGTAAATCAGCTCCGGCATAAACCGGTAAAACAGGGTCAGCAAAAGTGTGGAAATATGGGCGCCGTCCACATCCGCATCGGCCATAATAATAATCTTGTCATAGCGGAGCTTCGTAATATCAAAGTCATTGCCGAAGCCTTCGGAAAAGCCGCAGCCAAAGGCATTAATCATCGTCTTAATCTCGGCGTTGGCCAGCACCTTGTCGATACTGGCCTTCTCCACGTTCAGAATCTTCCCCCGGATCGGCAGGATCGCCTGGAAATTCCGATCCCGGGCCGTCTTTGCGGAGCCTCCCGCCGAATCCCCCTCCACGATAAATATTTCACAAATCGAAGCATCCCGGCTTTCGCAGTTGGCCAGCTTCCCGTTGGAGTCAAAGGAAAATTTCTGCTTTGTCAAAAGGTTCGTCTTGGCCCGCTCCTCGGTCTTTCTGATTTTCGCCGCTTTCTCCGCACAGGAAATTACTTTTTTCAAGGTATCCAGATTTTTGTCAAAATACAGCTGGATTTCCTCTCCGGTCACCTTTCCCGTCACCCGGGAAGCGTCCTGGTTGTCCAGCTTCGTCTTGGTCTGCCCTTCAAACCGGGGGGCCGGATGCTTGATGGAAATCACGGCCGTCATACCATTTCGAACATCAGTTCCGGTAAAATTCGCATCCTTTTCCTTCAGAATGCCCAATTCCTTGGCATAATTATTGATGACAGTAGTAAACACCGTTTTAAACCCGGTCAGGTGGGTGCCCCCTTCCGCGTTATAGATATTGTTGCAGAAGCCCAGGACATTTTCATGGAATTCATTGGTATATTGGAACGCCGCTTCCACGGTAATCCCTTCATTCTCCCCTTTAAAATATACCACATCATGAACCGGCTCCGACTTTTTATTCAAATCCTTCACATATCCGATAATGCCGTCCGGCTCGTGGAATTCTATGTGTTCCGTTTCCTCTCCCCGCTTATCCTCATAGACAATCATTAAATCAGGATTTAAGTAAGCGGTTTCATGCAGCCTGCTTTTGACTTCATCCTCTTTAAACCTGGTTTTTTCAAAAATCTCCGGATCCGGCAGGAAATTAATCCGCGACCCGGTCTTTTTCGTCTTCCCCAGCTTCGGAAGCAGGCCGTTTTCCAGATTAATCACGGGAATTCCCCGTTCATAGCGGTCATGATGCACATAGCCCCCCTGGCTGACCTGCAGATCCAGATAAGTCGAAAGGGCGTTCACCACCGAAGATCCCACCCCATGAAGGCCGCCGCTGGTCTTATAGGCCCCGTCGTCAAATTTCCCTCCGGCATGAAGGGTCGTAAAAACCAGCCGGGCCGCGGACATGCCTTTTTCATGCATCCCCACCGGAATTCCCCGGCCGTTGTCCTCCACGGTACAGGAGCCGTCCGCCTCCAGAGTCACCCAAATGGTATCACAGGCCCCGGCCAGATGCTCGTCCACCGAATTATCTACAATTTCATAAATTAAATGGTTCAATCCCTTTCTGGAAACGCTGCCAATGTACATTCCCGGCCGTTTCCGCACTGCCTCCAGCCCTTCCAGCACGGAAATGCTGCTGGCATCATATTGATTCTTCGCCATTTTCCTTTTCTTCCAATCCTTTCCTATCCATTGCCTTATAAAAAGACATTGGAAACAGCAAAGTTACTGCTTCTAATGCCTTCTCATAGCGATTATTCTATCGTAACAATCATGTTAAGCCTTATTCCAGGAAACGCATCCGGTCGTCTCCCTTCTTCTGTATTACAAAGGTTCCCTTCGTCGTATTCTTCACCTTGAAACACTTCTGGCAATAAGTTCCAAAGGTAATCGGCTCACCGCACTCTGCACAGCGCAGGCTTTCAATACTGGGCTTCATCTCTTCCTTGTACTCAATCCGCCCTTCCTTGATCCATCCCTTCACCTTGCGCAGCGGCAGCTGAAACTGCTCTGCCACCTGGTATTCCGTCACATCCCGTTCCCGAATAAAGTCCTTCACCCGGTTGAACAACTCGTTCTCCTCACAAACAGGACATAAATCCTTCTCGTAGTCTTGGGATAATGGCCGATGACAGACGGTACATTCTTTCATGTTATCAAATAGACCCGAATGCTTCATTCTTCAGCCCCCTTCATTTCGTCCACACATCACTCGATACACTGCTTTTCAAATATTGTATCATATTCTTTAGATTCCGTCCATATGAATCTTGGATTTTAAAACTTATCATGAACGGGCATGTTGTAAGGCCCATTCTAAACCTGCACCCACAATTTATAATAATCCAAAATCTCCCGCCCTCTCGCTTCAGAAGTCAGAAACTGGGCCAAAATACTGCCCTTTGGCTCCATCCCCTCCGGAAGGGAGCCAAGCATCTTAGCCAGGTTATTCTTCCCTTCCTCCCGGTTGTCCGCAAGTAAAAGCCCATTATAATAGGAAGCTTCTCTCCGTTCCCAAAGGATTTCTTCCTCTCCCGCATCCTCCTTCACGGCCGCTTCCCCACCTGGCTCCCCCTTCGGCTCCCCCTTGAGCTCCCCTTCCGAATAGCCAATCCCGTATCGGTAGGTTTGGCCAGACAAATCGAACGCCAGTACGAACACCCATGGTTCTTCCATGATTTTCCGCCAATGGCATTCCTTTTCATTGGAAAAAGCAACCGCCCGGACAAATTCCGGTTTCCCGGGCGCTAATGGCGACCCCTGCAAGCGGCGGATCTCTTCCAGGGCATGAATCTGCTTCCGAATCCGTACCTCCTGCTGCTCCAGCTCACGTTTTTTCTTTTCAATACTTTGCCTGGTATCCAAAAGCATCTCTTCCTGTCTGGATACATCTGCCCGTAAAATCTCTCTTACTTCCTTGATCGGCATACCGATGCTCCGTAGAAAAGATACATTGCCCAGATTCAAGGTCGCCTGCAGGGAAAATTCCCGGTAATCATTCTGCTCATTCCGTTCCGACGCGATCAGCCCCCGGCTGTCCCAATAGCGGATCGTGGCCTTGGGGAGATTCATTAACTTTGATACTTCCTGGATACCGTAATTCTTTTTCTTCTCCATTGGCTTTCCCTCTCAATCATTGCCGCATCTGTTCCTGCCCAAAGGAGCATGTCCCCTGCACATTGCTGTTCCTACCTAAAATATCATATTTCCTCTTGACATTCAAGCTGCTTTCACGTTTATACTAGAATGTGTTTGAAAATGTTGTTTGAAAACCGCTTTAGAAAGTAACTTCAGAAAGGACTGAATACTTATGAAAAAAGAATTCTGCCGTTACATCTTTCCGGCCATGTTTTCCTTTTTACTGACCGGAATTTACTCTATCGTAGACGGTATTTTCGTGGGGCAGGCAGTCGGGGACAACGGCCTGGCCGCAATCAATATCGTCTGGCCCCTGGCTGCGCTGATCATCTCCACCGGGACCGGGATTGGTGTAGGAGCCTCCGTCATCGTTTCCCTAAGCCGGGGCGCCGGGGAAGAAAAACGGGCAAAACAGGCCGAGGGCAACGCCTTTCTCCTGATGCTTCTGGGCACCCTGTGCCTGGTGCTCCTGCTTGGCCTGGGCAACGGCCCTCTGCTTCGGATTCTGGGGGCGGAAGGAATTATTTTTACCTATTGTCAGCAATATATTACGATTTTACTGGCCGGTTCCATTGCACAGGTTTCCGCAACGGCCATGCTGCCCTTAATCCGAAACCATGGGGCTTCCATTTACGCCATGCTGTCCATGGCGGCCGGATGCCTGGTAAATATCGGCTTGGATGCACTGTTCGTCTTTCACTTTCAGATGGAAATCCAGGGCGCGGCTCTGGCTACCGTCTGCGGCCAGGTTTTGACCCTGCTCCTTTGCACCTGCTTTTTCCTTCGAAAGCCCTATCGGGGATTTCTGCACCACTTAAAGCCCGATGCTGCATTGATTGCTTCTATTCTAAAGGTGGGCGTTTCCCCCTTTGGCCTGACCTATCTGCCCAGCGTCACCATTATTTTCATGAATCTGCAGATCCTGAAATACGGTGGGACGGCAGCCGTCAGCGCCTATGCCATCCTGGCCTACATTCTTTCTTTTATGGAAATTCTCATCCAGGGCATCAGTGACGGCAGCCAGCCCCTCCTAAGCCTGAACCAGGGAGCCGGAAATCTTCAAAGGCTCTCGGTCTACCGGAAATGGATGTTTGCCCTGGCCTTGTTTTTCGGTGCCCTAAGCGGCCTTTCCGTAGTATTGTTCCGGAATTTTCTTCCGGGACTGTTCGGCGCTTCTCCCGAAGCCGCTGCCTATATCTACGAATCAGCTGCCGCTTTCGGTATCGCGCTGTTTTTGTACGGCTTCTCCAAACCGGCCATTGCTTACTTCTATGCCGTACACGAAATCGTCCCTTCCGCGATTATGGTTTACGGGGAGGTCCTGCTTACAATCGGGCTGATCTACCTGCTGCCCTTAGGGTTTGGATTGATGGGCGTATGGTTTACCATGCCTCTGGTACAGCTCTTGCTTTCCCTGATTGGGGGATGGTTTTTACGAAATGAAGCGAAGCAGAAACAGAAATCCAATATTTAAGAAAGAATTAGGATATCCACCGTAGCTGCCCGGCCCGCTGCCCGTAAGGATAAACGAAACCGTCCTGTTTTCAATCCTATTATTTGGTTGCCCCGCAATCGCAGTAATAATAGTCCACATAAGTGACGGTTTCGTAATGTCCATGGTCTTCTTCATGGGAGCCCACCTTCACCTGCCGCGGTTCCGTAATCGGAATCGTCCAATGATTCGCAGGCTCTCCATTCAGAATATGGTTTGCCCCATGGGATTCCAATTCTTCTTCTGTTAAAACTGCCCCGCAATTGCATTGGATTGCATACCCTACCTCTACTTCCTGAATCTCATAATCATCCACAACCACCATGTCCGGCACCCACTCTTCTCTGGTTGCGGTATGCTCCTGCCAGCTATGTTCGTGGGACGGCTCGGTTGACCCTGATGGTTCATTTCCCTCTGATCCGTCTTTCCCTGCTTCTCTGGATGAATCCTGGTCTCCTCTGTTTCCGTTCCCCTTTCCCTGCTCCTCTGTTATTCCCTCCTGCTTCTCTGTTGTCTCCTCCTGCTTCCCTGCTGTCTCCTCCTGGCTTTCTTCTGCCCGGTTTGCATCCTCCGGCCTGTTTTTCCTATTCCGGTCAAGCGTTTCTAATATTGCTGTTCCGATCTCTCCGGATAAGGTCTTATCCCCTTTTTCTACTGCCGTTTTGATTTTATTCACGAGCTCCTGCACCATTTCTTCCGGGGCTTCTTCGGCGGGAATCCGCTTCATGAAACATTCCATTCCGGCCTTCCCTTCCGAATCCGCTCTTATCGTGATCTCCTGGGGATTTTGCTCTATTTCATACACAGAGCCATCTTCGTTGATGGGACTGATCCATTCCAGGGTATAGGCGCCTTCCGCAAGCTCCATTGCTGATGTTCCCTTTTTGCCCTCTTCTTCCGGGCTTACCGCA
>CAJUSQ010000158.1 GCA_910588885.1 uncultured Lachnospiraceae bacterium
GGTGCAAATCCGCCGGGATCTTTGTAGCAGGAGGGAACATGAAGGAAGAGCTTTTAAGTGTGGGCATTGATTTGGGAACCAGCACCACCCAGCTGGTTTTTTCCCGGCTGATCATTGAAAATATGGCAGGCGCATATGCCGTTCCCAGAATGGAGATTACGGAAAAGGAAATCCGCTATCGGAGCCGCATCCACTTTACGCCGCTGCTTAGCCAGACCGTCATTGATTTTCCGAAGGTGAAGGAAATCGTAGAAGCGGAATATGAGCGGGCGGGGATACGGAAAGACGAGATCCATACGGGAGCCGTGATTATTACCGGGGAAACGGCCCGAAAAGAAAACGCCCGGGCCGTTGTGGACGCCTTAAGCGGCTTTGCCGGGGATTTTGTGGTGGCCACGGCCGGGCCGGATCTGGAAAGCCTGCTGTCCGGAAAAGGGGCGGGGATGGACGGTTACTCCAGGGAACATCGTCTGACCGGCGTCAATATCGACATCGGCGGGGGTACCAGCAACCTTTCGGTATTTTCCCGGGGAGTTGCCAGGGATACCGGGTGTCTGGATATCGGCGGTCGGCTGATCCGGGTGGGGGAAACAGGTGAGATTACCTACATTGCCCCAAAGCTTGTGCAGATCATCGAAGCGGAAAACCTGGATCTGAAGGTGGGGGGAAAGCTGGAAAAAGAAAAATTAAATCCACTTTTAAATATTATGGTAGAAGCGCTGGAACAAAGTATCGGATTGCGGAAGGACTGTAAATATTACGAGCTTTTGATTACGAACCGGGGACTTTCCGAAACGGAAGGGATTTCGGCAGTCAGCTTTTCCGGCGGGGTGGCGGCGATTCTCTATCACCCAAAGGAGTACCGGGAAACGCTGCAGTTTGGAGACATCGGCGTTTTACTGGCAGAAGCGATTCGAAATTCCCGGCTTTTTCGGAAGCTTCAGGTGGTGGAGGGCGCGGAAACCATACGGGCCACGGTAGTGGGAGCCGGGAGCCACACGACGGAAATCAGCGGCAGCACCATTACCTATACGGATACCACGTTCCCCTTGAAAAACCTTCCGGTGGTAAAGCCGGGCAGGGAAGCGGAGGGGCCGGGGCTTGCCCGGGCATTGGAACAGAAATTCCGGTGGTTTTCGGTGGAAGGGCAGCTTCCCCGGCTGGCCGTTGCACTGGAAGGAGAGAAAAACCCCTCTTTTACACGCATTCAGGAATATGCTAGGGAGCTGAATGAAGGGCTTGCCCCGGTGCTCCGGGCAGGAGCCCCGGCCGTTGTGGTGGTAAAAGAGGATATGGCAAAAGTATTGGGGCAGGCCCTGTGCAGCCTGAATCCCCGGATGAGCCGTTCGGGGCTGATCTGTTTGGACGGAATCCGGCTTTCGGAAGGGGACTACATTGATATCGGAAAGCCTGCGGCGGCCGGGAGCGTCCTTCCGGTGGTGGTTAAAACCCTGGTATTTCAGAACTGAACACGGCAGCGGCACTAAGTCCGGAATCAGAACGAAACACGGCAGCGGCACTAAGTCCGGAATCAGAACGAAACACGGCAAAGGCCGGAAATGGAGGAACTATGATTTTAAAAACAAAATTATTCGGACACGTCTATTCCTTCCGGAGCTTGAAGGAAGTAATGGCAAAAGCAAATGAGGAAAAATCCGGCGATAAGCTGGCCGGACTGGCGGCGGAGTCGGCAGAGGAGCGGGTGGCCGCAAAAATCGTGCTTTCGGAAGTGACCCTGGAAGAGCTTCGGAACCATCCGGCGGTGCCCTATGAAACCGACGAAGTGACCAGGATCATTCAAGACGATCTGAATGAGCCTATTTATCAGGAAATAAAAGGCTGGACGGTGTCCCGGCTGCGGGAATGGATCTTAGACGAAGAAACCACGGGGGATCAGATCCGCAGGATTTCCCGGGGACTGACGTCGGAAATGGTGGCGGCAGTTGCCAAGATAATGTCAAATCTGGATTTAATTTATGGAGCAAAGAAAATCAGGGTTACGGCTCACTGCAATACTACCATTGGAGAAGAAGGGACGCTTTCCTCCCGGCTGCAGCCAAACCATCCCACCGACGACCCGGACGGCATCATGGCCTCCCTGCTGGAGGGGCTGACCTATGGGGCAGGAGACGCGCTGCTGGGATTAAATCCGGTGGACGATTCGGCCCAAAGCGTGATCCGGGTGCTGAAGCGGTTTGAAGAGACCAAGCAGAAGCATAAGATTCCGACACAAACATGTGTTCTGGCTCATGTGACGACCCAGATGGAGGCCATTCGAAAAGGCGCTCCGGCGGATCTGATTTTCCAGTCCATTGCCGGAAGCGAGCTGGGGAACACGGCCTTTGGCTTCAGCGCGGCCACCCTGGAGGAAGCCCGGCAGCTGGCTTTGACCAAAGGGACGGCCCAGGGGCCCAATGTCATGTATTTTGAAACGGGCCAGGGCTCGGAGCTTTCCTCGGAAGCCCATCACGATACGGACCAGGTGACCATGGAAGCCCGCTGTTACGGGTTTGCCCGCCATTTTTCCCCGTTTTTGGTAAATACGGTGGTGGGATTTATCGGGCCGGAATACTTGTACGACGGCAGGCAGGTCAGCCGGGCCGGGCTGGAGGATCATTTTATGGGAAAGCTTTCCGGCATTCCCATGGGCTGTGACGCCTGTTACACCAATCATATGAAAGCGGACCAGAATACCATTGAAGACTTGTCGGTGCTTCTGACTGCGGCGGGCTGCAACTACTTTATGGGAATCCCCCATGGGGACGATGTGATGCTGAATTACCAGACCACCGGATACCATGAAACGGCGGCGCTTCGGGAGATTTATGGCCTGACCGCCATCAAGCCCTTCCACCAGTGGCTGCTCCGGATGGGTTTTGTAGACGAAGCGGGGCGGCTGACGAAAAAGGCCGGGGATGCATCGACATTATTTTAAGGAGGAAGCGAAGTGAGAAACGAAGAAATCAGGGCGATGGTGGAATCCATTTTAGGGGAGATGCTGTCCAAAAAAGGAGCCGGAACGAAGCCCCTTGAAACAAAGACCCCGGCAGAATGCCGTGAAAACAGTACCGTGTCCGGGACGGAAACGGAAGACGGCGCCTGCTTGCCGGATCTTACGGAAATTGATCTGCGCACCCAGTTTTTGGTGGAGGATGCCAAGGACAAGGAAGGGTATCTGGCCATGAAGAAAAAGACCCCGGCCCGGCTGGGCATCGGGAAAGCCGGGGCCCGGTACAAAACCGCCACCATGCTAAGGGTCCGGGCCGACCATGCGGCGGCTCAGGACGCGGTGTTCAGTGATGTAGATACTGACTTTATAAAAGAATGCGGATTCGTATTTGTACAGACCCTCTGCAAGGATAAGGACGAATATCTGACCCGGCCGGATCTGGGACGGCGGTTTCCCGGGGAAGCATTGGAGGTCATCCGGAATACCTGCGGCAGCCATCCCAAGGTACTGGTAATTGTAGGGGACGGCCTGTCCTCTTCGGCCATCGAAGCCAATGTGAAGGATATGATTCCCGCCATCGGCCAGGGCCTTTCCATTCACGGGATTACGCTGCCTCCGGTGCTTTTCATCAAATACGCCCGGGTAGGCGCCATGGATGCCGTGGGGGAAGTGACGGACGCGGACGTGGTCTGTATGCTGGTAGGGGAACGGCCCGGCCTGGTGACGGCGGAATCCATGTCCGCCTATATTGCCTACAAGCCCCGCCATGGGCTGGCGGAAGCCAAACGGACCGTAATCAGCAATATCCACAAGGGCGGCACCACAGCCGTGGAAGCCGGGGCCCACGCTGCGGAGCTGATGATAAAAATGCTGGAGCGGAAGGCTTCCGGGATTGATTTAAAAGGAGAACTGCCATGAAAAACGATCAACTGCGGGCAACTATATTAAGCATGAAGCTGATCAGCAACGTCAGCGACGACCTTGTTTCGGTGCTGCATTTAGGCCCCCGCCATAAAAGCCTGGGGCTGATTACCGCGGATATGGACGACGTAACCTATACGGCATTGGACGAAGCCACCAAGGATTCTGATGTGGATGTGGTCTATGCCAAGTCCATGTATGCCGGAGCGGCCAATGCGTCCACGAAGCTGGCCGGAGAAGTTTTGGGGATTATTGCGGGGCCAAGCCCTGCCGAGGTCAGGAGCGGGCTGACCTCCATCAAAAATTTCATGGAGCATGGGGCCTGCTTTATCAGCGCCAACGATGACGATTCCATAGTCTACTATGCCCATACCGTATCCAGGACCGGGTCGTATCTGTCCAAGGTGGCGAATATCCCGGAGGGGGAAGCTTTGGCTTATCTGATTGCCCCGCCCTTAGAAGCCATTTACGGGCTGGATGCGGCGCTGAAGGCGGCGGATGTGCGTATGGCCGCTTTTTACGAACCCCCTTCGGAAACCAATTTCGGCGGCGGGCTTTTGACCGGAAGCCAGTCGGCCTGCCATGCCGCCTGTGCCGCCTTTGCCCAGGCCGTCCGGCAGGTGGCGGAAGAGCCGCTGGTTTGACAAAGGATACGGCAGGCGGCGGAGGAACCGCTGGTTTGACAAAGGATACGGCAAGGAGCGCGGCAGTTCCCGATCCCTTTGGAAAAAAGAGAGGAGCAATACCATGGAGTTAAAAGACAGAGATTTACAATCGGTACAGGAGACACGAAACCTGTTAGCACAGGCAGAGGAGGCGGCGAATCAGCTGGCTTCCAAAAATCAGGGGCAGCTTGACGCGATCGTAGCGGCTATCAGCAAAGCGGGGATTTTACATGCCGAAGAGCTGGCAAAGCTGGCCCATCAGGAAACCGGGTTCGGAATCTGGCAGGATAAGGTCATAAAAAACCTGTTTGCGGCGAAAACCGTATACGACGCCATCAAAGACCAGCGGACGATCGGGATCCTCCGGGAGGACAATGTACACCATGTATGGGACATCGGCGTGCCGGTGGGCGTGATTGCGGGCCTGGTGCCCTCCACCAACCCTACCTCCACCGTGATATATAAGGCGATGATTGCGGTAAAAGGCGGAAATGCCATTGTGTTTTCCCCGCATCCCAGCGCGAAAAACTGCATTTTAGAGACTGTGAAAATTTTATCAAAGGCTGCGGAGGAGGCCGGCTGTCCCAAAGGGGCCATCTCCGCCATTTCCATGCCGACCATGGAGGCCACGAAGGAGCTGATGACCCATGAAAAAACGGCCCTGATCCTGGCCACCGGAGGCGGAGCCATGGTAAAAGCCGCCTATTCCTCGGGAACTCCGGCCATCGGGGTAGGCGCCGGAAACGGCCCGGCCTTTATTGATAAAAGTGCGGATGTAAAACAGGCCGTGACACGGATCCTGGATTCCAAAACCTTTGACCACGGAACCATCTGCGCTTCGGAGCAGTCCATTATTATCGAACAGTCCATGGAGCAGGCCGTAACGGAGGAATTAAAGCGGCAGGGCTGGCAGCCTATTTGTATGGGACTCCCCTCACTTTTTGCCGCAACTGCCTGCATC
>CAJUSQ010000159.1 GCA_910588885.1 uncultured Lachnospiraceae bacterium
TGGCATTTTGATAAAATTCATTATGGCAGTCCAGAGAACTTACACACATAATCTGATTCTCTCTCCATACAAACGGATCGGCCAGTGTAAGCGATCCTTGCAGCTTACACTCCCGAAAAAAACTTTACCATGATAGATTCGTCTGCATAACTTCCGTCATCATATTGAAGGGCACGAAGGTTCTTTCCGGTTTCTTTGAATCCAAATCGTTCATATAAGCTCCTTGCCCGGTTATTTCCGTCCACCACTTCCAGTTCCGCCTGCCGGTATCCCATCTTTTCTGCCAGGTAAAAAGCATACTCCATCATGGCAGAACCAATCCCAAGGCCCCAGTAATCTTTCTTAAGGGCTATTGCAAAGCCGCATCTATGGAATACGCGGCGCAAGCTGCCTTTTGATACAATTCCACAATTGCCCGCAACAACGCCTTCCACCTCTGCCACCATCATGATTTCACGGGGATCATTCCTTTTGTTTTCTAAAAGCTGTTCCTCTGCTTCAACGGTGTAAATAACCTCATCCTCATTTCTAAGAAGAAAAGGCGTCTCCCCGGATACCATTCGAAGACATTCAATCATATCCACAGCATCCTTTGCTTCAACGGGCCGCAGTATGCAGGTACGGCCATCCCTTAATATTATTTTCTTCTCTTCAAATATCATTCTCTTCTCCCTCACAAACAAAACGGCCTGCCGAAAATTCCCGACAGGCCGTCAACCGGATCAGGCAGGAAACAAAAACACCGTTCCTGTCATCCCAATCGCGAAATGCAAAATGTCCGTATCACTGATGTCACATGTTTTTTATTAAATCATGTTTTAAGTTTTGAAAAATAATATTTAAATATAATCAAATTCATCCGGCCCTTTAAACCAGGAATTCCGGCCCAAATGCAGCAGGATTGCCAGCACTGCAATGGACAAATAGCCAATGGCAAAGGGGGATACGGGGTAGAAGCCCAGCGCCGCGCTGTGGATAAAACCGAATGCGGCCAGCACATAACCTACCACTGCGGTAATGGCAACCTTATGAAGCTGCTTGTCGATGACAAATACCGTCATGGTGCCTAAAAGAATCCCGATCAGGATTGCTCCGGCCTTTGTAGCGGCCACACCGTTCCACATCACCCCTGCATCTTTTAACATCTGTGAAATTTCTTCCGTAAAGTCGTTAATACCGGAAGGAAGCACCTCCGGATAGTATCCGGCCAGGCCCGCAGCCCCGGTTACCTGGGTGTATAAGTAATCCGCCACAGAGGGTACCATGGCAACCCCGATAGCCGCATAGTGCTTTTTCTCGCAGGCGTCAAATGCCTGCGCCACCATAACCACCGCGCACCAGAGGAAGGTAATGGCGCATACAGCCGGGGGAACCAGGCTGTTAAAGAAGGTAAACAAACCGAAAATACCGGACAGGCCGAATATCACGCCGGAGATTACGGAATATCCGATTCCCGCATTGGATTTCTTCAGGCCCGCATGTCCCAGCCATACCGTATTGGGAATGATTCCGCCGAACATGGAGGAAATCATGGTGCAGACCCCGTCTGCAAACTGGGCTTCCCGGACATTGTAATTATCTCCGGCCGCATTGGAAGCCTCCACATTGTCCATGGTTTCAATGAAATTATAAATTTCCACCGGAATAATAATGGTCAGATAAGGAACCACAATCGTAAATCCGTCGATCATATACTGGATACTGTTCACCGGATTCGGGAAGTAAAAGCCCACGCCGCTGAAATCAATATTGGTACGCCCCAGGCAGAAGGCATAGATAATGCCGCCTACAATGGCTACTACCAAAGGCGGAATTTTCTTCGGGAACAAATATCCGCCGAATACGCCTACAATGGCTACAAACAAAACCGGAAGGCCGACCATGGGATCTCCTAAAATATCAAACACACCCTGGGTTGCCATCCAGATAAACCCGATTCCGGCTACCGTACCAAGCAATGCGGCCCGGGGAATCCGCTTTTTCATCCAGGGCCCGATAAAGCCGCCGCAGAATTCTACGAAGCCGCCGATAAAGCAGGCCGCCATAGCTGCGGACCAGGCCAGCTTGGGATCCTCCAGGGCATAGCTTAAAGGCATTACGACACCGTAAAGAATTACAAACATCGCAGGTGTCGACACGCCGGAGGGCAGCGCCGTTACATCGGCCCGTCCTTCCTTTTTGGACAGCTTATAGCCCATCCATGCATAGTAAAAGCAGCCCAGCATCAAGCCGATGGACATTCCGGGCACCACGTATCCGAACACAATCTCGTCGGGCCAGCCCAGGACGCCGGTCAAAGTTGCAATTACGATTAAATAATTGACAATGTTATTGGTTACCGCATAGGAAATCCCACCGATATCACCACGGCGGAAAAACGGCACCAATGCTTTTCCTTGGTTCATTTTACTCTCTCCTTTTCCATTTGTTATATCTTCATTTAACATTTATCTCGACTGGCAGAAACGAAAAAGCGCCTACGTCAAACAATCCCATATCCGTAAGCTTCAGCTCCGGGATGACTGCCAGGGACATGAAACAGAGGGTCATAACAGGCTCTACGCTGCCTGCAATGCCAAGCTGCTCATAGGCCGCCTTATGGATTTTATCAAGCTGTGCGGCTACCCACTCTCCCGGCTGATCGCTCATCAGCCCGGCAATGGGCATAGGCATCCCTGCCACTACTTCTTCGTTTTTGACCAGAACGATTCCGCCATTCTGTTTTTCCAAGGTTTTTACCGCAAATTCCATTTCTTCGTCGCTGACCCCCACCACAATGATATTGTGGGAATCATGGGCAACGGAAAGGGCGATTGCTCCGGCTTTGATCCCGTAACCCTTCAGGAACCCGCAGGCTGCGGACCCGGTATCCCGGTGCCGCTCCACCACGGCGATCTTTGCGATGTCCGCTTCCGGGGACCAGACAAATTCCCCGTCCGCATCCAATCGGATCTCTGCTTCTTCCTTCTTTGTTACTACTCCACCCGGAACCAGTCCAATTACATGGACATGGTCACTTGTTAAATGCATCTTTAATTTTTCCTTTGAAAAATCCCCCAGGTGGATGCTGCCCATCACCGTAGAAATGTCGGAATGCTCCACTTCCGGCAGATAGGCCCCGTCCTCCGCCGTCAGCCTTCCGGCTGTCCACACCCGGTTCACCCGAAAGGTTTTCAGATCCTCCAAAAGCACCACATCGGCCCGGTATCCCGGAGCAATGGCGCCCCGGTCATAAAGCCGGAAACACTCCGCCGCGTTCAGAGTCGCCATTCGAAGGGCCGTAACAGGGTCCATCCCTTCCTCTACGCAGATTTGAAGATGGTTGTCCAAATGCCCCTCCGAAAAAATCGTTTTCGGCTGGCGGTCGTCGGAACAAAGCAGGCAGCGGCGGCTGTTTTCCGGGGTCACCCCCTTTAACAGGTTCCGCAGATCCTGGCAGGCGGAGCCCTGACGCATCAGGACATACATTCCCCTGGACAATCGCCCCCGCATGTCCTCCAATGTGGCGCACTCATGGTCGTCCCGGATGCCTGCCGCCGCATAACCGTTGAGCCGAAGACCCGAAAGGCCCGGGGCATGGCCGTCTACAATCTTTCCGGCTGCCTTTGCCAGCAGCAGCTTTTCCAAAACCCCGTCTTCTGCCGCAAGTACTCCCGGAAAATTCATAAATTCCCCCAGCCCCAGCACCTTTTCCCGGAAAATCGGTTCTTCCATCTGGGGCGCTTCCACCCTGGCCCCGGCATGTTCAAAGGGCGTAGCCGGGACGCAGGAAGGCAGCATGAATAAAATATCCATGGCCGAATGCCCTGCCGCTTCCATCATATAATCAAGGCCCGCAATCCCGCAGACATTTACAATCTCATGGGGATCCGCGATAATCGTGGTGGTGCCGTGGGGCACAAGCAGCCGTCCTAATTCTTCCGGGCACAAATAGGAGGATTCGATGTGGATATGGCTGTCTATAAAGCCCGGCGCCGCATAACGGCCCTCCCCGTCGATTTCCTCTTTGCCCCGGTATTTCCCTACCCCGGCAATCTGCTGCCCGCAGAATGCAATGTCCCCTTCCGTAAATTCTCCGGAAAAAACATCCAGTACTTTGCAGTTTTTAATCACCACGTCCGCTTCGATTTCTCCGGAAGCAGTCTGAATCAGCTTCCGAAGCGCCGCTTTATCTACCGCTTCCCAAACCATTGCTCCCTTCTTTGCTTCCTCCATAAATACCTCCTCCATCCACCGTTTTTTCCTATTTAAAGTAAGCCACGCCGGACTCAAAAAGCTTCATGTCCTGTTCTCCGTAAATATTAATGGCCACACTTCTGCCCCGCCGTTCCGCATGGGCCATTTTTCCTAAAACCCGTCCGTCCGGACTGGTAATCCCTTCGATGGCCATATAAGAGCCGTTGATATTCCATTCCTCCTCCATGGTAGGCACGCCCGCCTCGTTGACATACTGGGTGGCTACCTGGCCGTTTGCAAACAGACGGTCCAGCCATTTCTTCGGGGCCACAAACCGTCCTTCTCCATGGGAAGCCGGACTGGTGTAAGTCTTGCCTAACTCTGCCTGCATCAGCCAGGGGGACTTCTTGGTTACCACCTTTGTATATACCATCTTGGAAATATGGCGTCCAATGGTATTATAAGTCAGTGTCGGAGATTCTGCCGTCTGCTCCCGGATCTCCCCGTAAGGCACCAGGCCCAGCTTAATCAGCGCCTGGAACCCGTTGCAGATCCCCAGCATCAGCCCGTCCCGCTCCTGTAACAGCTTATGGATGGCTTCCGTCATTTTGCTGTTCCGGAAAGCCGCCGCAAAAAACTTGGCGCTGCCCTCCGGCTCATCCCCGGCGGAAAATCCACCCGGGAACATTACCATCTGGCACTGGCCGATGGCCTTGACGAATTCCTCCACGGAATCCCGGATATCCTCTGCGCTCAGATTTTGAAACACCTTTACTACCGGCTCCGCTCCGGCCCGTACAAAGGCATTGGCGCTGTCGTACTCGCAGTTGGTGCCCGGGAACACCGGGATAAAGACCCTGGGCTTTGCTACCTTGTGCTTGCAGACATAGATCTCTTTCGTATCATACAGCCCGGTTTGCAGGGTTTCCTTTCCGTCCGTCGTCTTTGTGGGGAACACCGATTCCAAGGGGGCCGTCCAGGTTTTCACCGCTTCTTCCATGGAAATCTTCACGGTTCCATAGGAAAATTCCGCTGCATCATTTACCGTGCCCACGTATTGGAAGTAAGGCAGGGAAGCGGCTTTCGACGTATTTCCGCCTTCTGCCACGCTTCCGGATTCCGATTTGCCGAATGCCTGTCCCCAGATTTCCTCCAGCAGTTCCAGTTTTTCCGATGCTGCTTCG
>CAJUSQ010000160.1 GCA_910588885.1 uncultured Lachnospiraceae bacterium
AAGAAAAAATGATCTTTCTGCTATAAAAATCCGCCTACGGTGTCACCTTTCGGGCCGCTTCTACTTTAAATACCTTTCCTGCGGCACCTGCTTCAATCTTAATGCTGCCTGCCCCTCCTGCGGGAGCCGGGGCCGGGGCTGCCGCAGGCGCTGCCTTCGGAGCGGCCGGGATCACCGGAGCCTTTCTGGGCGCTGCCGGAGCCGCTCCCTGTCCGTTTTCTTCCACGGTTACATCGTAAATATTTCCATTCACAGTAATTGTATAGTTTTTCATTATTTTTCCTCCTGAACTTTCTTCCTTTTGGTTCCCGATCGGAACCTTTCCGATTTATGCTTGATTTTCCGGCTTCCTTGCAGAACCTGCCGGTATTCCGTCTTTCCCCTTGAAGCTTCTTATCTCCTCTTAATGGAACGCACTACGAAATCCGATTCCGACTGTCCGCTATAAGCCGCCACGGCGGCGGAAATCACGGCAATCAGTTCCAGATCATCGGTCAATTCCGGCTCCGGAGCTGCAACCTGTACCGGCTGTGGAGCTTGTTTCTCCGGTTCCCTGGCCGGCGCCTGTTTGGCCTTCCGCTTCTGCTCAAGCTTCGGAATAATGCCGAAGCAGGAAATAATCAGGCAGATGACAATCAGCATAATAAACACGGTTCCCATGCCCATTACGGTATTCATCGCCGCCTTCTGGAGTTTCTCTCCGGTGGAATATACCAGATCCACCGTAACCGTCTCCACCGACATATCCCGGTTCCGGTACACCACGGTTAAAAGGACCGGACGCTTCTCAAACTCCAGGATCAGATCCGTCGTGGTACTTTTCCCGCTGCTGGTAACCGTAAAGGAGTCCACGCCTACGAATTCCCCTGCCTGGCTTTTTACTCCAATCCAGCTCTTAATCAGGGCCAGTTCTTCTTCCATGCCTTCGTTGGCTTCCAGAAGACGGATCCGCTCGGATTCCGGCATGCCCTCAATCTGCTCCACCACTGCTTCCATCTGGGCCGTGTCCATCGCCTGGATCCCTTCCCAGGTTGTGTTCGCATATTCCTCCAGCTCCTGATAGGTCATTCCGTTGTAATCCGCTTCTTTGGGATCCTGGCCGCAGGCAGCCAGGCCAAGGATACACAGGCAGACAAGGAGCATTCCTATTATCTTTTTCTTCATAAGCTTCACCGTTTCCTTATGTCCCCTTCCATTCTCTTCGTATACAGCATTTCAAAAGCTGCCACCGCATACTTCCGGGTATCCTCCGGTGCAATCACCAAATCCACATAGCCCCTTCTGGCTGCGGAAAGTACGCTGGACTGCAGCGCTTCGTATTCCTTCGCCTTCTCTTCTATTACGGCTGCGGATTCCTTTTCATACATAATCTTGGCTGCCAGCTTTGCATCCATCATACCGATCTTTCCGGTATCCCAGGCGTATACCAGATCCGCCCCGATCGCCTTGGAATTCATCAGTACATAAGCGCTGCCGTAGGCATTTCCGATCAGCACATTCACCTTCGACACCGTTGCCTGGGAGAATGCCCGTACCAGTCCTGCCATGGCTTTGGCAAGCCCTTTTTCCGAACAGGATGCCGCCGCATAGCCTTCGGTATTGGTCAGCGACAGCACCGGGATTCTGAAGTCGTCGCAGAACTTCACAAATTCCGCTGCCTTCTTCAAACCGCGGACGGTCAACGCTGCCTCGTACTGTTCCGCCTTATTCCCTTCTTCGTCAAACCGTTCCGTACAATTGGCCACGGCCCCGATGGTCATGCCGTTGAGCTTTAAGAAGCCCGTCACCATTTCCCGGGCAAAGTCTTTCTTTGTCTCAATAAAAAGGCTTTCGTCCGAAATCTGGCGCAGCATCAGGCCGGTATCGCCCCTGGAAGCCTCAAGACCGATGCAGGCCCGGTTGAGATCGTCCCCACAGTTCTCCGGAGTCCCGCCGGATTCCCGGTTCTCCGGCAGCATACATACCAGTTCCCGTATCTGTGAAAGAATCTCCTGGGAGGAACCAGTTCCGTCCACGAATCCGCTGTGGCTGCTTTGGTACTCTGCGCCGGAGGTATCGCATTTTGCCTTCGTATTCCCGGGAATCGCATTGGGAGAATTCACAAATACACTGCTGTCCGATTCCAGATAGGTGAAATCACTCAAAGCCGGTACTACGGAAAGGCCGCCGCCGCAGGTGCCGAAGATCCCGCAGATCTGCGGCACGATGCCGCTTGCTTCCACCTGCTTTGCATAGATCCCGCCCAGTGCATGAAGGGCGTCCACCGATTCCTGGAGCCTGATGCCTGCGCAGTCCAAAAGCCCGATCACCGGCGCACGCATCTTCATGGCCATATCGTAGATGGCCGTAATTTTTTTACCATGCATCTCACCGATGGTACCGTTCAAAACCGACGCATCCTGGCTGTACACAAACACCAGGCTGCCTTCGATCAGGCCATACCCTGTGATGACGCCGTCCGAGGGTGCTTCCATCGCTCCCAGATTAAAATCCGTGCTCCTGGCCGTCACAAGAGCGCCGATTTCCATAAAACTCTTCTCGTCCAGCAGGCTGCAGATTCTTTGTCTGGCTAAAGTATCCGTACTATTCATATCTTAACCTCCGCATATAAACAAAAAATTTTCTTCCGATTGTAATTATATTACTTTTTGGTAACTTATTCAATAGGAAATTGTTAAATTTTTCACTATCAAAAGGGTGTTTGGTGTTCACTCCTGAGCCGTGCACGGCCACAGGCCAATACGGTAACGGGGCCAGAATCCGGCCTTTCGGTACGCGCTCCGGCCCTACTGCTCTTTCCATAGAAAAAATTCCTGTAAAACATAGGAAAAATACCAGCTGCTTTCAAACTCCGCCACATCCTCCAAGATTTTCACCGGATAGCGGGCCAGCTCCTGATCCCCCAGATAATAGCAAACCGTACCGATTTCCTGCCCGGCCTGCAGGGGCGCCGTCAACTCCCGGGGAATTTCATAAACCGTACGGATTTCTTCGGAAGCGTTTTTCAAAACCTTCAGCTGCGCATCTTCAATTCGCGGCAGAACCGACACCTCCTGTCCCAGGGTCCAGCTTGTGGGCATGGCATTTTTGACCGGAACCGGGGAAAATTCTTTTCCATGCTCAAATACCTCTTCATACTGGTAATTGGCCAGGGCATAATTCATCAGCTCCTTGGTATCCGACCATTTGTAGCTTTTGTTATTGGGCCAGCCGCAGGCCAGAAGCGCCACCACAAAGGTCCGTTCTCCCTGGCGCAGAGCCCCTACATAGCAGTATCCGGCGCTTCCGGTAAACCCGGTTTTTCCGGTCAGCGCCCCTTCCATCATGGACAGGAAGGTATTATGATTATTACAGGAATACTGCTTCGTGCCTTCCAGATTGGAAAAAGAATAGCTGGGGGTTCTGGTAATTTCCAAAAAGGTTTCGTTTTTCAGGCAATAGCTCATAATCAGGGCCAAATCCCGGGCAGACGTCCCATGGCTGCCCTTTTCGTCGGAAGCGTCCAGCCCGTTCGGCGTAATAAAATATGTATCCGTGCAGCCCAGTTCCCGGGCCTTCTGGTTCATCATGGCGGCAAAGCCTTCCACCGTAGTCCCGATATGTTCCGCAATCACTACTGCCGAATCGTTATGGGATTCCAACATCAGGGAAAACAGCAAATCCCGCAGCACAAACTGCTCCCCCTGCTTCATGCCCAGATGCACCTTGGGCATGGATGCCGCATAGGCGCTGGCCGTGGCCACTTCTTCCATCCGCCCGCTTTCAATGGCCAGGATGCAGGTTAAAATCTTAGTCGTACTGGCGTTCGGCATATGGCTGTAACCGTCCTTTTCAAACAAAACCCGGCCGGAATCCGCATCCATCAAAACCGCCGACCGGGCATAGAGGGAAAAGGCAGCTTCCCCAGCGGTTTCCGCCGTTTCCGGCATTTCGGCGTTTTCCGGCGGTTCGGCCGCGGACTCTCCGGCGGTTTCCGCCGTTTCCGGCGTTTCGGCATTTTCCGGCGGTTCGGCCGCAGACTCTCCGGCCGCAGCGGACGTTTCGGCCGTTTCCGCTGCAAATACGGCTGCAGGGGCTGTTTTCGTCCCTGCAAAAAGGCCGGGCTGACACAGGGACAGTGCCAGGCATAAAATTGCAATTCCTTTTTTCATGTTTCACTCCATGAACATTCCTTCTTATTAAAATATGAATATGTCAGAGTGAAAATGCATCCAACCATTGTGCCGGGCATCCGGCATATGGTACAATAAGGGACACAGCACCGCCAATCTGCAAAAAATACGGAGGAACCGCCCATGATTATTTTAATTACCGGAGCATCCCATACGGGCAAAACCCTGCTGGCCCAGAAGCTTCTTGAAAAATACCACTATCCCTGCTTTTCCATTGATCATTTGAAAATGGGGCTGATCCGCAGCGGCCACACGGACTTAACTCCCGCAGATGACCGGGAACTGACCGGGTTTCTGTGGCCGATTGTCCGGGAAATGGTGAAAACCGCCATTGAAAACAAACAGAACCTGATTGTGGAGGGCATATACATCCCCTTTGACTGGGAAAAAGACTTTGAGCCGGAATACCGGAAGGAAATCCGGGCATACTGCCTTGTAATGAGTGAACCTTATATTCGCCAGCATTTCGCGGACATCCGGGCACATGCAAACGCCATCGAACAGCGTTTGGAGGATTCCGGGCTTTCCATGGAATCTGCTCTGGAGGATAATTTATATTTTTATGAGATGTGTCAAAAAGATTATTTTGAATGTATTTTAATCGATTCTTCTTATCAAATAGATCTTGAATTGTTTTAAGAAATCACGAGCCTTTTGGGAATCCGTCCCCCCTAAAATTGACCCGTCCGAATAAGCTCTTTCCTATGCTGCATATGGATTCCAATATGCCCGATTCCCAGGACTACCGCGGAAATCATAAGCCAGATCACCTTGCCATAGATCCCCAGAAGGAAAAAAGCAAGAACCGGCAACGTTGCGCCTGCAAGGGGAATCCCTAAGAAGCTGCTGTAAAAATCCGATTGCTTCCGCCCGCTTCGGAAATAGCGAATCCACCATAATTCATACATTGCCATACATAGGCAGGCCCCAATCAGCCACCAGGTCCAATTTGACCAGCCGCTCAAATTAAAATCGTCAAAAATCAGCACGCATATTGTCGTAAAAGCTTCCCCTGCCCTTTCGAACAGCAGCAATCCCCCCTTTTCCTTTTCCGCGGTATATCGGTTCTTTCTGAACTTTGGGTATGACAGCACCGCAATTAAGCCGTCAGATAAGT
>CAJUSQ010000161.1 GCA_910588885.1 uncultured Lachnospiraceae bacterium
TCGGCTTCTGCAATTCCTGAATGACATTCGCCATCGTAAATGTCTTGCCGGAACACGGGATGCCTGGATGGGTATATCTTTTTATACGATTCGGTTATGCTTTACCTTCGTTTCATGCAAGAAATTCACTAATTTGTTCTATGCTCGCAAAGTGTAGTATGCTATACGCTCTGTCGGCGTTGCCGCTTCAAATGCCATTGCCAAACCGAGAGGGCAACGGCATTTGAAGCAGCAGAAAAACAAAGCTTTGTTTTAGGCCGGAAAACAGGAAACAAAGGCTGGTTTCACAAGCAGACAGGGCGTATATGCCCCCGTCACGGCTGTGAGATAAAATATCACGAACCTATGGACACGGTGTCCGGAAGTGTGGCCGCACTCCGGGGAAAGTAGCTCTGACTGTTCATAATGGTTGTGCCCCGGCAATCGCTTTTTGTACTTCCAACACTTGATCGCATCATCCAAAATCTTACCTGGATTATCTGCAAAAAAATCACGGATATAGGTATTATACTCAAACTGCTTATCAATCACTGTTTTTCTGTTTTTTTATCCTCAAGGATTTGATAATAGGCGGTAATTGCTTCTCTATAAGTTTTTCCTGCGTTACCTTTAAGCCACTTTTGAAAAGCTACATTAAACGAAAAAGTATTTCCTATATGTTCCTTGAAAAACGCCCTATGCCTTTCTGAGCAAACAAAATCCGCTTCAATTTTTGTATCCTCCGTAATATCTGATCTTTTTGTTGCGCTTTTCTTTACTACCTTGGCGGGCATGACTTTTCCGGTTTCAAGAAAATATGCAATCCTGTCTGATATTTCTAATTTCCCACCAGAAACAGGCAGACCATTTTTCCTGTAAAAGTCCACTAATTCTTCTTTTAAATAGTAAAAATTCCGAAATGTCTTGCTTTCTAATTGTTTGTTTAAAGCAGGTCTTTCTATCATGTTTTCCCTCGCTTTCCGTTATATCTATTTTCGCCTTTGTTGCGGGATTGGATTTTTCAGCAAATCCGATTTCCCCGCAAGCCATTTCAACGCCGCCTTGTCCTCACTGTTATGCTTTCCATAATTCAGCCGGAGTTGTTGCAGATGAACCCGAAATACGCTTTCTCCGGGTCACCGTCCGGGCTGGCGGCTTCATCAGCGGCTTGCAGCAGTCCCTGAAGTCCTGCGCAGGCTTGGAAAGGTTCGTCTGCTCTGCAAGCTGTTCCAGTGTTAAGCCACGCTCCACACGCAGATCCATCAATCGTTCTCGGATTGTCAAAACCATACTGCCCATCTTGTTTTTGCTATTTTGTTATAAACGACAGGCCATTATATATTCTTCTGCATTCTCGCCAACGATTACAAATCCTGCTTTTTGATACATTTTTACGGCATAGTTTGCCTTTTGGATAGAAAGCGAAGCTTGCCGATATCCCCTCTGCTTTAAAATACAAAGCATTTTATTCATAAGGGCTGTACCTATCCCCAACCCTCGATACTCTTTATACAAAGAGATGGCAAAGGATGGTGTTTCATTATCAATATGCCCGTAATCATTCATAATACGAACCCATACTGCACCAACTATTTTTTCATTAACCTCTGCCACTAAACCAATGTCATCTTTTTTCTTGCCAAAATTTTTTACATATACCTGTAGTTCGGGTTGGTAGATAATTGATTTTGGCGGTGCAAGTATGCCATTCGGTACAAATATGGCTTCATACAAAAAATTTTCAAGTAACCAATATTCTTCTTCTGATATTTCCCTAATTATATAGTTCATAGATGCCTCCAATTTGATAGATCGCGTATATCAATCAAATTTCATTCCACACATACTTTTACACCTCAATTTCCATTTTGTTTTTCCTTTCTATCCTACCACAATTCCGAGAGCGCGGAAATAGCAGGGTTTTCAGCCGGATTTCCTGCCTCTTGGATATACGGCGCAGAACCTGTACACATTCACGATACGACGGTATCGTCTAAAACATATCCAAAATTAAGAATCGGAGAATTGAAAAAATACATCGAATTATGTATAATATCTATGACAAATGTCAAGAAACAGCGCTTTGAATCGTGGATATAAAAAGCAAATACGTCAACGCCATCCAATACCTGTTGGATTTATCCGACACCATCCTCAAATTTCTGTTTTCATCTATAATTAGTAATGGATCATATAGAACATACGAATGAAATTCGACCAAGCTCAAGTCTTTGCACAGACCCAACCAGATACTCATTCAATGGAATTCCAACCGGGAAGAACATCGTTGTACGCTTACAAATATCAAATGGAAAAAGTAATAGGAGGCCATCCATGAACGACAGACAACACGCGATTACAGACATGTTAAAACTTGCATCCGATATAGATCCGGATGTGTTGAATTGTCTGTTGCTTATCAAATACATATGTACCACATCAAATGAGGAACCATGTTGGAACACAATGCTAAAATACCATGCTGAAAAAACACCCTGGGATATGATCGTACAGGAGTTGAATAAAACGGATGGAGACATTTTTTCGGCAATCAGTACTGCCATTGAAAAATTAACCCCAAATCTGTCGTTTTCTGAAAATGTTTTGGAACATTTATGTCATGCGGGAGGGGATGAGCATCTATTGGGCGATTATGTGCGCCTGCTTTCAGACATATCGGCAGACATTGACATTCTCTCTTCGGTGTTTGAAAAAAATCTGTCGCGGAAGGTATGGAAAAGCCCTTCTCGGTCCGGTGATTTTTATACGCCTATGCAGGTAGTCCGATGGATGGTTGAGCTGCTTGGAATTGAAACTGATGGAACAGTATACGATCCCTGCTGTGGGAGCGGTGCAATGCTGTGCGGAGCAATCCTTGCACATTCTGATAAAAAACTGCAGCTATATGGGCAAACCCTTGATCAGGAATCGTTTTCTATTTGTCAAATGAACCTTATGCTGCGCAGATTTTCCGTAGATTTGGGAAAGCATCCGGCCAACACACTTCTGGAAGATCTGCATATGAATCAGCAGTTCGATTATATTCTTTCCAATCCCCCGTTTAATTTTTCTGATTGGTATGAAGAGGGCCCGTTGAACCTGGATGCGCGTTGGAAATATGGGTGTCCGCCGCGGAAAAATGCTAATTTTGCGTGGATTCAGCACATCATTAGTCACTTATCCTCCAATGGGCGTGCCGTTGTGCTTTTGCCCAACGGCACATTAACCACTCATAATCGTACGGAATGTGAAATCCGACAGAGAATTCTGCATGACGGATGGATTGAGGCCATTATTACACTTCCTCAGGGGCTCTTTTATGGAACCCGTGTTCCTTGCTGTGCATGGATTATAAACCAAGCTGCTGCACGGGACAGGGTGCTTTTTGTGGACGCAAGGCAACCGGATATTTTTCATCCGGAGGATGATCGGGAAATTTCAAACCTTCTGTACCGGTATCGGAATGGTGAGCGGCTTGAAACGACCGAATGGTACGCCGTAGTGCCCTACACGAAGATTGCGCAAATGAACGAGATCCTAAGCCCCAATCTGTATACTTGCCCGAAAGAATTATCCGTGCCTTCGCTTGAAGACCTCTCCGCGGAATTCAACGCCCTGGCAGATACATTATGCAGCAAAACCCTGCCGTCTTCGCTCTGTAAAGATATTCAAAAATGGAAGACACAGATTATTCCTGCCGATTGGAACGAAGTATATTTATCCGAACAATATCATATCTTTGGAGGTGTATGCGCAAAGAAGGATGCCTTTGGACAGGGGAGCCCTATGGTGGACGTACGGACTGTCATTCATAACATATTCCTTCCGGACACTTTTTCTTCCCGCGTTGAACTATCGGACGCCGAAAAATATTACATTCGGTACGGGGATGTACTGCTGAATCGAACAAGTGAAACTACAGATGAATTGGCTTGCTGCAGTTGGCATTAAAAGACCGGGATGCCGTATATGGCGGTTATTTGAAACGGCTGCGGCCCATAGAAGATAACCGGATTGATCCCCGGTATATAGCGGGATACTTTCGCAGCAGGGTATACAGGCAGGAAATTGAACGGGTTTCTTTCGTCTATACAACCCGTGTCAATATCAACCTCCATCAGCTTTCGATGATCCGTTTATATTATCCCAATATGATGTGGCAGCATGTAATTGGAGAAATGTTGTCTTCCTTAGTCTGTTTTAAGCAGGAAAGCCAGGATGACGCATTAGCCGGACTCATGGACCGTTTTATTACAGTATTCATTGAGAAGTTCATTACCTATCCGGTTTTTCTTTTTCAGAAAGGATGTGACCGACAATGACACAATCGGAACAAATGAAATTGGTTCTTCTCTATGCCCTAAATGAACTGGGCGGCGGATTGTACTGCAGCATATAAACGATAACGGCTATTGGTATAAAGATGACAAAAATGACATAAGAGGCAAAGATCGTCCGTCAGAAGCCAAATGGAGGAACAATTTTTCATATGAGCGGCAGCATTTGGTCGATGATGGACATATGCAGGCCGGCGGAGACGGTAATTGGTCTATTACAGAGAAAGGAAAAGGCCATCTAAGCCAACTGACAGATTTCGCTTGCGCTATGCCGTTCGGGGAAAAACGTTTGTTTACAATCGCGTTTTATCAGAAACTTTGTTCTGCTCCGCTATCTGCAGATAATAGCGTCATTCGCGAAGCTGGAGAAGAACATCGGTATATTGCAAGGATGGCCGCAGAAAATATGGATACGGCATCTTTATCGGATGTTTTTTTGAATCAGCCGGAAGGGAGACCTGCTGCACGAATTTTAGAAAAGCGAACGATCTATCCCCGTGACCCGGCTGTGGCAAAACGTGCGCTAGTAGGGCAAACCATTTGTGTGAAGTAAATTTCGGCCATTTGTCTTTTTTACGCAGAAATGGGAACGTTTTATACATGGAGCCACATCACTTGATCCCGATATCTTTTACAGATTATTTTGGAGTAAATCTGGACCGGGAGCAAAACATTTTTTCCCTTTGCAGTAATTGTCATAATCAAATTCATTATGGAACAAAAAAAGATATTCGGGAATTGATTACCAGGCTGTTTTTTTCAAGAGCACAAGAAATATGCTCTATATTAGGCAGAGAAATCAGCGTCGAAGAGCTATATCAAATTTACAATGTTCTGTAAAAGTTAAGATTTTAAATGATAAACCGTCTCTTCTGTTCTATCAATCCCGGATTTTGATTTCCTGCAA
>CAJUSQ010000162.1 GCA_910588885.1 uncultured Lachnospiraceae bacterium
ATGAGCCCTTATAGGGCGTGAGCAAACCACCGGCTAAGCCGGTGGTTCTGATTGCTGTATCCATCCGGCTGATAATTCCAAAAATTATCCGTGATATATATACTGTCAACTTTCATTTGTGCAAAACGAATCTGAAAATCCGATCGGTACAGATTGCCGATGATTGGTTTTGCATCAATGTAATGATACAGTTTTCGGATGGCTCTTAAAAAATTAGGATTGGTATCCGGGTGAATACCGGTAATCGGGTACTCTTTAATTTCCGACAAAACAAGCTCTGAGGCGGTACTTAACGGGTGCTCTATGGGTACGATAATCTGCATAGCATCTAACGCCGCATATTTCCAGGAAAAGAGTGCAGGATCAATATCATACTGCTCGAAATCCGGTAAAAAAATAATGTCATAATTCCCATCCATCAGGTTGTGATAGAGTACTTTCATATCCTCTGATTCTATGCTCAAGGAAATTTCCGGATGCATCATTTGAAATTCATTTGCAATTTTCCAAAAATATTTGCTGCTATCTGTCGTGATGGTGATTCCGATATTGATTTTACACATGGATTTGTTTCGTTCAGCCGAAGCTTCTATATCCGCTTTGGATCGTTTCCGGAACTTTCTGCCATTTCTGAAATAAGACAGTGCCCTCCCTGGTCAGGGTAACTTTTCTGCTGGTTCTTTGAAATAAAGGAAATCCCAGTATATTTTCCATTGTTAAAATACTTTTACTGATACCTGGCTGTGACATATTCAATTGTCCCGCAGATTTGCTGAAATTTAAAGTTTCTGCTACGGACAGGAATATTTGAATTTGCTGTAATGTGATAGATGAGATATTATAATCAATCAACAATGATTCCTCCCGTTACTTTTTATTAATAACGATTGTACCATAAGTCATTTATAACTATAAGTAATAGATGACTTAAAATGACTTATTTCCGTTTTATTCTGTCTTTTGTTAAGATTAAAAAGAACTGGAAGAGTTCACAAAAGGAGTTCAGAAAAAGGGTTCAGAAAAAACAGGAGGAGAATTATGGAAAAACGAGTTGGTATGACAGAAGCCCAGCGTAAGTTTAGCTATGCAAAATATTACGAGAAGCCTATGGTGGAAGTACCAAAGGAGAAAATTGCCGTTGCAGAATGTGCCATGGATCCTGCAAAAGCATTAAAAATACAAGATCGGAACAAATTATTTGATCCGGGATATTTTGAAGTGGAAACCGGATACTGTGTTATGGAGGATGGAACCGGATATATTTGCAATCTGACGCCAATGCCAAGGGTTACTGTAGAAATGTTTGACTGGTGGTTTGCATGGCACGGCTTGGGCGATTTTCGTTATACGATCTGGGATCCGGAAGATCACTATGAGGCACGCAGTACGAATCTGGCACAAGGACGCTGCCCGGAGCTCTCTTTAAAAGAAAAATATTGGGGAACCACGCATTTAATTAAAGAAGACATCGGGTTCGGCCCGGATCATCTGTACGCTAATTTTGTAAAACCGGCATATATGGGATTTGATGAAGAAAAAATCGGGACAAAGACTTGTGGGACAATTGTTACCTCTAATTCCGGCATCCTCAACGATCCTATGGCAAGCGCAGAATGTATGTGTCATTTTGTGCGGGAAACTTCAGATGGCATTGAATTAAGATCCCGCTTCTGGTTGGGATGGCATATCATTGGAGGTAAACCGGTACGGATTCTGCCAGAACAGAAACGAACGCCAATAGAGAAGCCAAAGTTTTTATTAGCGCATAATATGAAAGAATTTCAAAATCTGGCAGATTTGCTCCCCCGGATTTATCCGGAGGAAAAGGATCATTGGCAATAAAATAATTAGAAATATTTTTATAATAAAAATATAATTTTTTAGAATCACGGTTTTGTTACTGCAAATGAATAAGGAGAAAGGGAAATGAAAGAATTTTTGAAGAATAATAATTTTGGAAAATGGGGTTGGGCCATGATTTTTTATGCAGGAATCAGTTATTATATTTCTGCTGCCCTGTCCACAGACGGGTTAAATTTTTATCCCGCACAATTTGAAGCAGCCTATGGATGGAATGCCGGTATGATAACAACAATGGCCGGGTTTGCAGGATGGCTTTCCTTAATCGGGCCCGTAATTTTTGCACAAATTATTACAAAGCTCGGAATCAGTAAATCTGCAGGTATTATCAATATAATTACAGGTATTTTAGTATTGGTTTTTGCGAATACAAATAACAGGATCGTTTTTATTATTATGATCTTTGCAATTAATTTCGTGGTAGGAAATGTCCAGCTTAACTTAATTCCCAACAATATTATGAACGTCTGGTTTCCCCGTAAAAAAGGAATTGCGCTCGGTTGGGCGACTATGGGTATGCAGATCTGTACGGCCACTGTCATCGCAATTCTTACCGCTTTGACAATTAAATTTGAAAGCGTTGCCGTTGCGTACTCTATCTTTGGCGATATCATTATTGTATATGGTATCCTGTCCTTTTTTTGGGTAAAAGACAATCCGGAGTCGCTGGGGCTTTATCCGGATAACGAGCCGATTTCCAAAGAAGAATTTGAAGCCAACAAAAGAGAATTTGAATCGCATGTTTCAAGATGGACAATCGGAAAATTGCTGAAAGACAGGAATACATGAGGAATCGGTGCAGGGCTTGGATTTATGTGGATGACAACCGTAGGGATTGTATCCCAGCTGATCCCCCGTATTGTATCAATCGACAACGGTGTATATACGCCAAAAGCACTTTTTATGCTTTCTGCTGCGGCCATTATCGGGATTGCCGGAAGTTATTTCTGGGGACTGTTGATATGGCGCTTGGTACGAAAAAAACCTGCGTATTCTATGGAATATGGTATATCGTGGCAATTGGATTTTTGCTGCTTCAGCTCCATGGCGCAGCATTTGTGTGGATCAGTGTTGTAATGGTAGGAATCGGAATCGGAGGAATCGGAAATCTGATCCCATCTATGATCGGTACCTGTTTCGGAAGATATGACTATCTTCAGGCTAACCGGGCAATTGCTCCTTTGAATACAATTGTAAGGCAGAGCGGGATCATCTTGGGAGGTATTTTATCTCAAACCGTTTACGGATATACGGGCCTGTATGTGATTCTTTTTATTGCCGATGCGATTGGTATTATTATGACCATATTCCTGATCAAACCGGCTTTACAGGAAAAATAAATCAAATATACTTTCGTTTATTTTGTGGTAAATTACAAAAATATGTGATAATATATAATGAAAATGAAACAAGTGGAAGGATGATTTTCGCGGGAAAATGATTCCGGTCATAAAATAAATGAAAGATAAAGGAGCATATAAAATAACTATGAAAACAAAAAAGAAATTTATTTGTACAATTTTGCTGTCAAGTTTCTGTTGTTTGGCAACAATGACGGGATGCGGTACAAAGGAAGATCCATCTGCAGCAAAGGAACAGGTGGACAACAACGATACAGCCAATGAAACCACCAATGCGGCCAATGAAAATAATACGGAAAGCGTTAATTTAGGAGAATTTTCCATAAAGGACATAGAAGGGAATACTTATACCCAGGAGATGTTTGCAGATTACGATATTACGATGATTAATCTCTTTACAACCTGGTGTTCCCCCTGTGTCAGGGAAATCCCGGATCTGGAAAAACTGAATAATGAAATGGCAGATCAGGGCGTTCAGGTAGTGGGAATTGTATTGGATTCGGTGGATCAAAAAGGAAATGTGCTGGATACGGTTGTGGAACAGGCAAAATTACTGGCAGAGCGGACCGAAGCCGCTTATCCCTTCCTAATTCCGGATGAAAGTAATTTAAACGGAAGGCTGATGGGGATTGATGCGGTTCCGGAAACTTTTTTTGTGGATAAGGACGGAAATATTATAGGTGAAACCTATACGGGAAGCCGTTCTCTGGAAGATTGGAAGGCGATTATCGAAACGATTCAAAAAGAGGCAGGAAAATGAAGCATTTCTTATATTCTTCCCGATACGGAATCGGGATTGCAGTGATCGGGCTTCTATTTATCGGATACGGGATTTTTCGGGGAGAAATGTCAGTGGTAATGGAAAAAGCAATTAATATCTGTATGGAGTGTATCGGAATTGGGTAAATGGAAAAATACGGGGAAACGTCATAAGGTACAGATTTTATGGGCGTTGCTGACGAACAGCTATCTTGTGGGATATGTGCAGGGAAAGATTTACAGAGGGCCCCTGAAAAATCTCTGTGTTCCCGGGTTAAACTGCTATTCCTGTCCCGGAGCAGTCGGAGCCTGTCCGATTGGAGCTATGCAGGCCGTCATTGGGAATTGGAATTTTAAATTTGCTTTTTATGTAGCTGGGTTTTTCCTGTTTGTAGGCGCATTGATGGGAAGATTTGTATGCGGATGGCTGTGTCCCTTTGGCCTGGTTCAGGATTTGCTGCATAAAATCCCTTTTCCGAAGAAAATAAAGACCTTCCGGGGGGATCGGATTTTAAGGAAACTGAAATACGTGATTCTGGTGGTGTTTGTGATCCTTTTGCCGCTGTTTCTGGTAGATGTGCTGGGACAGGGAGCCCCTTATTTCTGTAAGCTTATATGCCCCGCCGGTACCCTGGAAGGAGGAATCCCCCTGGTTTTACTGAACCGGTCCATGCGGGGCGCTATTGGATGGCTGTATATATGGAAAAATATATTATTAGTCATTACAATTATTTTATCAATTATAATATACAGACCATTTTGTAAGTATATCTGTCCTTTAGGCGCGATTTACTCGGTATTTAATCCCGTTTCGGTATTTCGCTACCGGGTGGAACAAGAAAAATGTACGGACTGCGGGGCCTGTGCAAGGATCTGTCCCATGCAGGTAGATCCGATGCGGAATGCCAATCATCCGGAATGTATCCGATGCGGGGCTTGTAAGGAGATCTGTCCGGTACATGCCATTCAATCCACAGGGAAATTTTGCCCTTCAAAGCAGCCGTGGCCGAACTGCCAAAAAATAGATGAAAAAAAGTAAAAAAACTACTTGCAAACGAAAGGAATATATGATATTATATTATCGTTGCTGAAATAGCAATACGATACAGTTACTAAGGGTGCCGACACATTGCACGAAGTCAAGGATGTTCGATTGTCAGGTGCTTATAGTACGGCTCCTTGGTCAAGCGGTTAAGACATCGCCCTTTCACGGCGGTAACACGGGTT
>CAJUSQ010000163.1:0-3476 GCA_910588885.1 uncultured Lachnospiraceae bacterium
CCGTTTCCCGCTCCAAATATGTTCTCAGTGCTTCCATCCCGGTGCCTTCGATGGTATCCACCAGAAAAATCGGGTCGGCCTTGGCCTTTTTCAATTCCTCCACAGAAGCCCGGATCTGCTGCTCCCCGGCCAGGGAAAGCTTCGTAACAATCCCGATGACCCGCTTGGAAAAGGTACCTGCAAAGGCAGGCGGAATCGGATGGTAGGCCCGGGTGGGGTCCGAAACCAGCGCAATGATTTTCGCATCGCCGGCGCTCATAATCAACGCAGCGTAAAAGCGGCGGTTTTCCAGATATTCCCCGGGCGTGTCAATGGATTCTCCCAAAAGCTCCACCGCCTGGGTCTTTTTATACTTGATCTTTTGATTGTTTAATTTTTGACAAAGTGTGGTCTTCCCGCATCCGGTCTGTCCCAAAAAAATAATTTTTTTCATAATCCTTGTACTAAGTCCTGGTAATCGGCGCCGGGGCAAAGCCCAGCTGCTGTTCCATCGTGGAAAGGATCTCCCGGATTGCCGCTTCCACGGAGCTGACATCTCCGGTAAATACCAAGGCCCCGCTGAACCGGTCTATAAATCCCAGAATGATATCCGATGATTTCGTGGCAAGGTCTGCCGCAATGATGGCCCCTTCGCTGGGGGTAATCGTGAGGATTCCGATGGCGTCCTCTTCCTGCTCCAGCCCCAGCTTCGTATAGATCCCTAAGTCCGGCCCGGCAATCACATGCGCCAGGGTAATCTGTTTCCCGGGGACAAATTCCTGGATAATCCGTTGTTTTTCCCCGGAACCGGAATTCAGAAATTCCTGCACCCCTTCACCGCCTTTCTGCCCTTTGCTTTTTCCTGAATTTTTACTTTGCTACAATGCCAGCTTCAACAGCAGCTCCACATCCTGCCGATCTGCCGGCCTGGGGTTCGTTGCCATGCAGGCATCCTCCAGGGCGCCTGTAATCAAATCTTCCATCGCCGCCTGATATGCTTCCGGCGAAACCCCGCAGTCCCGGAAATGCTCCGGCATGGAAAGCTCCTTCTGCAGCTTTTTGATCTGATGCATCAGGTTTTTCACGGACGTCCGGACACTCATGCCGCCAAAGCCCAGCTTCCCGGCCAGTCCGGCGTATTTTTGCGCCGCAGGGGAAAAATCCTTCTGATTGTAATCGGAAAGCTTTGCGTTAAACCCTACCGTGTGGGGCAGCAATACGGCATTGGCCCGGCCATGGGGCACATGGAATTTCCCGCCGATGTTGTGGGCAACGGCATGGTTGATTCCCAAAGAAGCCGCGTCAAAGGCCATTCCGGCAATACAGGACGCATAGTGCAGCTGCTCCCTGGCCTGCGCAAAGGCTCCTTCCTGGCCCCGGCTTTGTCCCTCTCCGGCGCAGGATGCCGGAAGATATCGAAACACCAGTTCGATTGCTTTTTCTGCCAATGCATCCGTAAAGGGCGTCGCCCGGCTTGACACATACGCTTCCAGCCCATGGGTCAGCACATCCATCCCCGTATCCGCTGCAATGGCCCTTGGGACGCTCCGTACCAGAGACGGGTCCAGGATCGCCAGATCCGGACGCATCCCTGCATCCACAAGGGGATATTTCATCCCTTTTTCCTGATCCGTAATCACGGCAAAGGAAGTAACCTCGGAGCCGGTGCCGCTGGTGGTGGGTATGGCCGCAAACGTGAGGCTGCCCGTCTTTCCTTCCGCAATCCGCCTGCCGAAATGCAGGATGGCCTTGGCTTCGTCAATGGCCGAGCCGCCCCCTGAGGCAATCACTACTTCAGGCCCGTATTCCTCCAGTTCCCGTATTCCTTCCACTACCAGCTCCAATGTGGGGTCCGGCATTACTTTATGAAAAATAAAATGTTCATTTAACATTTTTGTAATTCGTTCTATCATGCCGGACTCCACCAAAAACGGGTCGGCTACCACAAAGCACCGGGCGGCCTGAAAGTCCTTCAGGCAATCCAGCGCCCCGCTGCCGTAACAAATTTTCGTCCGGTTGAAAAATTCTTCCATGGTCTGCTCCTTCGCTGTCCTGTTAAAATTTTGCTCCGGGACTATCTTTTGTAAAAAAGGGAATTTTATGCATCAAAGAATGAAATTTCAGAAAATCAGGCGTTGCTGTATTGGCCTGTGACCGTGCAGCGCAGTGCACGGCCCAGGAATGAACAATAACCCGTACACTGCGCTGCCGGACCAAATCCCCGGAATCGGATAGACTATTTTGTAAATTTATGGTATAATAAGAATGTTTTATGATATTAAGCGGGAAATTTTCAGAAGATCGGACGGAAAGGAGCTGTTTTTCCCATGGCAGAATTTGCAATCCACGAACTGTTTCAGAAATTGTTATATCTTTGTCAAAATCCATACGCTAAAATCGCTTTTGTACTGGCAAAAACCGCAAAGGACTTTATCGAAGGCGACCCGGTCCAATCGGCAGTCCGGATTACGGGAGAGATCCACCTTCAGTCTGCGAAAGACGCCATGGAGGATCTGGAAGTCCTTGAAAAAGAGGAGGGAATATCCGAAGAAGCCGTCAACCGGGCGACTGATGCCGTCTTAGGGCACTTACGGGATGCATATTATGCGTATTTCACCTATTATCAAGATGTTTCAAAAGGCAAACACAGGATCATCCCGGATCTTTGGTGTTTCCGGCAGCTTCGTATGAGTATGCGGGGAGCCGCTCTCGCACAGGACAAAATCATCCGGATTTGCTGCCTGATGGCAGTTTATCATAAGGTCCTTGGTAACAGCACGGCAATCGTAAGAAAGTGGTTATTTGAAAAAGCATTTCCGTGTGACAATTATGAACTGATTGAAAATCTGCTGGGACAGGAAGCGGCGCTGGAATACCTGGCCTCACACCCGGCCGTCGGAGCACGGATCGCCGGTCAGTATTTATCTCAGACGGGGGTTTCTCTGGAGGATTACAGTACCGAACCCCTTCGTTATGAAGATTCAGAAGGAATTTCCTTTGGTATGGAAGACCCTATTTTTGTAGATTAAAGGAAGGAGCGGCAGGTTATGTCATACGGATTCGACGAACGACGCTATTTTGAAACGCTGCGTGAACGCTATCAGAATTATATTCCCTCTCTGGCCGAAGGATACATCGGTACTTATCCCAAGGACTATTTGCAGTATTTAGAACTGAAAAAACGCTTTGCACCGGATCCCGACCCGGCAGAGCTTCGGAAAAACACACTGACGGCAGAGGCACATTTGGCAGAGCAGGAAAAACGATATTTGGACGCGGAAACCCGGTGGCTGGAAATTGCCGCCATCTGTCACCGTACCAATACCTCGTATCATGAGCAGGATGCCTACTGGGTAGAACACCGGGCCCTGCAATGCCGCCATATGCAGGTCTATCGGGATGCACGGATCTCGATCCGCTCCTTTGCGGATATCCCGAACCTGGACAAGCTAAAGGATGCACTGACTGACGCTGCCGCCGGGAGCCTGGAAAAGAAG
>CAJUSQ010000163.1:3486-5095 GCA_910588885.1 uncultured Lachnospiraceae bacterium
TGGTGGAAGTGTAAAACCGAGGTGAAAGGTTAAAAGTGAAAGGCGATATGTCGCCATGCACAGGGCAAGGAACGGGACGCCTTTTGGTTGGAAGAGGCGGTCCGTCCATACGGCTTCTTTGACCAATATTTCGTCCAACCGGGAAAAAGCTCCAAAAACCCGCCTGTGGAGGAGCTGTTTTTACAGAGGATCGCCGCCCAATACAAAAACGAGCTGTATCCGATATAAAAAATTTTTACATACTCCTCGATCAACAGTATCTCTTGCAACTTTTGCCGGTTCTGGGTATAATAAAATCAGAAAACCCAGGACTGCCCGGATCATCCAGGCTTTGGGCCGTACCCGGAACGTCCGTCTTTTTACAGGAGGTACCTTATGAAAAAAATAATCAAAATCGTGGTAACACTGGTGGTGATTGCCGCCATTCTGTCCGGATTTTTTGTATTCCGCTACTTTTCCACCCGTACCAAATACAATGAGTCCCTGGTTTACGGCAATTCTGCCGGGAATTTTTACAACGGCGGCTTGTTCTGCGAATCGGAGGGGTATGTCTATTTCAGCAACCCCATGGACAACTTCAAGCTGTACCGCATGACCCCCAGCGGCCAGGAAGCAAAAAAGCTGACGGATGACAGCGCCTGTTTTATCAACGCCGACCCGAATTATCTGTATTACGCCAGAAACGGCCATGCCAAAAGCCAGGATTTCGCCTTTCTGGCCTTCAACACCAACAGCCTTTGCCGGATTCCCATAGACGGCGGCAAGACGCTGCTGCTGGACGAATCCCCGGCCTTATATGTTTCCCTGATCCAAAATGATCTGTATTATATCCATTACGATCCCCAGGAGGCGTCTACCCTGTATCAGGTAGGGATTGACGGAAAGGAATGCAAGAAGGTTACCAATGAACCCCTGGTTTTATCACCAGGCCGGGAAGGCACCCTCTGCTATACGGGCGTCAACAGCGACCATAATATTTCCCTATGGAATCCGTCCACCAACAGCGGGACCATCGTATATGAGGGCACTTGCTATCAGCCCATTGACACGCCCAATTACCTGTACTTCCTGGACGCGGCCAACGACTATCATCTGATGCGTCTGGAGAAATCCTCCGGAACACTGACACAGCTCACCGACTGCCGGGTAGACTGCTACAACCTGACCCGGGATTATGCCTATTATCAGAAAAATGCCGAGGGCGCAAATGCACTCTGCAGAGTTAGTTTAGACGAACCATCCGGGGAAGAAATTGTAAGCCAGGGTGTATACACGGGAATCAATACCACTTCCCAATATGTATATTTTTCATCCTTCCAAAATCCCTCCCAGGTGTTCCAAACCTCTGCGGACGGCCCCGTCCAGGTGCAGAATTTCATTTTCCAGCTGGAGAAATAATGTGCGGCAGTTCGCTTTTCATCTCACAGCCGGCCGCACGGCTTACCGCCTCGTTCCGGGCAAGAAGGGAGAGATCCAATCATGGAACCAACAGAACTGGAACCAACAAAACAAGGCTTTTTCACAAAGGAAAAAGCCTTCTATCGTACTTTTTTCGGCATGATGCTGGTAGTGGCCCTTCAGAACCTGGTGGCCTACAGCGTCAACATGG
>CAJUSQ010000164.1 GCA_910588885.1 uncultured Lachnospiraceae bacterium
CCGGTCAGCCGGTTCAGGATAGAGGGGATATTCGTCATGAGCACCGGTACATCCCGGTCGATTTTTATCACGTCAATGGGCATTTCCCGGATGTGGTTCAGGGAGGAATAGCCCGTTCCGAAATCATCCAGCGCCACCCGTACCCCCAGCTCCTTAATCGCCGACAGGATCAGCTTCATTTGGCTCATGTCATTGACCGCCAGGCTTTCCGTAACCTCCAGCGTCAGGTTGGAGGGGGAAATTTGAGTCTGTTCCAGCACCCCTTTCACCTTTTCCACAATATTTTTCTGGAGAAGCTGGACAACGGAAAGATTTACGTTCACCTTATATTCCGGATGTCCGGAATCATTCCACTTCTTGCATTCCTGACAGGCCCTCTGCAGCACATAATCCCCGATGGGATTAATCAGCCCCAGATATTCCGCCAGGGGAATGAAATCCGCCGGAGAAATAAATCCCAGGTTCTGAGAATTCCAGCGGATCAAAGCCTCCGCCCCCACACAAACATTTTCCTGCCGCCCCAATTCGAAAATAGGCTGGTAATACACCTCAAATTCATCACAGGCGTTCTGTGTGGCAATCCGCATATTTTTCTCCAGATCCAGCCGCCGGAAAGCCAGCTCCCCGTCTTCCCCATCATAATATTCAAACCGGTTCTTGCCCTTTCTCTTCGCCCCATACAGGGCCAAATCCACCTTCTGGATCAGCTCCTGGACATTCTCCCCGTCTGTGGGAAAACGGACGATTCCCATGCTCATGGTACAATAGTAATTTCCGTCCTTTAAAGACCAGGGTTTTACAAAAACGTTTTCAATATCCTCTAAAATCCGATCCAGCATATTAATATGGCTCTGGGTAACGATGATGATGAATTCGTCCCCGCCCATTCGGTAACAGCTGCTTTCAATGCCCTCAATCCGCTGAAGGCTGTGAGAAATCGCTTTTAACAGCACATCCCCGTACCGATGGCCCAAGCCCTCGTTGATATGCTTAAAATCATCCAGATCAATGTACAAAAGGGCCCCTTCTCCCTCCTGTTCCTTGGTCTGGCGGATATACTCCGCCAAGTCCTGTTCGCAGCGCATCCGGTTGTACAGCCCTGTCAGGAAATCATTGTTGGCCTGCATCTCGATTTTCCGCTGATACCGCTTGGTTTCGCTGATGTCATAAACCGTATAAAGGGAAACCGTCTTCCCCTTAAGCCAGGGGATCTTGGTGGTATGGATGTCGAACCACCGATCCCCGTCTTCCAGATAATATTCCCCGCCGGCTTTGGCCACCCACTGAACCTCCGGCTTCTGAAACACCTCCTCCAACGTCCCTTCCTTAATATTGTGCCAGAACATCTTTCGAAACTGGTCATTCGTAAAAATCACATTGTTCTCTACAAAATCAATCACACAGATCCCGCAACGCACATTTTCCAGGATTCCGTCCAGAATCCAGGCAAATCCCTTTACATTCTCTGTTTCTTCCATTGCATGACGGGTCTGCAAAGCAATTTTCTCCTCATTCATTGCTTTCTCAACCTCTTTTCTTCATAATAAACAATGAAAAATTATCTTTCTGATCCATCGGATATTCCTGCATCAGCTTAAAATTCCCCTGCAGCCGGATTTGCTTTCGGATATATCCTTTCTCGTTGGAGTACAGGATTAGAATGCCGCCCGGCTTCAGCAGGCATTCCGCCTGCACAAAAAATTTCTGATAAAAAATTTCCTGTTCCTCTTTTGTCTTCTTTCCCCGCACCGGCATGTTTGTGAAAATTTCGTCAAAGAGATATTCATGGGCAAAGGCAAAAAAATCCCGGTTCACATAATAGATCTCCCTGCCGGAACGCTCCGTGTTTTCCCGGGCTTTGCGGATGGCTTCCCCGAAAATATCAATCCCGTACATCGTACCGGCTTTCACCAGCTTGTCCCGTTCCAAAAGCATGGTACCCACGCCGCAGAAGGGATCCAAAACCTGTGCCCCTTCTTTCAGATAAGGCTTCGCCAGCCAGGCAAAAAGCGCCGCTGCCGAAGGTTTCACGGAAACCGGCAGGCTGTGCTTCCGGTAAGAAAACCTGGGATCCTTTAGGGTATGCAGCTTCACCAGGGGCAGAAGGGTTCCCTCGGCCCGCTCCAGCAGCAAAAGTTCAATCTCATAATCCGAAGGGGCATTCCGAAGCCTCCCACCGCTTTCCTGCTCCAACGTAAACGAACATTTTTTCACAAATGTCCCTCGTTTTTCCGGCATCATCCGTCCCGAAAGGGTAATCCGGAACCGGAACTCCCTGCCTCCGCCGTGGGCCTTCTGCAGCAGCTCCCACAAATCCGAGCCTGCCAGGCCCAATGCCGCCTGCTCTGGCTCCGCTTCCAGGGAAACCACGTCCAGCCCAAACAAGAGGTCCTGAAACGTCCGGATTTTCAGCAGCTCCTTCAACTGCGCTCCCGGCGCCTTCACCCCCAGGGAATTCAAAAAAACCCTGGATTCGTGAACCTGCTTCGCAGTTATTTCCCGATAATTCCGGTTTGTGGTCAAAATCACATCATACCGTTCCCCATATCCGGTAAATTCGTGATGCTCCCGGTTCTGATACAGGGAAAGCAACTCTCTTAGCAGCGTCATTTCCTCCCGGTAGTGCTTCTGGTTTTCCGGCGGTACTTCCTGCTTTAACAGCTTCCCAAAGTGTTGTTTCAAAGGTTCCAGGCAAAAAGTCATATCCAGATTTAACATTGCCTTCAAATAGGCGCTGCGGGCGAACAGGGTACCCTCCCGCTCATAAGCCCGATACAAAGCGCCGCTTAGCAGCTCTTCCTGCAGTTCCCCGGCCAGAAGCGCTCCATGCTTCCGCACCTTCGGGTCCTCCTGGCGGAAAAGTTCTTCGAACAATTGTTCTTCCTCCTCCGGCCCCTTTTCCAGGAGCAGCTGCCGGAACGCTTCCAGCTCTTTCCCCTCTTTGACCCGTTTCCGCAACGCTGCCAAATTCTCCCTCAGATTCTCCTTATCCAAGATCTTCCCGTAAAGCTGTTTCAGGCTTTTGCCTGTTTCACACTGCCCTTCCATGCTTCCCCTTCCTTTTCGGATATTTTCTATTCCTCAGTTTCCACACCATATTTTTCGATATAATTTTCCACATCCAATAAAAACTGATCCCAGGCTTCCTTATGCTCCACATAATACAGGGGGCAGGGTTTCCCCTTTACGTCGTAGTGGCGAATCACATTTCCAACCGCCAAATCGAATTTTCCGCAAAGCCAGGCGGTCAAATGCACCAGGGCATCATAGCTTTCCTTCGTAAATTTCCCGGTATCGTCGGGATGGCAGACCTCAATCGAAAGCGTATCCTCGTTCCGCTCGTTGGACGCATAGGCAATCTCACTGCTGGGAATACACTGAATAATTTCCCCTTGGATTCCCACCACAAAATGGCTGCTGACGCTTGTGGCCTTGGAGTCCTTCAGCCCCTCAAAATAATCCCGGTTCTGCTGTGCGGAAGTTCCCGGATTGGCCGTATAGTGGATTACAATCCCGTTGATCTTGGCAAGGGCTGTCTGCGGCCGGGAATAGGGATTGGGAGTCAGAAGCTGTACCATGAATTCCGGCGCCTCCTCTACCCGTTTCGTGGAAATCTCCGCAAATACCTGTTCCGTCTTTCCGCCCTTTTTCTCTTTCGCAATCTGAACTCCCAGCACGATGCCAAACACCAGTGCGATCACTGCAATTCCTATGTAACTGAAGATCCGTATTCTTCTTTCTCTTCTCCGCTTCAAAGCCCTGTTCTGAAGGGCTTTGCGCCGACGTAACTCTTCTATATCCATGCCGTATCCGATCTTCCTTCTTCTCTGCGTCCGCCCGGCTGCCGCCGGATGCTCTTACCCGAACAATCCTTTGATATAATCAATGATCGACTGAAAAAAGTCTGCCACTTTGTCAAAAAAGCCGCTGGATTTTCCGATTTCCGTAATCCGGTCGTACAAGTCCTTCGCCTGGTTTACCAAAGCGTCCACATCCAGATCAAGGCTGCCGATTTTTTCCAGCAAATCCACAATCTGCTGCTTTTCTTCCTCGGACAGCGAAATTTCAAATTCTTTCTCCGCCTGCTCAATCGCCTCCTGAATGTCCCCTTCTGCGCTTAAGTCCAGCTCCACCACCTGCTGCTTCAAATAAGCGATGAATTCCTCCACCTGTTTGGAATCCCCCAGGGAATCTGCCAGATCCCCGGTCAAAACCAGCTCATTTAATGCCGTATCTATGCTTTTCTCGGAAATTGCTTCCCCGGTCATAACGGAGTATGCTTTTAATACCCCTACCAATGCCCCGGTCCCGGAAATCGGGAAGGGCGCGGCCACTATAATGTCCGCGTCACTGATCCCGGCAGTAATCAACGCATTTTTATACATCCCGATTGTACAATAGGAAATGTTTTTCGTTGTAATATTAATGCCGTTGCCCTTCTCCCGCTTCACCACCAGCACAGAGGACAGGCTCTTCTGCCCCATTTTTTCCGCCGGAAGGTAATCCCCCAGATACTGGTATTCCTCGTCAATCGTGGTATAGATCATATCATAGTCCGAAAGCTCCTCCGGATTGATGTCCAGAAGCTGCAGCACCGTATTCTTCTGCTCTTCGGACAAATTGGCTCCCAGGGACAGATATGGTTTGTCTTCCTTCGTAATCGGGGTTACCACCTCCCCGGTCTCCTGCACCGATCCCTTTGCCGGTTCTCCCAAAACCGTATCCTCCTGTGCCAGGGCGCCCAGGGAAGAAAACAGCAGAAAGAACGCTGCTGCCGCACCTGTAATCCGTTTTCCCATCCTGATTCTTTTCTGCTTCATGCGTGTTTCCATATCCTTTCCGAATGCTTTTATCTATAAAAATTGCTATTATCCTTTCAAATGCGCCTCAATCCATTGGAAAATATCCCGATACACCTGTTCCCGGTCTGTTTCATTCAGAATCTCATGACGGTCCTTGGGATACAGCTTCACGGACACATCATTCACAAAAGGCCGATAACCCTCAAAGGCTTTCTTCACCAGACAGTATGGGGATAGTCCTCGGTTATCCTTTTCGTTAAGGCGGAG
>CAJUSQ010000165.1:0-2195 GCA_910588885.1 uncultured Lachnospiraceae bacterium
CGGCAAATGGAATATCTCATTTACCAAAAGTAGAATCATAGATTGGGTGCATCGTGGTGCAAAAGTGATGCGCATAACATGGCCGTATAGTAATCGTGTAGAATCAAGGTGCAAAGGTTTTATAGTGTATCATTCGTGACGTGTACACACAGGTTTCCGGGTTGTGGCACCACAGGCATCTTAAGGGACATCCTTTGAAAAATACGGTGGTTCGGATTCCCGGCCCGTCGTGGAGACTGAACCGCTGTATATTTGTAATGATTCCGGCAGCTGCCATTTGTTTTCCCTCCATTGCGTTCCCTTTCCCTGTTCCGGTAAATTTCGGTCCAAACATCCTACTTTATTTTTTCAAATGCCTGCTTCAGATCTCCGATTAACGTTTCCACATCCTCCAGCCCGATGTGCAGACGTATCAGGTTGGCGGGGCAGTCCAGCTCCCGATTGTATTCTTCCGAAGTCCCCACCGTAAAGGGGGACGCCAAACTTTCAAACCCTCCCCAGGAGCAGCCCTTGAGAAAGCAGGTCAGGGAATCCAGAAACCCTTCCGCCTGTTGGGCCGTCCCTTTCAGAACAAAGCTAAGCAGCCCGTTAAAGCCCTTTAACTGCTTTTCAATCAATTCCTTCTGGGGCCCCTCCTTCCTGCCCGGATAGAACACTTGTTCTACTTGAGGATGGTTCTTCAGGAACTCCGCCACTGCTTTGGCATTTTTAGCATGCTGTTCTAAGCGAAGCCTTAAGGTACGCATCCCCCGCAGCAGCAGCCATGCCTGATGGGGATCGATGCAGCCGCCGAAATTAGCCCGTTCCCCCAGACGGATACTGCTGCAGATTTCCTTGGAACTGATTAAGGCCCCGGCCACCAGATCGCTGTGGCCCCCCAGATACTTGGAAGCCGTGTGTACCGAGATATCAATGCCGTATTCCAAAGGATGCTGGTATAGCGGCGTAGCATAGGTATTGTCAATTACGGTACCAATACCGTGTTTTTTTCCTATTTTTGCAATTTTTCCCAAATCCTGAAGATGGAAGATTCCCGTGGAAGGGCTTTCCAGATAAATCAGCTTCGTATTTTCCCGGATGTGGTCTTCCAAATGCTCCAGCTCCTCCTGGGAAAGGAAGCTGGTTTGGACTCCGAATTTTTTCGGAAAATATTCCTTTAAAAGGGTCCGGGTAGGATTATAAATGCTCTTTACGGTAATAACGTGGCAGTCTTTTTCCAGAAAATGCATGATTGCGGAAGAAATTGCCGCCATGCCAGAGGAAAAGCACAATGCGTCCCCTCCTCCTTCCAGAGCCGCCAGCTTCTGTTCCACCACCTCCACGGTGGGATTCGTGGTCCTGGTATAAACGTAGGGATGTTCCGGAATCCCGTTGCCGGAGGTAGGCAGCACGAACAGGGAATTCTGGAAAATCGGCGGGACCACCGCCCCCATAAATTTTTCGTAATCATCCCCCTGGTGCGCCAGGATATCGTCTGTTTTCTCATAGGTGTAGCTCATGTTTCAAACCTCTCTTTCTTCCGTCATAAAGCCCTATCCTTTCACGGCCCCGCTGGTCATACCTTCCACAATGTATTTCTGGGCAAAGGCAAACAGCGCCGCGGAGGGCAGAAGCGCCAGCATCCCGCCTGCGGTCATTTCTCCCCAGTTTACGGAGAACTGCCCCACATAATAGCTTAAGCCTACGGGAATGGTCCGTTTCGCTTCGGAATTAATAAACATAATGCCCCCCAGCAGGTCATTCCAGGCGCCGATGAAGGCGAAGATAAAGACCGCAATGATTCCCGGAAGCATCACCGGAAGGACAATTTTCAAAATCGTCTGAAATTTGGTACAGCCGTCGATTCGGGCCGCTTCCTCTATCACCACCGGAATATTCATGAAAAATCCCTGCATGGTAATCGTACAAAAGGGCACATTCAGGGCCACATAGAGTACGATCAGGCTGGACAGGGTATCCTGCAGCTTCAGAGAGGAAAAAATCAAAAACATGGGTACCAAAAGCAACGTCATGGGAATCATCTGGGTAATCAGAAACGCCACCATGGTAAGCCCTTTTCCTTTATAGCGGTATCTGGACAAGCCGTACCCTCCCGGTATGGCCACCAGCAGAACCAGGGTTCCCGAAAGAATCGCCACCAGCAGGCTGTTTTTCAGATAGGTCAAAAATCCGCTGCCTGCCAGCACCGTCCGGTA
>CAJUSQ010000165.1:2205-5027 GCA_910588885.1 uncultured Lachnospiraceae bacterium
TGCATGTTTCGGCCAGTACTGGATCTCCAGGGTATTGATGTCCTGAGGGGTTTTCAGGGATGTAATAAACATCCAGTAAATCGGAAGTATCACAAGCAAAAGAAAGACGGAAAGAATCAGCACTCTTCCGGTTACTGCCAATATTTTTTTTCGTTTCATACATGATCACCTGCCTGATTGTATTTTGTCACCTTGATAAACCCAATGATGTACACGGTCAGCCCCAGCATAAACAATACGCCCAAAGCGCTGGCAAAACCGAAATCCAGGGTACTGTATGCCTTCATAAACATATACGAGGACAGGGTATCGGAGGAATTTGCCGGCCCTCCTTTTGTCATAATGTATATGATATCCGCATTGTTGAAAATCCAGATGGTCCGCAGCAGTACCGTTACAATCAGCGTAGGCTTAATGCAGGGAACCGTAACCTTTGTAAAACGCTTGATACTGTTGGCCCCGTCTATTTTTGCCGCCTCGATCAAATCCTCCGGCACCGACTGCAAAGCCGCCAGGATCATAATGCCGAAAAACGGGATTCCCTGCCAGACCAGCGCAATAATTACCGTATAAATTGCCAGATTCGGCGATCCCAGAAAGGAAATTTTTTCGTCGATGATATGTAATTTCAACAAAATGTCGTTAATCGGCCCGTATTCCCCGTTAAACATCCACTGAAAGGTCAGCCCTACCAAAAATCCCGAAAAGGCCCAGGGCAGGAATACGATCCCCTGGTAGATCCCTCTTCCCTTAAAGGGCTTTTTCAGGGCCAGGGCCAGAATAAAGCCCAATACCAGCTGACAGAGCAGCGTAATAAGTACAAATTTTATGGTGTTTGCCGCAATCATCCCAATTTGGGAATCTGCGAAAATCCGCTTGAAATTGTCCAGCCCTGCAAAGGTCACATTGTCCAGCTGGGTCACTTTGTAATTAGACAGCGCAAGCCGGATGCAGTTCAAAAGCGGATATCCCATAAATACCAGCAGTACGAGATAGCTGGGTACCATAAACAAATGAGGTTCCAGTTTCCTGGTTAATTTTTTCACAATTCATCCCTCCTTGGCATCAAAATGGGCCCTGCAACCGGAGTTCCTCTCGTTCCGCAGTGCAGAGCCCACATTCCCGCTTTTTATTTGATTTCGGTTCCGTCTACTTTCACCGCACGGGGCAGCGGAGTATCCGGACTGGATTCCATAAATCTCTGCTGTGCTTCTGTCAGGAAATCAGAGATATGCGCAACCGCTTCTTCTGCCGTCTGCTGCCCCAGCAGGTACTTCTGCAGTTCGGCATCATATACGGTCTCGGCAAATTCCGTCAATTCCGGGAAATAACCGTAGAACGGATTTCTTACAAAATACTCGTCGTTCATGGATGCTACGAAGCCTTCCATACCGCCTTCCGTAAACCGGGGATCATTTTCCGCCCCCTGCATAACCGGAATATAAAGGTTGGTTTCACAGTATTCCATATTGTTTTCCGGCGACATCATAAAGGATACGAATTTCCATGCTTCCTCGGGATGCTGGCTGGATTTTGTAATCGTATAGAAGAAAGAGTCCGCTTTGCTGTAAATATTTCCGTCTGCAGAACGGGGGAAGGGGATTACGGTCCACTCTTCGTCCTGCATGGTTTCTTTGCAGGTCTGCGTTACTTCCGTAGTCTGATTCAAAATCCCGCTTAAGCCGGAGGTAAAGCCCTGTACCATCTCGGCATAGCCCCAGTTGATGGAATCCTTGGTCGCATACCCGTCCAGATAAAGGCTGCAGTACTTCTGAAATGCTTCCAGCCCTTCCGGCGTATTGATCCGGCAAGTGCCGTCTTCTTCATACAGCCTTCCGTTCAAAGCCCCAAGCAGATACATACCCATCTGGTCGGCCCCGCCTCTGGCTCCTCGGAATGCAAAGCCGTAACGGTTCTGCCCGGCATCCGGCATGGTATCTGCGCTTCCCTGTGTTACCAGCTTATTGTGGGACTGATCCCAGGGGGTGGATTCGTAGGTTACCTTGATTCCGGGATTCTCTTCGTTAAACCGTTCCACCATTTCCTTGAACTTCGCTTCCCTGGCCGGGTTGGGAATGATGTCATGGAACCTTAGCTCCACCGTATCCGTGCTGCCTGCTTTCTGGTCTTCCGTTTTTCCGTCCGTTTCCTGGCCGTCTTCGGCCTGTTCTGTTTTGGCTTCGCCGCCCTCTGTTTTCCCGCCCTTAGATGCGCCGTCGTTTCCGCATCCTGCAAGGATGGCCTGTGCCGCCAACACCACTGTAAAAATTACTGCCAACCATCTTTTTCTGCCCATATGTGCTCCTCCTTTTTCTTTTTTGCCGCTGCCGTTCACGCCGTGACCGTCAGCTATTTGATATCTTTATTTTACATGTTTCAACAATTTTCACAACATCCCCATCAATTCAGAATGTGTCATTATTAATTCTTCTTCCCTTTCCCGGTTTTTTTTTTCGATGTTTGTGCTTTTTTCAATATTATTGAATCTATTTTTGTATTTTTCCCGTCTTTTTGCACAATATCCACAGTTTTACGAAAAAGGCTCTGGATGCCATTCCCGTAGGCGTATCGTAGGCCATGTATCCCAAAGGTTTGTGAAATCATCTGTCGGATTTGTTCCTCTGCTGCCGGCATAAAAATACTCCTTTTCGGTAAAAATTTTCAATTCTAAATTCTTACCAAAAAGGAGTCATTTCTCACCAATTTCCTATAAAGTTTTGAACCCTTAAACTTTGTTACTACTATTAAAAATCTCCCTGGAAGCTAACGAGTCAATGTCAGGATACCTGCGCAGTATGAAATTTGCCTAAATGCAATGCTCG
>CAJUSQ010000166.1 GCA_910588885.1 uncultured Lachnospiraceae bacterium
GGAAGCGCATCCGGAGCTGGAGCTGGCGTATCTTGTGGCCCCGCCCCGGATGGCCTATTACATGGAATACAGTACGGCCGTTTACCGCACCTATTTGAAATACATTGCGCCGGAGGATATCCATGTCTATTCCATTGACGAGGTTTTTATGGATGTGACCCATTATCTTAAGATTTACCGGATGACGCCAAGGGAGCTGGCCGGAAAAATCATACGGTCGGTTTTGGAGGAAACGGGGATTACGGCTACGGCGGGAATCGGGACAAACCTGTACCTGTGCAAGGTGGCGATGGACATTGTGGCAAAGCATGTGACGCCGGACGAAAAGGGCCTGCGGATCGCGGAGCTGGACGAAATGAGCTACCGAAAGCTTCTTTGGGACCATAAGCCCCTGACGGATTTCTGGCGCATCGGCCGCGGATACCGGAAAAAGCTGGAAGCAAACGGCCTGTTTACCATGGGGGATATTGCCCGCTGTTCCCTGGGCGGCCCTCTGGAATTTCACAACGAAAATCTTTTGTATAAGCTGTTCGGTATCAACGCCGAGCTTTTGATCGACCACGCCTGGGGCTTTGAGCCTGTTACCATGGCCCATATTAAAGCTTACCGGCCCAGCGAGAACAGCATAAGCTCCGGCCAGGTGCTCCCTTGCCCCTATGATTTTGAAAAGGGAAAGCTAATCGCCCTGGAAATGACGGACGCACTGGTGCTGGATTTGGTGGAAAAAGGGCTTGTGACCGATCAGCTGACCCTGACCGTCGGCTATGATATGGAAAACCTTTCGGATCCGGAACTGCAAAAAGATTTTTCCGGGGAAATTTCCCGGGACTATTATGGAAGAAACGTCCCGAAGCATGCCCATGGCAGCGTAAAGCTGGAGCATCCGGCCTCCTCTGCCCGGCTGATACTTAAAGAGCTGGAGCAGCTCTATGTACGGATTGTGAATCCCAAACTTTCCGTCCGCCGGGTCATGGTGGCCTTTGGCCGTCTCAAAGAGGGACAGGCCGCAGCAAAGGATGCTTATGAACAGATGGATTTGTTTACGGACTACGAATCCGCAGCCAGGGAGCAGGAGGAAAGGGACAAGGCTCTGGACAAAGAACGCAGGCTCCAGGAAGCCATGCTGGCAGTAAAGAAAAAATATGGCAAAAACGCCATGCTGAAAGGCATGAATCTCCGGGAAGGGGCAACGGCCCGGGAACGGAACCAACAGATCGGCGGGCATAAGGCGTGAAACAGACCGGAAAGCGGAAGGAGCGGATGAGGGGAGCATGGAGCGGATAAAGGAGGAAGAAGTATGGAATGCAAAACCGAAATAGAAGCAAAGGAAGAGGGATGGCAAAAATATGCGGACATTATAAATCTTCCCCATCATGTGTCAAAAGTGCATCCGCAGATGGATTTGACGGACCGGGCCGCACAGTTTGCTCCCTTTGCGGCGCTGTCCGGGTATGAAGAGGCGATTCGGGAAACGGCAAAGCAGGCGGAAGCCCGGGTGGAGGAGAAATAAAATGACTAGCTATCAAGAGGATATTGCAAAAACCTGGGACAACATTAATGAATGTCTCATTGACAAGACGAAAGCCATCAGCCATGAAGGCTTTATGCGTGCAAAAGCAGGGGAATTGAAAATAAGCCTGGCCGGTATAGAGACTGTTCCGGAAGAATGGTTTCCGAACTTAAAAGGAAAGAATGTTTTGGCTTTAGCATGCGGTGGCGGGCAACAAGCACCCGTATTTGCTGCACATGGTGCAAACGTGACAGTAACAGATTATTCGGACAATCAACTTGCCAGTGAAGCTTATGTTGCGGAACGAGAAAAATATAATATAAATATTGTGAAAGCTGATATGTCCAAAGATTTTCCTTTTTCAGATAATACATTTGATTTGATATTCAATCCTGTTTCAAATTGTTATATTGAATCCATTCAGTCAATGTGGAAAGAATGCGCGCGGGTGATCCGAAAAAACGGTGTGCTAATGATGGCATTTGTAAAAGAAGAACATTTTATGTTTGAGCCGGATTTTAAGAACGAAGATTATCTGATTTCAAGGCATAGCCTGCCCTTTCATCCATATAGGGATTTATCAGAAGAATCAAAGAAAAAATATGCTGAAGAACATAGGCCGTTTGCATTTAGCCATTCTTTGACAGAGCAAATAGGCGGTCTAATTGAAGCAGGATTTGAAATCACAAATATCTATGAGGATCGCGATGGTGGTGGGCTTTTTGATAAATATATGAATTCATACGTTGCTGTTAGAGCGATCAAAAAGTGAAATTCCCATTTGTAGAATTGCAGCCAGCTAAAAAAGCCCCTGGCGATTCGTTTTTGAAAAACGAGCGAAAAAATTGTAGAAATTTACAGGTTCAAATTGTAAGAAATGCATAAATTGATAAATATATAACAAACTTTTTTAGAAAACATAAATAAAATCATACGGATTGTATTAGAAAAAATACACAACGGAAAGGACGGGATTTTGGTAACCTGGTAACCAAATAGAAACTGAGTGCCACAATTGTTAGTATTGTTCCGGATTCTGTGATATTATAAGATAAATACAAGAAATGAGGTTGAATTTCGAAAAAATTTTAGGAGGATTCGTGAATGAGTAGGTTGACTGTGGTAAAACCGAGCAAAGCCAACTCCACGTCAGAACGGCTGATGCGGGAGTTTGAGCAGAGAATTATCGCAAGCCCGCCCGGCGTCTGTCCGGTGGATATGCAGCTTTCCTTTTTGAAAGTCTGCCATGCCCAGACTTGCGGAAAATGCGTACCCTGCCGTGTGGGATTAGGGCAGGTAGAGCGGTTGATGGAGGAGATTTTAGACAACAAGGGTACCATGAAGACCTTGAAGCTCCTGGAAGAAACGGCCAGGAATATCCAGCTGACCGCAGACTGTGCCATTGGGTTTGAAGCGGCCCGGATGGTGCTGGCCGGACTGGAAGGCTACCGGGAGGACTACCTTTCCCATGTACAGGAGAAAAAGTGTACCGCAGAATTCGAACAGCCGATTCCCTGTATTACCTTATGCCCGGCAAAGGTGGATATTCCCGGATACGTGGCCCTGGTGGGAGAAGGAAGGTATGACGATGCGGTAAAACTGATCCGTAAGGATAATCCCTTCCCTACGGCCTGTGCGTTAATCTGCGAGCATCCCTGTGAGGAAAGATGCCGCCGGAACATGCTGGACAGCTCCGTGAATATCCGGGGACTCAAACGTTTTGCCGTGGACAATGCCAATGCGGATAAAGTGGAGGTTCCAAAGAATGCTCCTTCTACCGGAAAGCGGGTGGCGATCGTAGGCGGCGGCCCCAGCGGACTGACTGCCGCTTATTTCCTGCAGCTGATGGGCCACCAGACGGTGGTATTCGAAGAGAAGCCAAAGCTTGGCGGAATGCTCCGTTACGGCATTCCCAACTACCGGTTCCCGCGGGAACGGCTGCAGCAGGATATTGATGCTATTTTAAGTACCGGCGTGGAAGTAAGGCGCAATGTCAATATCGGAAAAGACGTTACCATGGAGCAGCTGCAGAAAGATTACGATGCGGTTTATGTTGCCATCGGCGCCCATACGGAAAAGAATTTCGGAATTGACGGGGCGGAGAGCAAGGGCGTGTATTCCGCAGTAAAAATGCTTCGGGAAGTGGGCTATGACCGCTATCCGGATTATACCGGGAAAAAAGTAGTCGTAATCGGCGGCGGCAATGTGGCCATGGACTGTGCCAGAACAGCAGTCCGGGCAAATGCCGAAAAGGTCAGCATTGTATACCGCAGAAGGCAGAAGGATATGACCGCCCTTCCGGCCGAAGTGGAAGGAGCCATCGCGGAAGGCGTAGAGCTTTTGACGCTGCAGGCGCCTATGCGTGTGGAGGCCGATGAAAACGGGGAAGTGACCGCCCTTTGGGTTCAGCCCCAGATCAGCGGTACTTATGACAAGGCCGGAAGGCCCAGGCCCTTAAAAGCAGATAAAGCGGAAGAACGTATTGAATGCGACATTATCCTGGTGGCAATCGGACAGGACATTGTGTGCCAGCATTTCGAAGAATTCGGAATTCCCACCAAGTGGAACTGCCTGGTAGCGGAGGAAGACTGCTCCATCCGGGGCAAAGACGGAATCTTTGCCGGAGGGGACTGCGTATCCGGTCCGGCTACCGTAATCAAGGCAATTGCAGCCGGAAAAGCGGCAGCGGGAAATATTGACAATTACCTGGGCTTCCACCATGAGATTTCCTGTGATGTGGAGATTCCGCAGCCCAGGTTGGACGACAAGCTTCAAAGCGGCAGAATCCACTTGACCGAACGGGAAGCCTGCGAACGGAAAAACGACTGGGACGGCGTGGAAAACAATATGAGCCTGGAAGAAGCCAGACAGGAATCGGCAAGATGTTTGCGCTGCGACCACTTCGGATGCGGAATTTTGAGAGGAGGCAGAGAAGAAAAATGGTAAATCTGACAATCGACAATCAAAAAGTTTCGGTGCCCAAGGGTACCACCATTTGCGATGCGGCTGCTTCCGTGGGAATCATGATTCCGAAGCTGTGTTTTTTGAAGGAAATCAATGAGATCGGGGCCTGCCGTGTCTGCGTGGTAGAAATCGAAGGAAAGGAAACGCTGGTTGCTTCCTGTAATACGGCCGTGGAAGAAGGGATGGTTGTTTTTACCCACAGTAAAAAAGCCATGAGCGCCAGACGTACCAACGTGGAGCTGATTTTGTCCCAGCATGATTATCGCTGTGCCACCTGTGTCCGCAGCGGCAACTGCGAGCTGCAGACCATTGCCAATGATATGGATCTGTTTGAGCTTCATTTCCCCCAGGATTATGAAGAAAA
>CAJUSQ010000167.1 GCA_910588885.1 uncultured Lachnospiraceae bacterium
CTCGACTTTTACGTTGATTACGCTGTCAGGTTTTTTGTGGGAAAGCATTACAACTGTCTCCACATGCACCGCCCCCGGAAACATATCCACGCAACACCCCCGCGTCACCCGGTACCCGTTCTCCTGCAGTACCTTCAAATCCCGGGCCAGGCTGGTCGGCTTGCAGGAAATATAGATCATCCGCTCCACGCCGTAACGGATAATCTTCTCCAAAGCTTTCGGGTGGATCCCGTCCCGGGGCGGGTCCAGGACTATGAAATCCGGTTTTGTTTCAATTTCATCCAGAACCTTCAAAACATCCCCGGCGATAAATTCGCAGTTGGCCAAACCGTTTTGAACCGCATTTTCACGGGCGGCGGCAACGGCCTCTTCTACGATTTCCACGCCGATTACCTTTTTTGCCACCGGGGCAAGCATTTGGGCGATGGTTCCGGTTCCGCTGTATAAATCATAGATGACTTTTCCGTTTCCTGCAGCAGATACGAACTCCCGTACGGTTTCGTAAAGGATCTCCGCACCCAGGGAGTTCGTTTGGAAAAAGGAAAACGGGGAAATTTTGAAGGTAAGTCCCAAAAGTTCTTCATAAAAATAATCTTGGCCATATAAGGTTCGGGTTCCCTGGTCAATCACCGCATCTGCCAGGCTGTCATTTTTGGTATGAAGAATCCCTGTAAGAGTTCCGTTCAATGAAAGTGCCAAAAGCCTTTCTGTAAATTCAGAAAGCAGGGTCTGCTCTGCGGCAGGATCTATTTGACTGCTGCTGATCAGATCTATCAAGATCTCTCCGGTTTTGACAGCTTTTCGGATCAAAAGATGCCGCAAATAGCCTTCATGACTGCCTTTATGAAAATAAGGGATCTGCTTCTCCTGAAAATATCGAAGTGCCTCGTCCAGAATCCGGCTGAAATCTTCGTCTGCAATTTTGCAGCCCGTCACCGTAAGAATATCATGAAAGCTCCCGCGTTTATGAAGTCCAAGCGTAAGAGGGCCGTCTTTTACCGCATCCCCAAAGGAAAATTCCATTTTATTGCGGTAGCCAAATTGTTTCGGACTGCTTTTTATTCCCTCAAAAACACCGTCTTCCAGACTGCAGTATGGTGCACAAACCGGCTGCAGCAATTCCAGGACCTGCTGCTCCTTCAGCTTGAGCTGTGCATCCCTTGACATACTTAAATACGTACAGCCGCCGCAGCTGCCAAAATGCCCGCACAGCTCCTCGTTCTGCTCGAGAGGAGATTTTTCAAGCAGGGAAAGAAGACGCCCTTCTCCCTTTCCCTTCCTTACTTTAGTAATGGAAAAAGAAATCCGCTGCCCGGGAATCGTATTTTTCACAATTACCTGTTCTCCGTCCTCCAGAGTGACGACTCCCTTATTGGGAAAATTTACCTTTTCTACTATTCCTTCATAAATTTGACCTTTTTTCATAATCCTCTCCTTACTGATCTTTCCCGCTGTACGTGACAAACTGCTTTTTCATAATTATACACCACAAAAGGCTGACCCAAAATCCACCTTATTTTCTCCATATCCTGTCTGGCCGGCAGTCCTCATGCCAGATACGGGATCTGCACACAATTTTATTATTTGCTGCGGCAATTCCTACTTTTTCCGTCTTTGCTGAAGAGCTCCGATCCTACCTCGTGAATCCCTGTCTCGTGAATCCCTGTCTCATGAATTCCCACTCCAATACCAGTCAGGGGCAAACCCGGCGCAGATTGCCGTTTTTGTCAAAAGCAATCTCTTTGAAATCGGCAGCTTGATGATTCCAATCATGTTTCCAACCATACCATGTACCGCATCAAATTCCTCTCCTTCATTTTAGGGGAAGGCTCGGGGTTATTGACAATCTCCTTTTTCGCTCCGAAAAATCTTTCACATGTCCCCTGAAGCCATATCGCCTGAAGCCATATGGCCTCCCCATCAAAGGAGATGTTTCTTTGTGTCTGACGTATCTATTTTCCGCAATTATTTTACTGCATAGTCATCAAGAGCTCTGTTCCTTATCAATTCCGGACCCCCATTAATTCCGGACCCTCATTACCAGGCCCTCATTATTTTCTCCGACAAATTGTATAAAAAGGGCGCTTCGAATTCTTGAACACCTATATTATGGATGCAAAACATATGTTTTGTCAAGAAAAAACTCCCGCATGCCAACCACTCTGCAAGACTCGATTCTGCAAAGCAACCCCCCGCTGCCAGCAGCGGAGGGTTGCTTGTGTCTCTAAGGACATCGTTACCACCAATATACGGGGGCGTGTTCAATACAGAATTCCACGATCCCCATGCCCATCGCAAACAGGGCCAGAAGCAGTACCAGGAAAACCGCTCCCATGTCGTATTTTAATATCGCCTCATTCGAACGTATGTTTGATACAACCATCTCTATGCCCAGAGCGACCAGCACCAGAGGCCACAGACGGAAAATAAACAGATAGGTTATAGTCGGAAACAGCATATGGAGGATGAATAAAATGCCAAATCCAATCAATAGAATCCCACAGGTAATACTTCCTACTCTTCTGGTTTTCATGACTGGTCACCGCCCTTTTCTTTCGAATCCCAATGCTGGAATTCCTCTTCCGGATCCTTCCAATATTCCTGCTCATCCAGTTCTTTCTTCTTTCCGCGAATCAGCCAGATCCCCACTGCAATGAACAAAACGGCAACAATGAGCTGCGGGACCATGTGGCCGATTTTCCAATACCACTCCCGGAGATAAGAGGGTAGCATCCAGCGCAGCACTTCGCCGAAATTATTCCAAAGCATGGAAGCGCCGATTACAATCAGGACGACTGCCATTACATTGCGGCTTTTTCTGTCAATATTTTTGGTCTTAGGCAGAATCTGATCCAGGTGGAACAGGAATTCGTCTTCCATCCCGTAAAACTCTTCATCCGATAAGCTTCGCAGGTTATGGGCATGGAAAAATCCGTAGCACCATAGTACCGGGAGCACAAACAGAAGCGGCCCGATATTCAGCCAGCTGGCCAGAAATACCAACAGGAAAAAGGAACCCATCAGGGTCGTTCCCTGCTTCATAAATCCCATATACATTTCTCCTGCTCCCGGCAGGAAAGAGAATACAAAAACCCAAAATCCATTTTTTTTCCTTGTCATCTTATTTTCCTCCATTTAATAATAAATCTGCAAATTCATTCATCCTGTCCGTAAGGCCGTTGGCAGCCTGGTTCATCCAGTCTAAAACCGACGGTTCGGCCTCCTTCTTTGCGGAATTTGATTGATCCTGCCCGTCCCCCGGAGAATCTTTTTCCTGCGCTTCCTGGCCCGCCGGGAATTGTTCCGAATTCTGCCCCTTATGTCCACCCCTTCCTCCCGGTGCGGATTCTTCCCAGAGGCTTTCTTTGGGCAGCTGTCCTGCCTGCTGCAGGCCCTCCTGCTGAATCGTAGAAGTCAGCACAAGAATCAGCATGGAAAACGCTACTGCCACTCCGACTTTCATACTGTAGAGGAAAAGCTGCAGCCTTTTTGAAGTCTGCTTTACAGCCACTGCGGCTCTTACATCCAGCTGCTTTGCCCGCTCCAGGATTTCTCCCGCCAGGTAGGACGGGGGAGCCGCGGCCCATTCCGTTTCTATGCCGTCTTCCTGTTCCAGAATTTCTGCCATTCGCTCCGCACACCAGGTACAATCACAAGTATGCTCCAGAATCTGCATAAATTCTTCCGGCCGGATGGTATCCCGCTTCAAGGCAATCCACATTTCATCCGTAATATGACGTTTCATGATATCTTCCTGCATCTTGCCCGTTCCTCCTTTACTGTTTTTTTCAGCATTCCTTTTGCCCGGTATATCTGGGTTTGAATGGTTTTGATATTTTTCCCCTGTTCTTCTGCGATTTCCGAAACAGATTTTTCCCTGCAAAAATGTTCCGTTGCCACCGTTTTATAAGGTTCCTTTAAGTTCTGACAGATCTCGTATACATGATCCTTGGATTCCTTCTGCAAATATGCTTCCTCCGGCGTATCCGCCCGATCCTCCAATTGGCTGAACATTTCTTCCTCCGCCGGCTGTACTCTCCGTTTGGCGCTTTTTAAAAAATCCAGGCATTTGTTAGAGGCAATTTTGCAGACCCAGGCTTTCTCATAGCTCCGGTCGAAGGTGGACAAATTTTTATAAATTGCTAAAAAAGTTTCTTGCGTCAGATCTTCCGCGTCAAACTGGTTTCCGGCCGCCTTATAACAGATGGAATAAACCAGCCGCTGGTACGTACTTAGAAGATATTCAAAATAAACTTCGGCATTAATGCGATCCACCTCCTTTTTGATCTGTCATTTACTATAACGAGAAGGATTTTGGAATCACTTCAAATTTTTTTATTTTTTTGAAAAATTTTTCTTCCGAACAAGCGGCGACAAATCCGGAGCGTGTTTGAAACGTTCCCAACGTCTAAACACTGACCGGATGGAGTAATAGCCAAAACATCAGAAAATGCCGGGAACGCCCCCAGGCACTCCCGGCATTTCTTTTGCAATTTTCTAGGAAAAATACACCAGATCCTCTTCCGGCTTCTCGGCCGGCTGAATCTCCAGGGCATACAGCACCGGGCCTTTTCCTTTATACTCCAGGGCAAATTCCACCTTGATCTCTGCTGTTACCGTCACCCAGGATTTGTGGGGAATTTGCGGAGCCTTTTCGCTCTTGCATTTGAA
>CAJUSQ010000168.1:0-2480 GCA_910588885.1 uncultured Lachnospiraceae bacterium
AAGGCAACGGACTCTGACTCCGTCATTTCAAGGTTCGAATCCTTGTGGGCCAGTTTGAAACCATCACATCTATGTGGTGGTTTTTCTTTTCCCAGGAAAGGATTTGCTGCTGTGAAGTACGAATGCACTTTGCCTTTCCCAGGAAATCAAATCCTCCGCTGCAGGCAACGGGGGATCAAGCTTACTGTGATGGTATTTTTTTACAGGAGGATGGGAATGTACAGCTTTGAAAGCAGGATTCGCTATAGTGAGTTAGATGAAGAGGGAAAACTCACTTTTCATGGCATATTGGATTACTTCCAGGACTGCAGCTCCTTCCAGTCGGAAGAGCTGCAGGTCGGAATTGAATTTTTGAAGGAGAAGCAGGTGGCCTGGGTACTGGTGTCCTGGCAGATTGAAGTAATGCGCCGCCCGGGAATCGGGGAACAGGTGCTGGTCGGGACCTGGCCCTATGATTTTAAAGGGTTTTATGGGTGCCGGAATTTTGTGATGAAGGATGCGGAAGGGAATATGCTGGCATCCGCGGCTTCCATGTGGGTGCTGATGGACTTGCGGGCGGGACGCCCCACCCGGATCCTGCCGGAAATGGCGGCGGCCTATACGCTGGAACCGGCCCTGTCCATGGAGCCGATCCCAAGGAAGATGCAGCTGCCCAAGGGGCTGAAGGAGTACAAGCCTTTTCCGGTGCGGAAATTCCACTTGGACACCAACCAGCATGTGAACAACGGGAAATATATCCTGATGGCCCAGGAATACCTTCCGGAAGGCTTCCGGATTGGGAAGATGCGGGCGGAATACAGGAAATCGGCGGTATATGGGGATGTGATTTATCCTGCGGCCCTGGTGTCCGGGAACCTTGCGTCGGTATGCCTGGCGGATGGGGAAGGGAAACCCTATACGGTGATTGAACTGGAAGCGGCAGGGCCCATAGGGGAATGAGGAGGAGAATTATGTTGAAATTAGGAGAAAAGCAGCAGCTTTTCGTGGTAAAGCAGGTAGAATTCGGCGTTTACCTTGGAGAGCAGCTTGACAGCGAGAACCGGGTCCTGCTGCCGAAAAAGCAGGTTCCGGAAGGGACGAAGATCGGGGATTCCCTGGAAGTATTTCTTTACCGGGATTCTGCGGACCGTTTGATTGCCACCTGCAGGGAGCCGAAGCTGGTAATGGGACAGCTGGCGGTGCTTACGGTGGCTTCCGTCCAGAAGATCGGAGCATTTTTGGACTGGGGTCTGGAAAAAGATCTGTTTCTTCCATATAAAGAGCAGACCTGCAGGCTGAATGTGGGAGACGAGGTACTGGTACGGCTTTACCTGGATAAAAGCAGCCGGCTCTGTGCCAGTATGAAGGGCTTGTATGAATTGCTCTCCCAGGCTTCGCCTTATCATGCGGGAGATCAGGTGCAGGGCCGTGTCTATGAGTTCAGCGGGAATTTCGGGACGTTTCTGGCTGTGGACGACCGCTATTCCGCCATGCTGCCCCGCCATGAGGACTGCAGTGCCCTGCGGATCGGCGAGGTGGTAAACGTCCGGGTGGCTGCGGTGAAGCCTGACGGGAAGCTGGATGTGACCCTGCGGGAAAAGGCCCATCTCCAGATTGATAAGGACTCCCAGCAGGTACTTCGGATGCTGGAGGAATTTGGGGGTGTGCTGCCCTTCAACGACAAGGCATCCCCGGAAGTGATCCTTCGGGAAATGAAGATGAGCAAAGGAGCCTTCAAACGGGCCGTGGGGCGGCTGTATAAAGCCCGGAAGATTGAAATTACGGACAAGAACATACGTTCTGTATAGAAAACGGCAAAATCAGCCGAAAGAATAAAAGGAGGATGTATATGCCGTCAAATAAAAATGCAAACCGCTTGTTTCTGGTGACGGTTTTGATTTATCTGGGAGCCAGCTTTCTCATTTCGATGTTTTCTGATGCCCTGGAAGGCGTTCCTGTAGCAGGAACCCTGATTTTTTCACAGGCCCTGGTGGTGGCTCCGTCCTTAATTTACTGCATGATCCGCCGGGTACCTGTGAAAGAGCTGATCCCCTTCCGGAAAATGAAGTTTTCCGTATGTGTGCTGGTAGTGGTTTGTACCTACCTGATGTACCCCCTGATCATTGTATTGAATGCCCTGACTCTGTTTTTTGTGCCGTCCGGAACCATGGGACTGATGACACCGGATATTTCCCTGCCGGTAATGACCTTATGCGTTGCGGTGCTTCCGGCTTTTGTCGAAGAATTTGTGTTCCGGGGGATGCTTTTTTCGACCTATAAGAGAAGTAAGATGCTTCCGGCTATATTTTTAAGTGCATTTCTGTTTGGCTGCATACACTTGAACCTGAATCAATTTGCATATGCCTTTGCCCTGGGAATTTACCTGGCTTTTCTGGTGGAAGCCACCGGAAGTATTTTCAGCTCCATGCTGGCCCATTTTACCATCAATTTTACCGGAGTATTAGTCAATGCGCTTATGACGAAGGTTACGGAGCTGTCGG
>CAJUSQ010000168.1:2490-4632 GCA_910588885.1 uncultured Lachnospiraceae bacterium
CAGGAGGCGGGAGACGGTATGACCGGGATGTTTCTGAACACCCTGGACGAAACAACCCTGGTGATGATGATTTTCAGCGTCGTGTTCTGGGCAGCCGTTGCCCTGGGGACAACGGCCGGAGGAATCGGGGTCTATATCGCTATCGCAAAGATCAGTAAGCGGTGGGAGCATGTAAAGGGGATGTTCCGGGAAGGGACCAGGGAGCGCATGGTAACGCTTTCCGTGATAGCGGCTATTCTCCTGACAGTTGCCTTTATGGCATATCAGGTGGTAGGATATTATTATTAAGAAACGAAAAGGAAAAGCAAAAGTCAAGAGGAGGAAAAAGATGAAGATGAAAAAGATTCGGAAGCTGTTGGTACTTAGCTGCCTGTTGGCAGCAGCGGCTGTATTTTCCCTGCAGGGATGCGGCCCCAAGACAGAGCAGAAAGAGGACACCGAAAAGGAAGACACCCAAAAAGAGGATGGCGCGGCAGAAGACGGGGATGCAGCCGGAGGGGAAACGACCTCGGAAGAGGGAGCGCCTACGGTTGCTGTTACGGATACCATCCGCTGGTTTAATGCATCCTATGCGATCCTCACGGAATTGAACGGGCTGGATTACAATATTTTTGCAGGGACACCCGTGACACCCCAGATGCAGGCCATGCAGATTCGTTCCCTGGAGGAATGGTGGGGTGTAACAGACCGGGAAAGCGCCGATGAAACATTGGCCTGGGCATTAAATGAAGGCCATCGGACGGATTTTAAGGAATTTATAGAATCCTTACAGAGTACCGGAATAGGTGAGATGGAAATGACGGAACGTATAGAGTATCTGAAGATGAATTATGATCTGTCCGAAGAGGAGGCACAGTTAAGCGAGCAGTATTATGAGATGTATGAACAATACGGGGAAACGGCCATTGACGGCTGGGATTACTGCAGAGCCTTGAACCTGGTGAGCTTTTACTATCTGGCCGGCTATTATACGGAGCAGGAAGCATTGGACAAGTCGTTGGAAATTGCCCAGATGGTACAGCCCCTGTTCCTCTCCTGGGACGAGCTGGTAGGCAGCTACCTGAGGGGGTATGAATACTGGGCTGAGGAAAGCTCGGAAGAACGCCGGGGCATCTATGAGGACCTGCTTTTGCGGGAGGATAACCCCTATGCCGTGAATTATCAGACAACGCTGGAGAAGAGCTGGTAAAGCGGGTTCCGGAGACAGGATTTTGGTGAGAACCGGAAAGACTGTGAATAATTTCACAAAGTAGAATGAGAAAGGCCCGGCAGACCGTAAGGACTGCCGGGCCTTGATGCATTTGGGACATTGGCTGTCAGCCGTATCGGGCTTAGAGACGTACGTCAATGCTGTTTCCCAAATGCGGGGAAACGGACTGTTCCAAAGCCTTTACCATGCTGTCTCCTTGGGATTCCACCAAATCCAATTGCTTGCTTAACATCAGAACACCGACCTCGTTCCCTGTACTGATGGTACTAAGTGCGGTAGATAAAGAAGCAATATCCATATGATCCCCACCTTTCTTGAAAACATTTTGTTACAGCTTCTGATGTTCCGTACCTATTATATACAGACCATGAGAAGCTGTGCTTCTATTATTGCACCAAAAAGGAAAAAAAGCAAGGGCAGAGGTAGATTTTTCGGAAAAATCGTGTATACTGTTTGATAGGGAATATAAAAAGAAAACGGCAAAGGAGAAAGACAATGTACGACGTAATTATAATAGGAAGCGGGCCTGCCGGGCTTTCCGCAGCCATATACGGACAGCGGGCCTGTCTGAATACATTGATTTTTGAAAAACAGCCCATGAGCGGCGGACAGATCTTAAATACCTATGAGGTTGACAACTATCCGGGCCTGCCGGGGCTGGGCGGATTTGAACTGGGCATGAAGCTTAGGGCCCATGCGGATGCCATGGAAGCAAAGTTTCTGCAGGAAGATGTTTTGGAAGTGGAGAAGACGGCGGAAGGATACCGGGTAGTAACCAATAAGGAACGCTACGAAACCAGGACCATCGTATTTGCCACAGGGGCCGGGCACCGGAAGCTGGGCGTCCCGGGAGAAGAAGAGCTCTGCGGGATGGGCGGCAACGCTCTTCTCCGTGCTTAGGATTTCTTCATAACGAGCTCTGTTGTTTTTAT
>CAJUSQ010000169.1 GCA_910588885.1 uncultured Lachnospiraceae bacterium
GTTGCCCACAACAGATTTTGAGTCTGCCTCGTCTGCCATTCCGACACGCCGGCGTATTCTCTCGAACAAATAGAATAATAACACAGTTTATGACAGAATGCAACTATTTTTTTTATAAATTTTAAAATTTGGAATTACAGGAGGAAAATACAAGTGATCACCATAAGAAAATATATGCCGGAGGATTGGGAAGCCGTGGCAGGGATTCACGATGAAGCCAGGCGGGTGGAATTGAAATTGGCAGGTCTGGAAGAAGCCTTTCTGCCTTTTTCCATTGCGTCCGAACAGGAAAGCTTTTTTGAATATCCCGGAATTTTTGTGGCGGAACTGGAAGGAATTGTGGCAGGATTTGCGGCATGCACCCAGGAGGAGCTTGCCTGGCTGTATGTAAACCCGGCCTGTATGCGGAAAGGAATTGGACGGGCCCTTTTCAAATCCATGTTAGAAGCTTATCCGGGGTTATGCTGCATTGAAGTCCTTACCGGGAATGAGCCTGCCAAAGCATTATATGAAAGCCAGGGATTTCAGGTTATTGAGATCCGGAAAGGCCGGATACAATTGCACTTTGACAATGAAAACTCTTTGTGGTACAATAAGAAACAGATGTTGCGAAACAAATATTGCGAAACGGATGTAGCAGAATGAAACTTTACATAGGGAAGTTAGCTGCCCACAGGAATAAATGCTTCAAAACAACAACTACGAAGAAGAGGAGAGAAGAAAATGCCGCCAAAATGCAAGTTTACCCGGGAGGAAATCTTGGATGCCGCCATGGGGATTTTACGGGAAAAAGGGGCCGATGCCATCACGGCCCGGGCGTTGGGGGAACGGCTGGGGTCATCCTCAAAGCCGGTGTTCAGTGTATTCCGGAATATGGAGGAGGTTCAGGCAGAAGTGAAACGGGCAGCCCGGGAGGTTTATAATCAGTATGTGCAGGAGGGGCTGTCTGGGCCCCTGGCCTTTAAAGGGGTGGGGGAACAGTATATTCGGTTTGCGAGCAGGGAGCCGGAACTTTTTCGATTGCTATTTATGACAAAGCAGCAGCCGGAGCCGGAGATTTCCGGGATTCTGCCGGTGATTGAGGAGAATTATGAAAAAATTTTAAGCTCAATCCGTGACGTATACCAGTTGGAAGAGGAATCGGCCCAAAGGCTGTACCGGCATTTGTGGATTTATACTCATGGGATTGCCACTTTGATGGCAACGGCTGTCTGCCGCTTCGGGCCGGAAGAAAGCAGCCGGATGCTGACACAGGTTTTTTTAAGCCTTTTAAACCAGGAGAAGGGGAGCCGTTTTGAAAATCGGGGGAATTCAGACCTTCAAAACCACAAGAAAGAGGGGGAAAAGCGATGATTTGTGGAAATCAGATTACAAAATATTATGGCAGCGGGGAAAGCCGGACTCAGGTCCTGAAAGGGATTTCCCTGGAAATTGCAGATCAGGATTTTGCCGTAATCCTGGGAGCTTCCGGCTCGGGAAAATCGACCTTGCTGAATATCCTTTCCGGGCTGGAACGGCCGGACGGCGGGAATGTCAGCTATGATCACCGGGATATTACGAAGCTGGCGGAAAAAGAACTGACCGAATTCCGCCGGGAGAATATCGGCTTTATTTTTCAGCAATACTATTTACTGCCCAACCTGACCGCAGAGAAGAATGTAAAAATGGGAGCGGACCTGGCCGGGAACCGGGAATATGGCGAGATTCTTTCGGCGATCGGGCTTTCCGATAAAAAAGATAAGTTCCCCAGTGAGCTAAGCGGCGGGGAGCAGCAGCGGGTTTCCGTGGCCCGGGCACTGGCCAAAAAGCCCAAAGCCCTTTTCCTGGACGAACCGACCGGTGCGCTGGATGAGGAAACGGGCCGTCTTGTCCTGCACTATATCAGTAAATTGCAGGAAGCGTATCATTTTACGATTGTCATGGTGACCCATAATGAAAATATTGCGGAAATGGCCAAAACCGTGATTCAGATGAACAGCGGGAAAATCGTGAAAAGTTTCACAAATAAGCAGCAGAAAAGCGCATATGAGATTGGGTGGTAAAAATGGTAGTTGGAATCAAAGACAGTTTTAAGTTGATTGGCGTTATGATCGTTTCCTGTTGTGCCGTATTGGTCTGTACCCTTTTTCTAAATTACAGCCTGGATTTGGCGGCAGTGGAGGATTTGATTGTTGAGGGGCAGGCCCGGATTTTTTACGAGGCCCAGAAAATGACCTGCCAGGTGGTATGCGGCGTTACGGGAGGGTGTTTGCTGATTACCAGCGTAATCCTCCTTTGCTTTTACAGCAAGCATTATATCGACACGCACCGGAAGGAGCTGGGAATTTTGAAGGCTCTGGGGTATTCCAACCTGGAAATTGCCCGGGGCTTTGGAATTTTTGGCCTAAGCGTTTTGTTTGGAACAGCAGCCGGTTTCCTCGGGGCAGTCTGCCTGATGCCGGCTTTTTACGGGACACAGTTGGAAGGAAGCCTTCTGCCGGAGATGAAAGCCCAGTTTCATCCCTCCCTGCTGGTGCTTTTGGTGCTGCTGCCCGGAGTGCTGTTTTCGGTTTTGGCCGTGCTGTATGCCTGGTTCAAACTCCGGACACCGGTGCAGACATTGCTTCGCGGAAAAATTGAAGAAGGAAAAAAATACAAAAATACGAAAAAAGAACTTCCGTTTTTGCAGGAGCTTCGGAGAGGGACGGTGCGGCAGAGGAAGGTTCTGGTATTTTTTATTGCATTTGCAGCCTTTTGTTATTCTGCCATGGTGCAGATGTCCGTCCGGATGGAGGAATTTGCCAGCGCCATGATGGCGGTTATGATGCTGCTGATTGGGCTGACACTGGCCTGTGTATCGCTGCTTTTGGCTGTGACGACGGTAATTCATGCCAATACGAAGACCATTGCCATGCTGCGGGTATTCGGTTATTCCGCAACGGAGTGCAGCAAAGCGATCCTGGGCGGTTATCGGCTCTATGCCTGGCTGGGATTTGGGCTGGGAACAGGCTACCAGTTCGGGCTTTTGAAAATCATGGTAACGGTGGTGTTCCGGGATTTGGAAGGGATACCGGATTTTTATTTTGACATTCCGAATTTTTTTATGGCCCTGGTTTCCTTCGGACTGCTGTATGAGCTGGCCATGTACGGTTACGCAAGGCGGATCTCTAAAATTTCAATAAAACAAGTAATGCTGGAATAAATCCCGGTCAGGTGATATACTAAGAACAGAAAAGAACGGCAGTGAGGTAGGAACGATGAATGCAAGAGCCTATGAATATTGGTCGAAGATTTATGAAGCGGAGCAAAAGGGCGGCGCTTATGTGATATTCCCATATGATGTCCGGGAAGAATTCGGACGGGGACGGGTGAAGGTGCACGTTACCTTTGACGGGGAGCCATATGACGGCAGCGTGGTGAATATGGGCCTGAAAAAGGAAGACGGCAGTATTTGCTACATCATCGGCATTCGGAAAGAAATCCGCGCCAAAATTGGGAAACAGCCGGGCGACGAGGTATTTGTAACGGTGGCGGAGCGGGAATGAGAGAGACGGATGCTGCCAAGGCCGGACTTTGATAAGAATTTACACCGTGCAAAAAAGTTTTCTTTGCAAATATCAAAGATTCTGTTATAATAAGTAATCATAAAGATTGAGGAGGCATTAGAATGGCTGAAGATCGAAAGGCATATATGATAAAGGATGATAACCTGGGAGAAGTGCGGATTGCAGACGAAGTTGTGGCAATTATTGCAGGACTGGCGGCGACGGAAGTAGAGGGCGTCAGCTCCATGGCAGGCAATATTACCAATGAGCTGGTCAGCAAGCTGGGAATGAAGAACCTGTCGAAAGGGGTTAAGGTGGAAGTGGCAAACGGCGTGGTGCATGTGGACGTTGCGCTGAACATCGCTTTCGGCTATGGGATTCCGGATGTTTCCGGGAAGGTGCAGGAACGGGTGAAGACAGCTATTGAGAATATGACCGGGCTGCAGGTCAGCAGCGTGGATATCCGGATTGCAGCGGTTGATTTGGGAAAACACAAATAAGCGGTTTGCGGGCGCCGGCAGGAAGAGCCGTCAGGAACGGGGCATACAGGCAGGCGGTGATGGTTGGCTGCCCGCAGGAGTCGGGGGTGCTGTAAAATAGTTGAGATTTGGGACTGTTTTGCAGCACCCCTTCCGGCGTAAGGCCGCTTCCGAACATAAAGGAGTGAGAAATGAGTAGGAGAGAATTGAGAGAACAAGTGTTCCATCTGCTGTTTCGGGCGGAGTTCTATGAAGAGGACGAGCTTTCGGAACAGCAAACCCTATTTTTAGAGGAGCTGGGACAGGGAGAAACGGAAGAGAATGAGGAGCAGGAGCAGGGCGTTTTTTGGAAAGCAGCCTCCGGGAAAGATACCTCTTATATTGAAGAGAAATTTAAAAAGATCCTGGCCTGCCTGCCGGAGATTGACCGGATGGTGAATGAAGCGGCCCATGGATGGAAAACCAGCCGTATGGGGAAGGTAGACCTGACCCTGATCCGACTTGCGGTTTACGAGATGAAATACGAAGAGAATATTCCGACCGGGGTTGCCATCAACGAAGCGGTGGAGCTGGCGAAAAGCTACGGCTCCGATGATTCGGCTTCCTTTGTAAACGGGATTCTGGC
>CAJUSQ010000170.1 GCA_910588885.1 uncultured Lachnospiraceae bacterium
GTCCGACGATCAGACGAAGCTGGGCAGGCCCTCGGATTTTACCATTCATGTACGGGAAGCCTATGCCTCTGCGGGAGCAGGCTTCGTGGTTGCCATTACCGGGGCCATTATGACCATGCCCGGACTGCCCAAGGTTCCGGCGGCCAATGGCATTGATGTGGATTCCAAAGGCCGGATTACCGGGTTGTTTTAAGGGTCATTGCCAAAGGCAGGATCATTCAAGGGTGATTGGGAAAAGCAGGATCATTCAAAGATGATTGGGAAAAGCAGAATGTTAGGAGGTAAAAATGGCAAAATTAATTGACGGGAAGCGAATCTCCCAGGAGATAAAGGATGAATTGAAGGAACAGGTGACAGCCTTGAAGGAACAGGGAAAAACGGGGGCACTGGCAGTCATTCAGGTGGGCCATGACCCGGCTTCCAGCGTATATGTACGAAATAAGAAAAATGCCTGTGCCTATATCGGGATCGAGTCCCTTTCTTATGAGCTTGAGGAAGACACGACGCAGCAGGAGCTTTTGCATTTAATTGAAAAATTAAATCAGGACGGGAATGTAAAAGGAATCCTGGTGCAGCTCCCGGTTCCGGAGCATATTGATGAAAATGCAGTCATCCGGGCCATTCGTCCGGATAAGGACGTAGACGGCTTCCATCCCCAGAGTGTGGGAGCTATGGCCATTGGCCAGCCGGGATTTTTGCCCTGTACCCCGTCGGGGATTATCCAGCTGCTGAAACGTTCCGGGGTTGGGATCGAAGGAAAGCACTGTGTCATCATCGGAAGAAGCAATATCGTAGGGAAGCCCATGGCCCTGCTGATGCTAAGGGAAAATGCTACGGTGACGATTACCCATTCGAAAACCCAGGATCTGAAAGCACTTTGCAAGAGTGCCGATATTCTGATTGCCGCTCTGGGAAAGCCCTTGTTTGTTACTGCGGAATATGTAAAAGAAGGGGCCGTGGTCATAGACGTGGGCATTCATCGGAAGGAAGACAATAAATTATGCGGAGATGTGGATTTTGCCCAGGTGGAACCCCTTGCTTCTGCCATTACCCCCGTTCCGGGCGGCGTAGGCCCGATGACGATTGCCATGCTGATGCAGAATTGCGTCCATAGCATTGCCGGAAACGAGGAACGCGTATGAAGTGTGCAAGCTGCGGAGCAGAAATAAAGCTGGGCTGCATGTACTGCTCCAACTGCGGGAAGGAAGCACAGATCGTTTCGGAATCCAGCCTGCTGGAAGATGAATTGCTGCGGGCGCTTCTTCGGGAAGAGGAGCCGGAACTCCCTGCAGCCGGAAAAGGTGCACCGAAAAAGTCTCAGGCCAGGCGTCCCGGCCGGGATGCAACTGGCTCTTCCGGAGCAAAAAAACGTTCCGGCCGGGATTCCGACGGCAGGAAGCGCCCGGGTAAAAGCCCGGATGGGCAGAACGCTTCGGGAACGGGCAGGAAACGTTCCGGGAAAAGGCGCAGCTATGTGCCGCTTATTCTCATTGTGCTTTGTCTCTGTCTGCTGATTGCAGGAGTGACTGTGTTCTATGTCATAACCAGCAATAAAAACCGGAATTCCTATGATTACCAGCTTCAGAAGGCATTGGAATGTCAAAAGGAACGGAACTATACAAAGGCTTTGGAGTATTTTAAACAGGCCCTTTCTTTAAAGCAGGAGGATCTGGCCGTACGTTTCCAAATGGTGGATTTGTATCAGAAGATGGAAGAACCTTCCACGGCTATCACGATGCTGCATGAAATCATTTCCATAGATCCCAAACAGCAGGAAGCATATGAACGTTTGATTGCCCTTTATCTGGAAAAAGAAGATTATGAAGCAATTTTAAAATTAAAGGATTCCGTAACCGATACGGTTATACAGGAGCTGTTTACGGAATTTGAAGCAAGCCCTCCGGAATTCGGTCTGGAGCCGGGTACCTATGAGGATGCTATTACCGTAGAGTTGTTTGCGGAAAAAGGATGCGAAATTTATTTTACGACCAACGGGGAGGATCCCAGGGAAAACGGAGAAGTTTACCGGGAACCCATTTCTTTGGAGGAGCAGGGAATCTTGGAGATTAAAGCGGTCTGCCGCAACGAGTATGGGGAATACAGCTCCCTTCTCCAGGGAAAATTCACCGTGGAATATCAAAGGCCCCGGATGCCGAAAGCAAGCCCGGACGGCGGAACCTTCTACGGGCCTGCGGAAGTCGAGTTAAGAGGCATAGAAGGGGGACGGATGTATTACACCTGGGACGGAAGTACACCGACCGTTGATTCGGAGGAGTATACGGCTCCCATTCCGATCCCGGAAGGAAACAATATCCTTTCTGTGATTTTGGTGGATACACATGGAATGGTCAGCGAAGTGCTGAAATGCAATTATAAATATCTGCCCTAAGTGCCTTGGAAGGATATAGAAATGATAACGAAACATAAGTGGTGTCTATCGTACTTACAGAAGGGCGGCTTCCGGGAAGGGAAGCCCAGACCCTGTAAAAGAGAGAGCCGGACAGGGATTCCGCTTTGAAGGATACCTGTCCAGCTTTCTCTATGTAAGAAATTCTTGTGAAAATCAAGGGTTGTTATGCAAGGAATTCAATATGTCCGGCGCTCATTTTTCCGATACGTGCCAGGGCATAGACCTCAATTCCCTGTTCCGAAAGCTTTTCGCGGCCCGGCTGGAAAGCTTTTTCGATAATTACCCCAAACCCGGCAATGGTGGCGTGGGCAAGGCGCAGCAAACGGAGGGCTCCGGTAGCAGCTTCGCCGTTGGCAAGAAAATCGTCAATCAGCAGCACATGATCCTGTTCGGAAATAAAATCCCGGGAAAGGGTCAGCTCATAATTAAAGCCCTTTGTAAAAGACGCTACCTGAGTCTGATAAAGATTGGAATTCAGCACCTTGGAGGGCTGCTTTTTCAAAATCAACAGCGGGACTCCCAGTGCGTCGGCGGTCGCGAATGCCGGGGCAATGCCGGAACTTTCAATGGTGGCGACCTTTGTGATTCCCTGGTCAGCGAAATGGCTGGCAAACGCTTTTCCTATTTCCCGCATCAGTCCCGGATCCACTTGATGGTTGATAAAGCTGTCTACCCTTAGAATATCTTCATTTACCGGGATTCCTTCTGTAAGAATTTTTTCCTTTAACTGTTTCATGTCATATCACCTCGTATTTTTATGATTCTTCCGGAACATATACCTGATATATTTTTTCAACCAGGTAGTCCAGATATGCTTCGTCTTCTATGCCAAAATCCTTTTGAATCAGAGCCGCTATTTTCTCATACCGCTCAAAATAAAGCTGTTCCATGGAAAGAGAGGGCGCTTGTATCTGCTCATCCAGCATTTCCAGGGAATAAGCCTTTGTAATAGAAGAAATGATCTCTGTGGTCTGCTGTTCCTCCTTCTGGGTTTCGGATTCCAGGATTTTGGTTTTGCTCAAATAATGGAAGCCGACGATGATCAGGATCAGAAAAAGCCCGCCTAATACAATGGTATACAGGATCCTCATATAAAAGGCCAGAGGAATTGGGATCAGCCCAAGCCAGATACCGCCTAGAAGGGCCAGCCCGGCAAAACCAAATAGAATGAACAGCCAGGAGCTGCTTTTGGCGTCTTCCAGTTTTTTGCTTTTTTGGGTGTAAGTATGTCCTTGGGATTTTAACAGGTTTTTTGCATTTTGCTCTTGATTTTCCATTGTGGACTCCTTTGTTTCAAAAAATATATTCCGCTGTTTCTATTATATAGTAGTTTCCTCTGTAAGACAAGTGGTGTTGCGAGAACGTTATTTTTTTCACAAATAATTCGGGGATATATGATTGTAATCTTGCAGGGCCCGGAAAAATATAGTATGATTTTACTGGCAAAGTTCAAGTAAGAAACGGTTTAAAACGTAAACTGGTTCAAATTTGTATGGGTTTAAGAGGGCGGAAGGGAAGACTTGAGGAGGAACGGAAATGAAAATTACAGTATTGGCTGTGGGAAAAATAAAGGAAAAATTCTATCGGCAGGCCATAGAAGAATTTGAAAAACGGTTAAGCAGATATTGCAAGCTTCAGATCATTGAGGTGGCAGATGAGAAAACACCGGATTCCGCCAGTACAGCGGAGGAGGCAGCCATTCGGGGGAAAGAGGGACAACGGCTGCTGAAGTATATCCGGGAACAGGATTATGTTTGTGCCCTGGCCATTGAGGGCAAGCAATTGGATTCCGTGGAACTTTCGCAGAAATTGGAGCGGCTGGCCATTGACGGAACCAGTCATATTGTATTTCTGATTGGCGGTTCCCTGGGATTGCATGAAAACGTGCTTCAGCGGGCAGATGAGGAGCTTAGCTTTTCGAAGCTGACCTTTCCCCACCAGCTGATGCGGGTGATTTTGCTGGAACAGGTGTATCGTAGTTATCGGATTATTATGGGAGAGCCATACCATAAGTGAGGGCGAAAAGGAACAGAAGTTCATGTGAAAGAAAGTGAATAAGAGTTGTATTTTAACCCCATGGGAGTGTGTGCTTCCATGGGGTTTTTTGTGGTGCGCCCAGTATGGGCGCAATCTAATCGGTGAAAGTCCGTAACACGCCCTGG
>CAJUSQ010000171.1 GCA_910588885.1 uncultured Lachnospiraceae bacterium
CGCTCAGCCCACAGAGATGGTAGGCAAGATTTTCAAGGCAGCCGGCATCGAAAAATAGGGCTCGTGAGGTGATATCATGAAAGAATTAGTAGAAGTAATTGCAAAGGCTCTTGTGGAATTTCCGGAAGAGGTTGTAGTTACGGAAAACCAGAGCGAAAAAGCGATTGTCATTGAGCTGCGTGTTGCCCAGTCCGATATGGGAAAGGTCATCGGCAAGCAGGGACGTATTGCGAAAGCAATCCGTTCCGTTGTCAAAGCGGCGGCAGCCAAAGAAGAGCAGAAAGTAATTGTAGAAATAGTCCAGTAGCGAAAGCTTCCGGCGCTGTCGTAAACGGGGAGCGGCCGGAAGAATTTTTGGGCAGGCTGGTACGAAGGGGCTTTAAAGCCCCTTTTTCTGTCGAAAGATTTCGGCGGGCCGGATCAAAATAAGGAGAAACAGGAAGAGCATGGAAGATTTACTGCAGGTTGGGGCCATTGCAAACACCCACGGAGTGCGGGGAGAAGTGAAGGTATTCCCAATGACAGACGATGTGAACCGCTTCCGGAAGCTGAAGCAGGTTCTTTTGGATACGGGAAAAGAGCAGATAGAGCTTACGATCACTCAGGTGAAATTTTTTAAAAACCTGGTAATCCTGAAGTTCAAAGGCTATGATAATATAAATGATGTGGAGCAGTGGAAGGGCCAGCCCTTGTATGTGACCAGAGATCAGGCCGTGAAATGTGAAAAGGATGAATATTTCATTGCGGATTTGATCGGTCTTTTGGTGGAGGACGAAGAAGGGGAAGATCTGGGTGAGCTTTTTGACGTGCTCACCACCGGGGCCAATGATGTTTATGTGATAAAAAAGCAGGGCTGTAACGATTTGCTGCTTCCGGCCATTAAGGAGTGCGTCCTTTCGGTGGATTTGGAGGAGCGCCGGATGAAGGTGCATGTGCTGGAAGGATTAAGGGATTGAGTGCTATGAAATTTTATGTATTGACACTGTTCCCGGAAATGGTGGAGCAGGGCTTAAATACCAGCATTATCGGCCGGGCGGTGCAGGCGGGCCATTTGTCTCTGGAGGCCAGAAACATTCGCGACTATTCCAAAAATAAGCACAATAAAGTGGACGATTATCCCTATGGAGGGGGTGCGGGGATGCTGATGCAGGCCCAGCCGGTCTATGATGCCTGGAAGGCCGTAACCGGAGAACTCGGACGAAAGCCCCGCTGCATTTACCTGACGCCCCAGGGCCGGGTATTTTCCCAGAAGCTGGCAAAAGAGCTGGCGCAAGAAGAAGAACTGATTTTTTTGTGCGGCCATTATGAGGGCATTGATGAACGGGTGCTGGAAGAGATTGTGACGGATCAGGTTTCCATCGGCGATTACGTGCTGACCGGCGGGGAGCTGCCGGCCATGGTGATGATTGATGCTATTTCCCGGATGGTGCCGGGGGTGCTAAGCAACGAGGAATCCGGCAGTACGGAGTCTTTTGAAAACTGCCTTTTGGAATACCCGCAGTATACCAGGCCCGAGGAATGGGAGGGGAAACGGGTCCCCCAGGTGCTGCTGTCCGGGCATCATAAACGAATTGAGGAATGGCGCAGGGAACAATCCATAGAGCGGACCCGGGCCCGCAGGCCGGATTTGTGGGAGGCTTACCGGCAAAGCACAGAGGGATATTTATCCGAAAAAAACCTTGCTTTTCCGGAAAAACTATGATAGAATATATCCCTGTGAGACAAGCAAACCGGATGGTCCTCTGTTACCCAGTGTATTAAGAACATCTAAAGAATCAGGAGGTCACAAAATGAACGCAACAGAAATTATTAAAAGCATTGAAGCAGAACAGCTGAAGGCGGAAGTACCGCAGTTCCGGGTTGGCGATACCGTTCGGGTATACGGCAAGATTAAGGAAGGAAACCGGGAAAGGGTTCAGGTATTTGAAGGCATCGTATTGAAACGCCAGGGCGGAAGCAGCCGCGAGACATTTACCGTTCGTAAGTTTTCAAACGGCGTAGGCGTAGAGAAGACCTGGCCGCTGCATTCTCCCAATGTAGAAAAGGTAGAAGTAGTAAGGTATGGTAAAGTAAGAAGAGCGAAGCTGAACTACTTAAGAGGCCGTGTAGGCAAGAGAGCCAAGGTAAAAGAATTGGTGAAATAAGAAGCGGGAAGGGGCTGTTATGAGACAGCCCCTTTTTATCATCTGCCAAAGCGTACCGGCGCAGGCACGTTTTTGAAAAGATTAGGACAGGAGGCATATGGGTGAGGTATAAGCGCAATCAGTTTCAAAAGAGAGGCGGACGGAAGAATTTTTCCGGAGGGCTGAATTTCGGCCGGAAAAAGGGCGTGAATACGGAACGGGTGAAATCGGTATTTTTGTGGATCGGCGAAATCCTGCTGACCATTGGGGTTGCGGCAGTGCTGGTGTATTATTTTGGCGTACGCATTCCGGTGGTAGGGCAGTCTATGTCCGGAACCCTGGAAAACGGGGAAACCATACTGGTGAACCGGTTCGCATACCAGCTGTTTCAGCCGAAACCCAATGATATTATTGTGTTTTTGCCAAACGGAAATAAAAAGTCCCACTATTATATCAAGCGTGTGATTGCGGTTCCGGGAGATACGGTTCAGATTATAGACGGAAAAGTTTACGTGAACGGACGGGAATTTGAGGAAGAGATCGAGAACCCCTATATGGAAAACGGGCTTTTGGCAGAGGAGCCGATTGTAGTGGGGGAAGACGAATATTTCGTGCTGGGGGATAACCGCAACAACAGCGAAGACAGCCGCTATGCCAATATCGGGAATGTAAAGAAGGAACATATTGAAGGAAAAGCCTGGCTGCTGGTGTCTCCTCTGGAGAGGTTCGGATTGATACGATAAATAAGAACATATGTTCTGTTTTGCTTTTAGACAGAGAAAGAGGTGCAGGTATGCAGATACAATGGTATCCGGGCCATATGACGAAGGCCATACGGCAGATGCAGGAGGATATCAAATTAATAGATTTGGTCATTGAACTGGTGGATGCCAGGGTCCCGTGGAGCAGCCGGAATCCGGATATTGACCAGCTGGGAAAACAAAAGGCGCGGCTGATTCTGATGAATAAGGCAGACCTGGCGGAGGAAGGGCAGACGGCCGCCTGGATGGCTTTTTTTCAGGAAAAAGGATATTTTGCCGCCAAAGCAGACGCCCGGAACAAGGGAAATATGAAAGCCGTCACTCAGGTGATCCAGGAAGCATGCCGGGAAAAAACCGAGCGTGACAGGAAACGGGGGATTTTAAACCGTCCGGTACGGGCCATGATCGTTGGGATTCCCAATGTGGGAAAATCCACTTTTATCAATACCTATGCCGGGAAGGCTTGTACGAAGACCGGAAATAAGCCGGGGGTCACGAAAGGCAAGCAGTGGATCCGGCTGAATAAGCAGGTGGAGCTTCTGGATACGCCGGGTATCCTCTGGCCCAAGTTTGAAGATCCCGCCGTGGGCCTGCATTTGGCCTGTATCGGCTCCGTAAAGGATGAGATCTTAAATATAGACGAGCTGGCTTTGGAGCTGATTGGGATTTTACTGGAAAAATATCCGGGGGTTTTGACGGCGCGTTACGGGGTGGACGAAGCTTTGGATGCCCCCCGGCTGCTGATGGAGGTTGCCAGAAACAGGAACTGCATCAAGCGGGGGGATGAATTGGACTACAGCAAGGCGGCGGCCCTTATTGTAGAGGAATTCCGCAGCGGAAAGCTGGGCAGGATTACGCTGGAGTTTCCCAAAAAGGAATGAGGGCCCTGAACATACCCGGGTAAAAGGAGGATCCCCGGTAAATTATTCTTGAATTTCGGACAAAAGAGGTCTAAAATAGAGATAGCTCCGAAAATAAGAAAAAAGGAAAGAGAAAATGGCTGAAAATAGGAAGAATGAGAATAACAATAAGGCAGATGCGGTGAAGGAGGTTTTAAGCTTCCTGCTTTATATTGCAATTGTACTTATACTGACTTATCTTGTGATTCATTTTGTCGGGCAGCGTACGGAAGTAAGCGGCTCTTCTATGGAAAACACCTTGAGCAATGGGGATAACCTGATTGTGGATAAGATTTCCTACCGTTTCCGGGAACCGGAACGATTTGATATCATTGTATTTCCTTACAAATATGAGAAAAAAACCTACTACATAAAGCGTATTATCGGCCTGCCCGGTGAGACGGTGCAGATTGATCCAGAGGGGAAGATTTATATCAATGGGGAAGTACTGGAAGAATCCTACGGACGGGAAGTAATTGCCAGGAATAAGCTGGGCCTGGCGGAGCGGGAGATCACCCTTGGAGCGGACGAATATTTTGTTTTGGGGGATAACCGGAATGCCAGCAGTGACAGCAGGGATCCCAGCGTAGCCAATATCAAACGGGAGGATATTATCGGCCGGGCATGGCTTCGGATCTGGCCCTTCCATAAGATTGGATTTATCCGGCATCAATAGGCAGGAGGACATGGTGGAACAAAAGAAAATCGGACAGATTAAGCTTAAACCAACAGATCCAGGTAGCCGTAGATGT
>CAJUSQ010000172.1 GCA_910588885.1 uncultured Lachnospiraceae bacterium
GGGTTTACTATGAGTATTACAGCTTGAAGGACGCACAGGACATTCCGGCGGATTCTGCCGGGGACATTTCAAGCAGGAAGTCCTTGGCAAAGGTACCGTCCTGGATGTCCGAAAGGATCTTCTTCATGGTCTTCTTGGTCTCTTCCGTAATAATCTTGGGGCCGGTAACATAATCGCCGTATTCCGCCGTATTGGAAATGGAATACCGCATTCCTTCAAATCCGGACTGATAAATTAAATCTACAATTAATTTCATTTCATGAATACATTCAAAATATGCATTCCGCTCGTCATAGCCGGCTTCCACCAATGTTTCAAAGCCTGCCTGCATCAATGCGCAGACACCGCCGCAAAGAACCGCCTGCTCTCCGAACAGATCCGTTTCGGTCTCGGTACGGAAGGTGGTTTCCAATACACCTGCCCGGGCGCCGCCGATTGCCAGTGCATAGGCCAATGCCTTCTCCAGCGCTTTTCCCGTTGCGTCCTGATGAACCGCCACCAGACAGGGAACGCCCTTTCCAACCTGGTATTCGCTCCTTACGGTATGGCCCGGCCCCTTCGGTGCAATCATTGTTACATCCACGTCTGCAGGAGGTGTGATGGTTCCGAAATGGATGTTAAAACCATGGGCAAACATCAGCATGTTTCCGGCCTCCAGGTTCGGTTCAATCTCACGCTTATAAAGATCGGCCTGCAGCTCGTCGTTAATCAGGATCATAATAATATCTGCCCGCTTTGCCGCTTCTCCTGCCGTATATACCTGAAAGCCCTGTTCTTCCGCCCGCTTCCAGGACTTGCTGCCCTCATATAAGCCTATAATTACATTGCAGCCGGACTCCTTGGCATTCAGGGCATGGGCATGCCCCTGGCTGCCGTAGCCGATTACCGCAATGGTTTTTCCCTCCAAAAGGGATAAGTTACAATCTTCCTGATAATAAATATTTGCCATTTCCATATCCTCCTTCGCGTTGTGCTTTTTCAAAAAAGCCTTTCCAAATCCGGATTCCCGGATCAATCCACATACAATACGTCCGCAGAGCCTCTGTTGAGCCCGGTAATCCCTGTCCGAGCCAGTTCCAGTATCTCATATCCCTGCACCAGATCCAGAAACGCTTCCAGCTTGCTCTGGTTCCCGGTCAGCTCAATTACCATGGATTCGTGGGTTACGTCCACCACCTTGGCCCGGAAAATGTCTACCACGGAAATAATCGCCTGGCGGTCCGTATCCTTGGCCCGGATTTTTACCATAATCAGCTCCCGGCAGACCGATTCCCCGTCCTTTAAAGGCTTAATGTCCACCACATCCTCCAGCTTCGCAAGCTGCTTCTCGATCTGCTCCAAAATCAGCTCGTCCCCGCTGGCCACAATGGTAATCCTGGTAAATCTCGGGTCCGCGGTTACCCCTGCGGAAATACTGTCGATGTTGTATCCGCGCCGGCTGAACAGGCCGGATACATGGCTAAGGACATTGGGTGTATTCTCAACCAGAATTGATAATGCTCGTCTGTTCATGGGAAACCTTCCTTTCACAGTAACTTCCATGTAACTTCCATTATGCATCCGTCTTACGGCATCGGTTTTGCCACTTTTACTGCCGATCAGACTGCTGCACAATTACAAATTATTTTAGCAATAGATAATTTCATTGTCAATAGTCACAATCGGTGCATGGTAGCTTTTTGCCATACTTTTTATTTGGGTTTCCCATTCCTCCAGGTTATGGTTCCACTGAATTGCCATAATTCCCGAAAAGTGTTCCAGCACATAAGCAATGGTTTCCACCCGTTCCGATGCCAGCATCAGCGGCATATGGGTATTCATGGCCAGTTCTTCGGCTGCTGCCAGGGCCACTTCCTCCTCCAGGAGGCCCTCTGCCGCCCCGCAGATGCGAAGGATATCCGCTTCTTCTTCCATCTCAAAGGCCAGATCCACTGCCGTGTCAAAGATTTCGTCCCGATATTCCTCCACCAGCTCTTCATTCCTGGAATAGTCGATCCCCTGGCCGATCAAAAGCTTCTGGCCCGGTGTAAAGCGAAAAACCTCCCGCTCCGACGCCAGATAAATACCGTCCGCCTTCGGCTCCCTTTTCTGTTTCGGATGCTTGGCCGCCGTTTTTGCAATCTCTCCGATGAATTCCGGCGTAGTGCCGCAGCAGCCCCCGATGATATCCGCTCCGGCTTCCAGCAGCGTTTCCATGTGCCCGGCAAAGGTTTCCGCATCCATATCATAACCGGTAGTGCCGTCCTCCAAAAGCTTCGGCAGGCCCGCATTGGGTTTTACAATCAGCGGCAAATCCGTTACCTCTTTCATTTCCTTCACCACGGAAAGCATCTGGTCCGGGCCTGCGGAGCAGTTCAGCCCCACCGCATCCACACCCAGTCCCCATAAGACCACTGCCGCGGCCCGGGCAGACACCCCGTACAGGGTTTTTCCGTTTTCCTTAAAGCTAAGGGTTGCCATAACCGGAAGGTCACAGACCTTTTTCGCCGCCAGCACCGCCGCCCTGGTCTCCTGAAGGCTCATCATAGTTTCAATGACCAGAAGATCCACGCCTGCCCCGGCCACCAGCCGGATCTGCTCCTCATATACCTCCCGAAGGGTGTCAAAGCTCATTTCCCCCATCGGCGCAAGCTGGGCGCCGGTCATGGTAAGATCCCCGGCCACCAGGGCCTGGCCCCCGGCCGCTTCCCGGGAAATCTCCACCAGCTTTTGATTGAGCTCTTCCATTCTATCCAAAAGCCCATATTCCGCCAGCTTAATCCGGTTCCCGGAAAAGGTAGGCGCATATACGATATTGCTGCCCTCTGCAATGTATTCTTCCTGAAGCCCCTTCATTACCTCCGGATGCTCCGTCACCCACAATTCCGTACAAACCCCATAGGGCATGCCGCGCTTTTGCAAATTGGAACCGGTGGCTCCGTCTAAAATCAAGATGCGCTCCGACGCCATCTTTTGAAATTCCTGTTTTGTCATACTTTCTCCTTTTTCCTGCTGCCTTCATCATCTTCGGGATGTTCCCATCCGCCGGGCTATTTCACCTGCACCAGCTTACGCCGCCGCTTCATCCGGGCATAGCTGTATATTCCAAGTCCCACCAGCGTTGTCAGATAAGGCACCATCTGAACCAGCTGCATGGGGATTGTCGTCAGCTGCATCAAATTCGCCACCGCCTGGGCAATCCCGAATAAAATAGATACCAGAAAACCGCCGATGGGCGTATCCGCTCCCATGGAGCTGGCCGCCAGAGCAATATAACCCCGGCCCGCCGCCATGTCCCGGGTAAACATGTTCATATACCCGCCGGACAGATAGAAGCCGCCCATGCTGGCCAGCATACCGCTGATCACCAGGGCGACGTACTGAATCTTCCTGGCGCTGATCCCCACGGATTCGGCAGCATTCTTATTCTCTCCCACGGCCCGGATCTTCAGGCCCATGGGGGTTTTATACAGGAAAATGTGTACGCCTGCCACGGACAGTAAGGACAGCCAGGTCAGGAGGTTCTGGCCCGACAATATTTTCCCAAGACCGGGAATGGCTTCGATCAGGGGAATCGTAACTTTCGGGGCCGCTACGCTGGCAAGGGCGCTGGAAGCGCCTTTTTCCCCGGCTGCCGCCATCAGAAGCATAATGGTTCCTCCGGATGCAATCAGATTCAGAGCAATTGCCGCCAGGATTTCATCGGCCTTCATATGCAGGATGCAGAAGGCAAACACAAGCCCGATCAGCCCGCCTGCCAATACCGTAAGCAAAAAACCGCATCCAAAGGAGGCAAACTGGGAAAAGCCCGTGGCTGTTCCGAAAATCCCGCCGAACAGGGCGGAAAAAACGACACCGAACAACGCGGACAACAGCATCATCCCTTCCAGGGCCATATTGCAGATACCTGCCTTGGCAGCCACTGCCGAGGCCATGGTGGCAAAGAGGATCGGCGTTGTCGCCCTCAGAATGGAATTTATAAATTCCGCTGAAAAAATACTGTCTAGCATCAGACTGCCCCCTTTCCGTTTTCCTTTAATAAAGCTTCTTCTTTCCGCAGCGCTTCCTTTGCTTCCCGGGCAATCAGCTTATGCTTGTATTTGCTTAAGAATTGCTCCGCTACCACGAACAGGATGATCACCGCCTGGGTAATCTGCACAATTTCAAAGCTTACGTCCGTAGTCCGGGACATTACGGAAGCCCCGATTCGAAGATAGGCCAAAAACAGCGCGGCAGCAGGCGTATACAAAGGATTCTTTTTCGCCAAGGTGCAGATAATGATGGCGTCCCAGCCGTAGCCTAAGGAGGACGTCCAGCTGAACCGGTCATAAATGGGGCTTAGCAGCTCCACG
>CAJUSQ010000173.1 GCA_910588885.1 uncultured Lachnospiraceae bacterium
CGTGGGAACTTCCGGAACCTGTATGATATTCAGCGGCGTAAAATCCTCCCCGATAAAACGGATCAAGTTGTTGAATAACAAAAGGAGATATTCCGAAACATATTCCGGATGGATATGTTCTTTCTCTTCGGTCTTGTCAAGCTCCGCCAGAAGATGGTGCACCAGGTCGCTTTGCTCGTCGTTGTCTTCCAATTCGTAGATTTCATATTCGGAACGGTAATCCGTAATAATATTCTGAAGCTTGGCCGGGGTTAAAATACCCTGGTCTACTAAAATCTGTCCCAGGACCACATAGCCGGGGGCCTGGCATTTCAGCAGCTCGGAAACCTGTTCCTGGGTCAGATAGCCTTCTTCTACGGCAATCTCACCGAACCGCTTATCCCGGTGTGTCTGTAAAATGAAAACATGCTCCGTCTCAACTGCCGTCATATAGCCGCGATGTACCGCCAACGTACCCAGATTCACATGGGCGGTAGCCTGGGCAGACAAAGCAGCCAGCAGCTGCTCCGATGTGACCGCGCTTGTATTTAACAGATAGTTTCCGAAAGCTTGTGTATACATAATTATTTTCCTCCAAATCTAACATTAATGATTTTCTGAATCTGGGAGGCCTGAAGGGGTTTCTGTATAAAATCGCGGGCACCTTCCATAATAGCATTTTTCAGCTGATCCTGTGTGCCGACAGAAGAGACGATAATAATGTCTGCGGAGGAATCGAAGGCCATGATCTCTTTGACAGCAGTGATTCCGTCCATTACGGGCATTACAATATCCAGAAATACGAGACAGGGCTTATGTTCCTTATATAAATTGACGGCCTCTTGTCCGTTGGCCGCCTCAAGAAAGCTGCTGCATCCGAAATGCTTCAGAATATCCTTTAATTGCTTCCGGGCGAGAACGGAATCGTCACTGATCAACACGGTCTTATTATCCATTATCATTGTAAAAATCTCTCCTATCGTAAATTATTCATATGCATCCATCATACACCATAATAAAAGAATTTTCAATTCATTTCCGAAAATTGATAAAAATAGATTTGTTGACAGGGGAAAACCTCTTCGGTATACTGAAATGGAGCAAAAAAGTAAGGCAGGAGGGATTGGATGGCCCGGATTTTAGTGGTAGACGATGAAGAGAAAATCAGGACGATTATAAAAAAATACGCGGAATTTGAAGGACATGAGATCCAGGAGGCAAAGGACGGTATGGAAGCGGTGCAGCTTTGCCGCCGGCAGGATTTTGATGTGATTGTGATGGATGTGATGATGCCCGAGCTGGACGGATTTTCTGCCTGCCGGGAAATTCGTAAGGAAAAGGAGATTCCCGTGATTATGCTTTCTGCCCGGGGTGAAGAATATGACAAGCTCCATGGGTTTGAAATCGGAATTGACGACTATGTGGTGAAGCCCTTTTCCCCGAAAGAGCTGATGATGCGGATTAAGGTGGTAATCAGCCGCAGAAGGGGAAGCGGCCGGGAGCATGAAATTTTTGCCGCGGAAGGGCTTTTGGTGGACTTCACCGGGCGGACCGTTTCCGTGGACGGACAGCGGGTGGAGCTTTCCCCAAAGGAATACGAACTCCTGTTCTATATGGTGCGGAACCGGAATATTGCTTTAAGCCGGGAACGGCTGATTAACCAGGTTTGGGGCTATGATTATTACGGGGATGACCGGACATTGGATACCCATATTAAGCTTTTGCGCAGCAGCCTGGGAAGCTACCGGAAGTTCCTGGTGACCTTAAGAGGGGTGGGATATCGGTTTGAAGCATAACGGCGGGAATATCAGTATAAAATGGAAGGTATTTTTCTATCTGCTGGGGTTTACGGTGGTTTTGCTGGCCATTCTGTGGCTGTTTCAGATTTGCTACCTGGACGCTTTCTATAAACGGATTAAGACGGAGGAAGCAAAACGGGCCATGGAAGAAGCCATTGCAGTCCTGGAAACCGAAAAAGGCCAGGAGGAGCTGGAAGCATTGGCGGCCTCTTATAACCTGTCGATCCTGGCGGTGGATTCCCAAGGAACGGTCCGCAGCTGCGCGTTCTATTTTCCCAATCCGGAAGCAGAGCTGCTGCCGGAAAAGGAGCTGCAGTTTTGTTACAATGCTGCAAAGGAGCAGGGAGGCAGCGCGAAGTTTGTATTGGAGGAAAAGGAGGGCATCCGGCCCGGGCCGGAGCCGGAAAAGAAAGAAGGGGCCGATGGGGGCCCGGCCGGTCCGGGCCTTCAGGGTCCGGATATGGAAGCGCTATTTGGAGGCCACAGGCAGAAACCGGGAGAAAGTATTCTCTATGTGAAATTATTCACAAAGGACGGGGAAACGCTGGCGGCTCTGGTCTATTCGGCTTTGACGCCGGTGGACGCCACCGTGACGACTTTAAAAACCCAGCTGCTGTGGATGAGCGTGCCGTTTCTGCTGCTTTCCCTGCTGCTTTCCCTGTTGATTTCCGGGAAAATGACCCGGCCCCTGGTGGGGATCAATGCTTCTGCCAAGGAGCTGGCCCGGGGCAATTACCGGATTGCATTTTCCGGAACGGACTGCCGGGAAATTGCGGAATTATCGGATACGCTGAATTATGCGGCCCGGGAATTGGAAAAAACGGAAGGCTTGAGACGGGAGCTGATCGCCAACGTGTCCCACGACCTTCGGACGCCGCTGACCATGATTACCGCTTATGCGGAGGGAATGCGGGATCTGCCGGGGGAAAATACGCCGGAAAATATCCAGGTAATTATCGAAGAGGCCGAGAGATTGACTGGTTTGGTCAATGACCTGCTGGATTTGTCGAAGCTTCAGGCAGGGGTCCTGGAAATGGAAGCGTCCGTTTACAATCTGACGGAAAGCATCCGGGGCGTGCTGAAACGGTATAATAAGCTGATGGAACAGGAGGGGTACTGCATTACCTTCGATTACAAGGAGGAGGTCTGTGTAAAAGCCGATGAATTTAAGATTTTCCAGGTGGTGTATAATTTGATCAACAATGCCATCCATTATACCGGGAAAGACAAACGGGTAACGGTACGTCAGATCCGGGTGGGGGAAAAAGTACGCATTGAAGTGGAAGACAGCGGACAGGGGATTCCAAAGGAAGAGATTCCCTTCGTATGGGAACGGTATTATAAAGGAAAGAACGCCCATAAACGGGCGGCAGCAGGCACCGGGCTGGGCCTGTCGATTGTGAAAAATATCCTGCTCCTGCACCGGGCTGACTATGGAGTGGACAGCCACCCCGGAAAGGGCAGTATTTTCTGGTTTGAATTGGACTGTTAGCTATGAAAAACGGCTCTAGATGTATTTGAAAATTGCTTTCCGGTTCTAACGCTGATTCATGGGAATATAGGATAAATGCTCCTGTACATTTTTGTAAGCGGGACGCATGATCTTGCCGTTGTAGGAAAGCTCCTCCAGACGATGGGCGCTCCAGCCTGCGATTCTCGCGATTGCGAAGATCGGGGTGTACAGCTCCAGAGGAAGATCCAGCATACTGTAGGCAAAACCGGAGAAAAAGTCCACGTTGGGGCTGACGCCCTTGTAGATCTTACGCTCTTTAGCAATGATCTCCGGCGCTAAGCGTTCCACCAGGGCGTAGAGGGCAAATTCTTCCTCAAGGCCCTTTTCCTTGGAAAGGCGTTCCACAAAGGAGCGGAACAGGATGGCACGGGGATCGGACAGGGAATATACGGCATGGCCCATTCCATAGATGAGACCGGCATGGTCAAAGGCGTCCTTATGTAAAAGTGCGGTCAGGTAGCGTCCAACGGCTTCTTCGTCGGTCCAGTCCGTAATACGGGCCTTCATATCGTCAAACATCTTTACCACCTTGATGTTGGCGCCGCCGTGGCGGGGACCTTTCAGGGAGCCTAAGGAAGCTGCAATGGCAGAATACGTATCGGTTCCCGAGGAAGATACCAGATGGGTGGTAAAGGTAGAGTTATTACCGCCGCCGTGCTCCATATGCAGGATCAGGGCAATATCCAAAAGCTTGGCCTCCAGAGGGCTGTATTTGCTGTTGGGGCGCAGCACATGCAGAATGGTTTCCGCTGTGGAAAGGGCCGGATCCGGCGTATGGATAAACAGGCTGGCGCCGTCGTGATAGTGCTTATAAGCCTGATAGCCGTAAACGGAAAGCAGGGGGAACAGGCTGATGAGCTGCAGGCACTGGCGCAGGACATTGGGAATGGAAATGTCGTCGGCCCGGTCGTCGTAGGAATACAAAGTCAGCACGCTGCGGGCTAAGGTATTCATCATATCCTGACTGGGTGCCTTCATAATAATATCCCGTACAAAGCCGGTGGGCAGGCTGCGGTATTCTGCCAGCAG
>CAJUSQ010000174.1 GCA_910588885.1 uncultured Lachnospiraceae bacterium
GCATTTAAATGGGATTCTGGATGGCGTTGGAGATTATAAGAACGCAAAACCATACATAAGCATGTCCCTGGGCGGCGCATTTTGTACCGGCGATTTTCCGGTGGCGCTGCTGTATCCGATCCTGGTACTTTCCGGTACCGGAGTCCTGTGGTATGTTCAGCTGCTGTGGCTTTTCTCAATGGTTCTTGTACTGATTCGAAAAGTGGAAAAAGACCGCCTGTGGAATGCTTCGGCCAGGACAACTATGGCGGCGATTCTTCTTATGACGGCCTTGATCTGGGGAGCGGCGCAGATGCTCAACATGCCGGTTGTGGTTGTTTATCGGTTTGGATTATATGGCGTGGTATTTTTGCTGGGATATTTCGTGTTCTCACATGATGAAGTGACAGAGGTTCTGAAAAAATGGGCCGTACCGCTGGCGGCAGCGGCGGTTCTATGGGGGATTGCTTTCTGTGTAAACTGTTTTGGGGAAAATTATGCGGAAGCCCCGATCAACCGTTCCCTGCCCTTTACGGCATATGGGTGGTTTGCCTGCCTGGCGATTCTGGGGGGAATGGCAAAATACGGTGATTTTGAAAACGGAGTTACCCGCTGGATGGGAAAGCGCAGCTTTGGACTGTATATATTCCACTATTTGGGGATTTCCTTCACTGCACTGATGCTTGGAAAATCAGGAAATGTCCCGCCGCTGATGGTCTATTCCCTCAGTCTGGCTGCTGGCTTTGCCGCCGGATATATACTGAATGGGGTGATTTCGAAAATCCCGTTTTTCAGATGGGCGGTACTTGGAATCGGAAAGGAGAAAAATAGTGTTCAAGGATAATTTGATTCAGCTGCGGAAACTCCATCAGCTCACCCAGGAGGAGGTGGCGGAGAAGGTTGGCGTTTCACGTCAGGCCGTTGCAAAATGGGAGGCCGGGGAAACCGTGCCGGATCTGGATAAATGTAAAGTGCTTGCGGATATTTTTGAGGTATCCCTGGATGATTTGGCCAATTATGAACCGGAACAGAACCTGGGATTGGGAGTCCCGCCAAAGGGAAAGCATCTCTTCGGCGTGGTGACGGTTGGAGACAAGGGCCAGGTAGTGATTCCTGCAAAAGCAAGGAAGCTGTTCTCCATAGCGGCCGGGGATCAGCTGGTGGTTTTAGGGGACGAAGCTCAGGGGCTGGCCTTGCTGAAATCAGAAAGCTTCCTGCATATGGCGGATCTGATTCGGAAAACAGAATCTCAAAAGAAATAAAACATATGTTTGGTTTTTGGATGTCAGCCTATTTTGGGCTTTTGCAGGAAAATTCCGGGAAGGGCCCTCCGTTTTAGGAGGCCCGCTTCAATACCTCCAGCAGCCCCATAAGGTAGCTTTTCTGAAATTCCCCGGAGGAACAAAATTCCTCGGTCATTTCGATGTAGGAAATTTTGTCATGATATTCCGGCTTGAAGTAGGGAGAAAACCATTCCCCGTACTGGGGCAGGAAGCGGCCGGTTTTTTTGCTGTAGCAGTTAGCAGCCTTCGCTTTGGTACGGAAGTCCTTGTCCACGTAAAAAGCGACGCTTTTGTGGACGGCCATATCCTCCTGGGGCAGATAGTAGTAGTCCTTATAATTGGAATAAAAATATTTCAGCTCGCCCTGGTAAAGCCGCACCCGCAGCCGTACCTTGTCTTTATGTCCCGAAAGGTACAGGCTGTCCTTTCCGCAGGAAAAGCGGCGGGGCAGGGGAGAGGCGGGCGTGAGGGTAAATATCAGTTCGGAAGATGTGTCCCCTTCGTATTCCTGATAGGGCCGAATCTCCATGGATGTGATTTCAAAATTCCCGTTAAAAAATTCACAATAAGCCAGGATCGGAAAAATATCGGCCATACCAAGCACGTCCTCCCGGTTGTGTGTAAGGAGCAGGGAAAGCTTTTCTTCCTCCTGCGCTTTTAAATATTCCTGGTAGACCGGGATCAGTTCGCCGCCGGAATACTGGTCTTCCCGTTCCAGCGCCAGAAATTGTTCCAGGGATTTCTGTTTCAGATTCGGCAGCTTTAAGACCTTTTTTAACGGGGAAATCTGCCGGAAAATGTCCAGGTGCTCCATATCGGAAAGGGTTTCCGGAATATTCAGCATACGGCTGCGTTCCACCAGGAAGGGAATATCAAAGCCCAGCCCGTTGAAGGTGATGGTGGAAGGGAAGCGGCGGCACAGGGTAAAAAATGCGGTCAGCAGCGCTCCTTCCTCCTGTTCGGTTTCGGCAAAATACTGGTGGAAGGTGACGGTTTCCCGGCAGCGCCAGGCGCAGCCGATCAGGTAGACCCGGCAGGTTTTGGCGGAAAACCCGGTGGTTTCAATATCAAAAAGCAGTGCGGATTCCCGGAAAACCTGCTGGGTCAGGAAATCTGCGGTTTCTATGGCAGTTTCGTTTATCAGTTCTTTCATAGGTACCTCCTGAAACACAAAGGCGTTTCGTTTTTGAAATATAATGAAACGTTTTTCCGATCACGCATATTGCAAATGATAGAAACATCAGGTATGATTACTTCATCATTATTTTCACGCCACGGATATTGTACACGGTTGCCAAATACACGGCATAGGCTGTCTTTGATTTGGTTCCCTATTTTAATGATGAAATTATGGATTACCATTGAATGTTCAAGGTAAGTTTGGCCCATGTCTTCTATTGGCAAGGCATTCATTTTGTTCCCTCCGTTTGTTTTGATAGATATTTGTATTATACTATGCTTCCGGTGCGGAGACAAGATTTTATCACCTTTCTTTTGTGCCTTAAACCAGCAGTCGTTCCTGTTCACACCCATGGTGTTCACAGGAACGAATCCGGCCTATTTAAAGTTGCCTTACGGCAAGAGGCCGGAATCCGGCCCCATTCCTGTATTGGCCTGTGGCCGTGCAGCACAGTGCGCGGCCCAGGAGTGAACAATAACCGGCAGTCATTCATATAAAATGGAGAAAGATCATGATTCGAAAAGCAAAAGAGCAAGATTTTAAAGAGATTTTAAAAATATATGACAAGGCCAGGCAGTTTATGGCGGAAAACGGGAACCCCAGCCAGTGGGGCAACCATGATCCGTCTGAGGATTTGCTTTGGGAGGATCTGAAACAGGAACGCCTGTATGTGATTGAGGGACAGAAGGGGCTTTGCGGGGTATTTGCGTTTCTGGTGGGAGAGGAGGAAACCTATCGGTACATAGAACAGGGGAGCTGGCTGTCCCGGGAGGAATACGGAACTATTCACCGGGTAGCCGGGGACGGCAGCGTCCATGGGCTGATGGGACAGATTGTGGAATTCTGCCGGGCCCGGATGGAGCATCTGCGTATTGACACCCATCCGGACAACCGGATCATGCAGCATTTGATTTTGAAGCACGGGTTTACAAAATGCGGGATCATCTATGTCAAAGACGGCACATCACGCATTGCCTATGAAAGGCTGTGAAATATTTAACAATCCCATCGGCATTTTTTCATATCCACATGCTCCCCTTTGAAAAGCACCCCTTCTTCCAGCAGCAGTTCCCGCTGTCCAGTCCAATGCGGGACCAGCCGCCCGGCGTGGTTTACGACCCGGTGGCAGGGATAACTGCCGTAGTATTCGGCCCGGCTTAATACCTGGCCTACCAGCCGGGCGTTCCGATCCCGGCCGATTAATTTTGCAATCTGTCCGTAGGAGGCGACCTTCCCGGCTGGGATTTCTTCTACGACAGAGAGAATTTCATAAATCAAATCTTCATTTAACATTCTGTTTTTTCCTTTTTGGTATTATTTCTGCTCCGAAAGGATTTCCGGGCCAGGAAAGGATTTTCGGGCCGGGAAAATTGTTTCCCACGATCCTGCGGGGCCTGCATTTCCGGTGCGGCTGCAGCGATCAGATCGTCCTTTCTTTCCTAAAGCCTAATATAACAAATATTCGCTGTTTGATCAATGGCGCGTTCCTTGTTTTGGGGCGCCCGTTTTTTAATCCTAAAACGGAAGGGAGGGCAGCTCTTTAAAAGGCGCCGAAATAAGAAGGGATGGAGCAGTAACCAAATTGTTACTGCTGTTTTGAAAAAAGTACAAGAAAGGCTATGGCCTAAAGGTATTTTTATGCTATAATAAGAAGAAATACAAAAAAAGAGAAAGAGGGGCTACGAAATGGGTTTAGGTACTTTTAAAGGTGGAATCCATCCCGATGACGGGAAGGCATTATCCAAAGATAAACCAATACGCGAAGTATTACCCAAAGGATATATGGTATATCCTTTGTCCCAGCATATC
>CAJUSQ010000175.1 GCA_910588885.1 uncultured Lachnospiraceae bacterium
ATACAGCTGCTGAGCCAGGCGCATGGTCTTCTGGGTGGAAAAGTTCAGGGTCTTGGAAGCTTCCTGCTGCAGGGTACTAGTGGTAAAAGGCAGCGGCGCTTTCTTGGTGCGCTCTCCCTTCTTCACATCCAACACCTGATAATCCGCATGGCTCAGCTCCTTCGTAACAGCGTCCATTTCTTCTTTCGAATGTATGTTCTTCTTTCCATTGCTGTCCCCGTAAAACTTCGCGGTCAGAAGCTTTTTCTCCCCGGGAATGGCCAGCTTTGCATCCAGGCTCCAGTATTCTTCGGGAATAAATGCGTTAATCTCCTCTTCCCGGTCACAGATAATGCGCAGTGCCACGGACTGTACCCGCCCGGCGCTTAAGCCGCGCTTTACCTTGGCCCAGAGCAGGGGACTGATCCGGTAGCCTACCATACGGTCCAGCATACGCCTGGCCTGCTGGGCATTCACCAGGTCCATGTCGATCTCCCGGGCCTGCTTCAGGGACGCCTTTACCGCGTTCTGGGTGATCTCGTTAAAGCTGATACGGTACATTTTATCTTCTTCCAGCTTCAGCGCCTTGGAAAGGTGCCAGGAAATGGCCTCCCCTTCCCGGTCAGGGTCCGTTGCCAGATAGACTTTATCTGCTTTTTTTACTTCCTTCCGAAGCTTTGCGAGGATATCTCCCTTGCCCCTTATCGTAATGTATTTGGGTTCGTAGTCATTTTCCACATCGAATCCCAGCTGGCTTTTTGGCATATCCCGTACATGGCCGTTCGAAGCAGTCACCTCATAATTTTTCCCCAGAAACTTTTTAATGGTCTTAACCTTCGCGGGTGATTCTACGATTACAAGATATTTTGCCATTGGTATATACTCCTTATTATTAATTCACGATTTAATAAAGTGATTTTTATAGATTTCTTTCAGGCATCCTTTGTTCTTCAGGCTGAAAAGTGCGGCTGTGGCTTCCGAAAAGCCAAGCCCTGTTTCGTCCATGATGTCGTCCGGATGCTTGGGAGTGAAACCGAGAACACTATACACCAACCGTTCATTTTTTTCAAGAGGAATTTCCATAATTTTTTCCTGCACGTTTCCCTGCTCCCGGCAAAACCCTTCTTTTTCCAGGAAATCCCGGGTCGAAAAAAACGGGGAAGCCCCCTGGGACAAAAGCCAGTTGGTCCCTTCGCTTAAGCGGTCCCCCAGCCGCCCCGGAACCGCATACACAGCCCGGTTCTGCTCCAAGGCCAGATCCGCCGTGATCAGCGCGCCGCTGCGCTGCCTGGCCTCCACTACCACCACCGCCCGGGACAGGCCGCTGATAATCCGGTTACGGAGAGGGAACAAGTGCTTTCTCGGTCCTGTTCCCATGGGAAATTCCGAGAGGATCCCGCCCCGGGCCGGAATCTGCCGGTAAAGCCCCCGGTTGCAGGCGGGATAACAGACATCTGCGCCGCAGCCCATCACCGCAAAGGTAACAGGGGCCCGCTCCGTTCCGGGAACCGGAACGCCGGCGGCAGAAAGCTCCACGCCCGGGATGTGCAAGCGGCCCGAAGCGCTGCCTCCTCCCCGGCCCCGGGCTCCGGCAGCGGATGCGTTCTCTTCCAGGGCCATAAGTGCTCCCGCATGAGCCGCCGCATCTACGCCCCAGGCCAGGCCGCTGACCACACCGATGCCTGCTTCCGCCAGCTCCTGTCCGATCTTTTTGGCAACGGCCTGTCCGTAAGGGGAGCATTCCCTTGCACCAACCACGGCAACGCAGGGCTGCTCCGGCAGCGGCAAACTCCCTTTCACATACAGGCCGTAAGGCGGATCATAGATCTGGGCCAGAAGCTTTGGATAGCCGGGATGCTGAAAGGGAAAAAATTGAACGTTTGTTCCCAAAAATATTTCATACTCTTTTTCCCAATCCTGCTCTTTTCTGGCCAGCGCCAAAGCTTCTTTTGTTCTTTGCGATATCATATGCAGCTTTTCCGTCTGATATTCCGACATATGAAAGATTTCCTTCTCCCCGCCGGGCAATTCCGCCAGCAGCCGCTTTTCCCGGTCCGGAATGGCCCATAAGCGTGAAAGCCAGAACTGGTATTTGGACGGCTCCGGTTCCGAACAGGAAGAACAGGTATTTTGGAAGTTTTCCGTTTTCTTCATGGGCGTTCCCTCCACAGGGAGCCGTCCATATTCCGAAATAGCAGGGCCTCCATCATATGGCTTTCCCGGATCATCTGACTTTCCGACAAATCGGCAATCGTGCGGGCAACCCTGATCAGCCTGTGGTAGGCCCTGGCGCTTAGATCCATTTCCTCATACGCCCGGGACAGCTGGCTGCGGGCGCCTTCCTCCATGGGACAGTACCGCTCCAGCTGCCCGGCCGGAATCCGGCTGTTATAGCAAAACGCCCCTTTTCCCAAACGGCGCTGCTGGATTTCATGCACCCGCCGGACCCTTTCCCGGATTTGCCGGGAGCTTTCGTTGTTTCCGGTTTGGGACAGTTCTTCCATCCGCACCTTCGGCACTTCAACGGTAAGATCCATACGGTCCAACAGAGGACGGCTGATTTTTTCCAAATGACGACGGACATAAGCGGACGTACACGTACATTTGTTCTTGTTCGGATAATGGCCGCATCCACAGGGATTCATGGCCGCAACAAGAACAAAATCCGCCGGGTAGCAATAAGTTCCCGACAGCCGCACCAGCCGGATATAACGTTCCTCCAGGGGCTGCCGCAGCTGTTCCAGCAAAGGCTTCTCGTATTCGGTCAGCTCATCCAGAAACAGGATGCCCTTGTGGGCAAGGCTGATTTCCCCCGGCTTCGGAATACGGCCGCCGCCGATTAGGGCCATCCTGGTCACGGAATAGTGCGGGCTTCGGAACGGGCGTTCATATAACCGTACTTTCCGCTCTTCAAACAAACCGCTGACGCTGTAAATGCCTGCCAGCTCGATCATCTCCTCCTCCCGAAGCCTTGGCAGGATGGATGCCATGGCCCGGGCCGCCAGAGTTTTCCCGGCTCCGGGCGGGCCTACCATCAGGATATTATGCATTCCGGCCGCCGCCACTTCACAGGCCCGGCGCAGCATATGCTGGCCGTTCAGCTGTGAAAAATCCACTTCCGGCTCCGGATCTGATTGTATTTCTTCTATATTAATAGGGGTCTGATTTCGTAATGAACATTTATTCAGATTCTGAATGACTTCCAAAAGAGATGCGGCAGGACAAACGGAGATACTTTTGGCAAATCCTGCTTCCCAGGCATTTTCCCGGGGAACCACCAAACGCCGGAACCCGGCCTTCCCGGCTTCCAGGGCCATGGGCAAAATCCCTTTCACCGGGCGCAGCTCCCCGTTCAGGGTGATTTCTCCCACAAACAAGGTCTCCTTCAGACCTTCTTTCTCTATAATGCCGTGGGCCGCCAGCACCGCCAGCGCAATGGGCAGGTCAAAGCCCGTCCCGTTCTTTTTTACATCGGCCGGGCTTAAATTGACGGTTACCCGCTTCGGCGGCAGGGAAAATCCCGCATTCCGGATTGCCGCCCGGATCCGTTCCTTGGCCTCCCGGACTTCCGATGACAAAAACCCTACCATTTCAAAGGACGGCAGGCCGTTGCAGACATCCGCCTCCACCTGGACGATCATACTTAAAACACCGTGGAGGGATGCCGTTGAAACAATACTGTACAATTCTGATCCTATTCTTCGTCGTACTTTTGGGGAATGTGTTTGAGATAAAATAGATAGCTATAGTGTATCATATCTGTAGCAAAATGCAAGAGGATTGTGCTCCTTTTCTCCATTCGTAGATTTCATAGATTTCACATCCTCCCGCAGCAGCGCCCGGATATTTCTTCCGGATTAAAGTACAACATGTTATCTTAATGCGTCATCAATAAATAAACTTCTATTCCCATAATACATTACATCAAGTTTATGCAAAGCTCTGGTTCCTGCAATATATAATATCTGTCTATCTCTTTCCGAATGATATTCTTCTGCAACAACATTTGGAACAATAACATAATCAAACTCTAATCCCTTTACCAGATACGAGTTTGTTATAATAATTCCTTCATGGAAATTGGAATTCTCATCATTCATTAAATAGCACTTTTCCTTATGTTCATCGTCTAATGCAGCATACAATTCGTCTGCCGCCGATGCGGTTTTACAAATCACAACCATAGTAGTGGTCACTGATAAATCTACACGATCCATTTTTT
>CAJUSQ010000176.1 GCA_910588885.1 uncultured Lachnospiraceae bacterium
ATAAAGGCTGTTCGGGCATTTCGGGAGAGTGGAACATTTCCGATGCTTCAGTGGGTACAGAAGAACTGGCTCACATGGAAATGGTTTCTACCATTGTCTACCAGCTTACCAAAAACCTGACCCCGGAGGAAATCAAGGCGTCCGGCTTTGATAAATACTATGTGGACCATACCCTGGCCCTGTGGCCCCAGGCCGCAGGCGGGATTCCCTTCAATGCCTGCGAATTCCAATCCAAGGGGGATCCGATTACGGATTTGTTTGAGGATCTGGCAGCGGAACAAAAAGCCCGAACCACCTACGACAATATTCTGCGTCTGGTAAAAGACCCTGAAGTCTGCGATCCCATCCGTTTCCTTCGGGCCAGGGAAATCGTTCACTTCCAACGGTTTGGGGAAGCAAATCGGGCGGCCTGCTGCATATCCGATTTGTCCCAAACATAAATTATAGAAACCATTGCAAGCGGGGTAATTTTTTTGAAGGAGCCAAACATGGAAGGGATTACCTGGTCGGAAATCCGGGCAGACCGCATGCATCTTTCTGTCATCCATCACCACCCCGGCGCCGCAGCCCGGCAGGCCGGGGAAGAAAAGCAGGAACTGGCAGCCCGAATTTCCCGGATTTTCCGGGAAGCAGGAGAAGAAGATGTATAATGCCCTGTACGGACGGCAGTCCGTGGAAAAAAAAGACAGTATTTCCGTGGAAAGCCAGCTGGAATACTGCAGATATGAGGCCCATGGGGAACCCTGTCTGGAGTATACCGACAAAGGCTTTTCCGGGAAAAATACAAGACGTCCGGGCTTTGAAAAAATGATGGCCGACATTGCAGCAGGAAAAATCAAGCGTGTCATTGTCTACAAGCTGGACCGGATCAGTCGTTCCATCCTGGATTTTGCAAATATGATGGAATTTTTCGCGTCCTATCAGGTGGAATTTGTTTCTTCCACTGAAAAATTTGACACTTCTACGCCCATCGGCAGGGCCATGCTCAACATCTGCATTGTTTTTGCCCAGCTGGAACGGGAAACCATCCAAAAGCGGGTACGGGACGCTTATTACGCCAGAAGCAAGCGGGGCTTTTATATGGGCGGACGTGTCCCCTACGGCTACCGCCTGGAAAAAACGGTACTGGACGGCATCTCCACCTCCATGTATGCGGAAATCCCGGAAGAAAGCCGGCAGCTTGCGCTTATCTTTTCCATGTATGCGGACCCTTCCCATTCTCTTGGGGATATTGTACGCCACTTAAACAGCCACGGTATCAGGCATCTGCGGGGCGCCGCCTGGAATACCGCAAGGCTAAGCGAGCTGCTTCGGAATCCTGTTTATGTAAAGGCAGATGCGGCCGTATATGATTTTTTCCGAAGCCAGGGAGTGAAAATCCACAACCCGATTCAGGATTTTACCGGGGAAAACGGCTGCTATCTCTATAAATCCCCCTCTTCCGTATCGGCCAAATCCCCGGTGGAACGGGAGCTGGTATTGGCCCCCCACAAAGGCTTTATCAGATCCGAACTCTGGCTGGCCTGCCGGAAACGCTGCCTGAACAACAGTTCGATTCCCAATACTGGAAACGCCAGGAATTCCTGGCTGTCCGGAAAAGTCCGGTGCCGGAACTGTGGTTATGCCCTGACCCTGCGGAAATCGAAATCAAAATGGGGCCGGTATTTCGTCTGCAGCCATCAAAGCAGCGGCTGTCCGGGCACGGGAAGCACCGTTTACGCCGACGTACTGGAGGAATTTTTCTCCTACGCCCTTCAAGTTGCCCTGTCCCGTCTGCCCGCTTCTCCCCAATCCGGCCCTCTTTTAGCCAGACAGGCAGAAACCAGCCAAAAGCTTCAGCAGGTCGAAGCCGAAATCCGCAGCCTTCTTTCCCGGATTCCCGACGCCAATCAAATTCTGATGAATTATGTCAACCTTCGGATTACAGAGCTGGACGAACAAAAGCGGCTGCTGGAACAGGAGCTGAACCAGCCATCCGAAGCTTCCCTCTGCAGGGACGTCCGTCATTTTGAACCGGATTTTCCTATGGATCATAAAGGAATTTCCGGGAAAAAATGGCAGAATATCTGGGAAAAACTGCCCTTCCAAAAGAAGCAGGAAGTCCTGGACCTGCTGATTGACATGGCTTCCCTCGGCGGTGGTGTTATGGACATCCAATGGCGCATTCCGCATTTCTATGATCTGTAAAAAGTATTAAAAGAATTTATGAAAAAAGGTTGCAAAAATACTCAGAATTTCTTATTATATAAATATGCAATTCTATTTTTTCAACGATAGAAAGCACTACATAGCAGGGGAACCCTCCCAGAATCGGCAGGGATTATTTTTGCATGCTGGCTGCAAAAATCCTCCCGTACTATTTTGCGGAGTTCCCATATCATCAGAGAAAACGAGGTTTTGAACATGAGTATTGGAACAAACAAATCGAAGCTCTTGAAATCGGTTTCCAACTTGGAAGCAGCGGATTATTCCAAGATTCCGGAGTTAAACGAGATTTACCAAAGGCTTTCAAAGGGCCGTGCGCGGTTTGCAGATGTATTTGACAAGAATATTAAAGCCGTTATGCAGATTAGCTCCCTGGATTTGGCAATGCAGCACCAGACAGAGAAAATCAATACTATTTCAAATAATATTGAGAAGACATCCGAGGTCATCTTTGGAACATCTGGAAGCGGCAACAACCGTCATGAAGATTTGACCAACACAATCATCCAGATTTCCTCTGAGACGGAGGAAGTATACGAGAAACTGGAATCCAGCTTAGAGGAGCTGACCAACATCAAGGAACTTTCCGGCCGTACCATAGAAATATCCCGGGAGATGCAGCGTGACATGGATAACCTGCTGAAGGTCATTGACAACATGAACGACGTGATTGCCGGTATCGACTCGATATCCCTGCAAACCAATCTGCTGGCTCTGAATGCTTCCATTGAGGCCGCCCGTGCCGGTGAAGCCGGAAGGGGATTTGCCGTTGTGGCAAATGAGATCCGGGAATTGGCGGAACGGACCCAGGAGCTGACCGGAAACATGGGAGATTTCGTAGAGGGCATCAAGGATGCCTCCCAGAAAAGCGTGGACAGCGCTACCAGCACCATCAGCGCTTTGGATTCTGTTACCGAAAAGATCGAGCATGTATGGACTCTGAATAACGAAAACCAGAAACATGTTTCCAAGGTAAATGATTCCGTCAGCTCCATCGTAGCCATCAGCGAGGAATTAAGCAGTTCCATGACCGAAATGGAAAATCAGCTGATGGAAAGCACGAATTTCATGCACGATGTAAGCCGGGATATACAACGTACGACGAAGCCCGTTGCAGACATCGAACAGATGTTGGATGAAACGCTGCAGCGAATGGGAGACATGACCGAAGATCCTTTCTATCATTTGGAAAATCGGGATTTTACACAATATATGCGGAACGCAATTACTGCTCACAACACCTGGCTGTCCAATCTGTCCAAAATGGTGGAGTCAAAAACGATTATCCCCCTTCAGCTGGATTCTTCCAAGTGCGGTTTCGGACATTTTTATTATGCCATGACCCCCAAAATCCCGGATATATTGCCGATCTGGATTGGCCTGGAGGCAAAACATAAGAAATTCCATTCCTATGGTGCAGATGTGATTGATGCCTTGAAGTCCGAGGACTTCACCAGGGCAAAGCAGATTTACCGTGAAGCAGAAGAATATTCCAAGAATTTGATTTCCGACATGGAGCGGATTATTCAGCTTGCCGGAGATTAATCTTTCCCGGAGTACAGAGGCTGCCCGTACTTTTTACAGGATGCTTGAAAAGGACGGTACCTTTTGCTCCACCCTGCCCGGTTTGGGGAAGCCCTTCGGACTGTGCAGGAGCATTTGGATGCCAGAAACTTCTACGCATTTAATCCTGCCTTTGACGCTCCGCAGGGGGATTGCTGCAAATAGAAGTCCCGCTGTTTCCCGCATTTATTTTATGCAGGATTTCCTGCAAACTTTGACCAAAGCCCAGATACTGACCGTTGCTTTCGGCCGGTACCTGGGTTTTATTCCCGCGAGCAACGAGCCAAGTGGCTGCTTGCAGACATTTGGCGACTGCC
>CAJUSQ010000177.1 GCA_910588885.1 uncultured Lachnospiraceae bacterium
GGAGGCAGTCGGGCATAAAGAAGCGTTTGATTTTGTGCGGGATTTGGTAAAAGAGCAGAGTTCTTTATCGGAGCGTATCATCAAGCAGATATACTATCTTGTATTAGCGGATAAACGGGAGGACCGGGGGGTTACAGAAGAGTCCCCGTCAAAATTATGGGTGCGAAACATGGCCGGTACAGCCCTATTTGATCCGGCCTAAAATGGAACAGTTGTTGGAGGCTTATAGGGATATTAAATTTACTGACCGGATTTCGTATTACAATGCATTTGACGAATACCATGCAAAGCATAATCTTGGTGCAATGGAAAAGTTGTTTGCAGGTTATCTAAATGCAAGACTGGACAGTTACTTGATGATGTTGGAATAATAACTGGCAGACGTTCCCCTTGGTGAAAATATCTTTTTTCAGGATCCTTTTACCGTTATGATCCCCACTGTTTTTCCGATTGCCGGGGAAACATGCTGATGGGTATTTTCCGTAAGGCTTCCATCCCAGGAAAAATGAAGGTGCCCGCATACAATTTCTTTCACAGGGCTGTCCTTTGCATAAATCAGATCCAGGAGTTCCTGTGTTGTTTCATCCGGATTATAATTGCAGCCCCCCTCCCCCATATCAGAGCACGATCCTGCCACACTTCTTTCGATGCCGCCTGCAGGCTGGAATCCAGTTTCGAATCAAAAGGGACGTGGGCCAGCAACAGGATCGGTTTTCCCATCGCAAAAATTTCTTTCATCCGCTTCCTCCTCAATAATCGTAAAAAACACCTACTTCAATTTCAGCTCCAAGATCCCGGTTCCCCAGCAATGCAGCGCCTTCCGATACCACTTGAACTGTCCCCACAGTTCCCCCGTCAGCTTCCGGTAAATCCCGTACAGGCGCTCCCGCTGCCCTTCTTCCACTTCCCGGCTTCCATAACGGACCTGTCTTGCAATCTCTATAAAAGCCGTAAATTCATGCTCTCCAAAACAGGAAAGCTGCCCTTCCACACGCTCTGCGAACTCCAGTTCTCCCTCTTCCTCCTCCGGGAATATTCCCAACAGCTCCAGCAGACGGAAGCTCTGCCGGATCAATGCTTCGGCGGCTGCCTGACGGTTTTCCCCTTCAAACCGCCGCCTGCGTCTTTTCCGAATTGCGGCAATCCGCCACAGGTTCAAAAGGAAAAACCCCGCCAGCAAAAGGATTCCGGTCAAAATCCAAAGCAGGATCTGCAAAAATACCGGAAGCGGCGTATGCCCCTTTTTCCCGTTTTGTCCCTGTCCCGCTTCCTGCCCTGTTTCCTTTTCTCCCGGATTCCGGGACTCCTGGGAGCCCGCCTCTTCCGGGTTCTGCCCCGATCCGGCTTCTTCAAAATCCTGCCCTGATCCGGCTTCCTCCGGATTTTTGCCTTCCTCCTTCTGTCCCTCTTTGTCGTCTGCTCCTTGCTCCGGCTGCTCCGGACGGCCATTTTGCTGCTCCCAGGCTTCCTGCCGCTGCCGTTCCAGTTCTTCCTGCATCTGCTGCTGCTCCTGCCGCAGGAGCGAGGATGCATCCTGCCTTGCCACAGCTTCCCGTACACTTGCGCCGGGATTCTCCTGCAGCGCCTCCACATAGCTGCCGGGCGTTACTTCTACGGGACTCCAGCCGAATCCCTCCCGGAAAATCTCCATCCAGGCATGGGCCCGCTGCTCCGATACCCGCGCCGTATAGGTGCCGTCCTCGTTTTCCGTAAAATCCTGCGGCAGCACCAGATAGCCGCTGACATAGCGGCTGGGAATTTCATGGGCAATCCGCATCAGCAGGACAGCTGCCGATGCAAAATGCATACAGTAGCCTTTTTTCTGCACAAACAAAAAGTTTTCCACTATATCCTCTTTTGGTGGTACCGGATCCAGCTGAAAGCTGTATCTGCTGTCCGCCAGGGACTGCACCGCTTCCTCAAACCAGCTCCGCAGCTTTTGCAGCTGCCCCTGAGGCAGGCAAAAATACAGATCCGATGCATAGGAAAGGTAAGGCTGATCTTGGTACAAATCCTTTCTCAGCGCATATCCGTTTTCCGTCATTTCATAAAAGACAGTTCCGTCCGGATTGCAGTAGCCCTGCACCTGATAGCTGTCACCGGCAGTTACACGGACCCCGTCATCCCCTATCACTTTGGCCTCCTTGGGCAGGTCGCTGAAATAGGGGAGGGGGCTTAAGTTCCCGGTATGCTTCAAAATCCGGATCTGGATCGAATCCGGCTCCTGCTTTGGATGCAGTGTTTCATAAAAAATAGTTTGGATCTTCCGTCCATACTCCTCCGGCGTGAGCCCTTGCTGCCGGGCCAGATCATCAAACCTTTGTTCATCCTTGCAGTACCAAATGCCGCTGTCATAGTAGGTACCGATAAAATTTTTCAGGTACATGGATGTTTTCGGAAGCTGGGACACGGTAATTTCAAGCACCACATCCTCCCCCAGCCCCGGAGGGTCCATGGTCAGCCTGGCCGTTTGCTGGTAACCTCCCATTTTCCAAAGCAGTTTGCCAAAAAAACTGCTTTCTTCCATCAGGGCAAGCCCCTTGTCCTCCAGAGACAACTGAAAGGCCCGCAGGAAATCATGATGCTGTAAAAGCTTCTCCGACACCGGCCGGTAAATCACCGCAGAGACTACGATCATAATCCCCATACCTCCGGCTCCCAGAAGCTTTGCCTGCCGCTGTGTCCTCGTCTGGGTACCGTCCTGCAGAAAAAGCCTGGCCCAAATCCCCAAAACCAGGCAGGCAACCGCACCGATCCGCGGGCCGTTTCCCAGAAGCAGTCCCACCAAAAAAGCAGGAATCAGGGGCAGAAAAGAAGAAATTTTCCGGCCCCTCCCCATTTTTTCCCCGGTCAGGCCGCTGCCCAGCCACATTCCCAGCAAAAGGGATAAAAATAGCAGAAAATAGCGGCTGTCCCCCCGGGCGGCCACCTCTCCTGCTGCAAATGCAGTCCGATAATATTCATTTACCTGGGGAATCACATGGCAATAACACCGCCAAAGCTCCTGCTCCAGCTGTTCCCCGCAAAAAAAACACATCCAGATTTCCAACGCCAGTGTTACGGCAACTCCGGCCCCGGCTGCAATCCTGTGACTGTAGATTCCGGTAATAAAAAGAGCCGTCCCGCCGCAGATCAGGGCAATTTCCCCAATGCCCCACCATTCCAGTTTCATGCCGTCTCGAAGCGCCAAAAAACACGCGGTAAGCAAGAGCATAAGACTCGCAAACCTGGGAAAAAAATTCCAAACCTTCATCGAACTACAACCTTCCATCCCAAACCCTCTTTTCCCGTAGTTTTCAAAGGAATATTTCCAGCTCCGACAGCTGTCGTTCCAGTCCTTCTTCCGAAAATTCCTGCAGGGTCTTTCCCTCCCGGGTCAGAGTCCGTCCCTGGGAAAGCCATAAGGCCGGAACCCTCGTCCGGGGCCTTTGTTCCTCCGGAAAGGGCGCCGTCCCCTGGCGCATCAGAAGTTCCAGGGCATAGGCTGCCTGCTCCTCTTCTGTTACGGTAAGCTGCTTTATCTCCCCTTCCGGCTTCATCCACAGGAACCGTACCCTGCAGCGGCCGTCCATACAGCCCTGCAGCAGGCTGTACACCACTTCCAGACAAAGCCGGTCCAGCCTGCCGCAGTCCAGGCCAAACATCAGTTCTCCTCCAAAGGTGCAGCCGTACTCCTTTACCTGCAGGCTCTCCTTTTTCGCGGAAAGCTTCCAATGGACATTCCGAAGCCGGTCTCCCGGCCGGTATTCCCGGATTTCCCGCACAACGGAAGCGTCTCCTCCCGTCGTCCGAAGGTCGGC
>CAJUSQ010000178.1 GCA_910588885.1 uncultured Lachnospiraceae bacterium
AGCCGCCTACCGAAGACATAGTAAAAAAATAAGCAAATGAAGCACACTGCATCCCCCATTTCATGGATTGCGGGGTGGATGTCAGCATATAAATCATGGAATAATATTCCTGCTCCCCATAGTTGCAGATTTCGTTCAGGGAAGGTTGATGGATGGAGAAATGTTCTGAAATAACGAAATCTTCTCCACGGTATATTTTTAATTCGTCATTTTTCAACGGCAGTCACCAGCTTTCTTATAATCCGTGAGCGCTTAGATCTTTATCACATTAGGAAAATCTCAATTTGAGATGGCAGGGGCCGAAACCCCTGTCTTTTACGGGGATTTTCCGCGTATTATTTGTTTTGGCAAATCAAAAATCCGTAATTTTGTTCCGGTGATACCGCTCTAATGTTTTGGAGCTGTTCCGTATTTTTGCACATTCCCTGCAATATTGCCTTTTTCCGTTCCCGTTTTTTACCAGGATTTTGCAGTCTCTGCATCGGACGTATTTCTCCCCTTTATAGATGCGCCATTCGTATCCGAGTTTTCTGAAATCAGAAATAAATAATTTGTTTTCGCTGTCCGGATCGATGTATCGGACCTGGATGCTAAGGCTGCTGACCTTTTTGGCATATTCGATCAGGCCAAGTTCCCGTAACCTGTTAATTTTAAGATCCTTTTCAAAAGCAGTCGTATTGATACAGGCCATGGAATAGATTTCTCCATTGCTGTAATGAAGCCAATTGCGGTTTTCAGGATTTCGGAAATTGCTGAATTTGGCCAGGCATAAAAGCGTGAAAGCGAGCCGTTCCAATACTTTGTCCTGTATTTCTTCCACGGTGTTCAATTCGTTTTCGGTAACCCAGATCCCATCACACTCACACAAAGGATATTTGCCGGCGTTTGCAGCATACTTTTCGATCCGGGCAGACCAATCCGCAGGGTGATAGCGGGGATAGTGATGAAGCATAAAACGGTTCAATTCTTCCATAATACCTGCTTTTCGCAGATTCTGTTCCTGGTACAGGTATCTTGCATAGATACTTAAAAAAGGATATACCTTGGACGGATCCAGGCATTTGTCCCGGAGGATATTTCTGACGTACTCTTTTTCATTTAAAATAATCACAGTTCTTTTCCTTTCCTATTTTTTTCTGACACATGAGAAACAGCTCCCCGCCGAATTCAAATTCGCCGTCGCAGTCAACCGGGACAGGATAATTTATGGTATTATTATTTTTTTCCAATAAGTTTTCGATGATTGTTTCACCGCAAATGTCCCATGCAAATTGCTTCGATTGATTGGAAGTATAGCAAAGATCGAGGATGATATCACAGAGTTCCTTTTCGTTTGGGCAGATCTTTGCACATTTTTCCTGGAACAGTGATAACAGGACGGCTCTGTTGGTACGAATTTCATCCTTTTCCAATCGCTGTTTATTGGCTAACTGCTGATAATATTTGACGGCATCCTCGTATTCGGATTTTATTTTTGCAATTTTCTGATAATCGGATTTACTGTAGGCGGCGCCGGATTTTAGTATGGAATAGTCAAAGGGTTTGGCATTGGCAATGGTTCCGTGATACGATTGGAACGTGGTTTCAAAGAGCCAGGCAATACGGTTGATGATGCAGGGCTGATCGCCTACGGGCATCAGCTTCTTATAATAATCAATAAATTCCTTTTCAGAAACGGAAGGATCCGGCTTTTGCAGCAAATGCTCCAGCGGCATTTTGAATTCCCGGATACATTTACTGTTGATGTCTTTCCTGTATTTGCGATACTTTGCCCTTAAATCCGGATACACGTATTTCATAAAATAAGGTTTCTTTTCCGCTGCGATGTTCAAACATAATTCTTTGAAATGCCGTTGTTCTTCCGTAGTATCCGGCAATTGGGCGCATGCCGATTTATCATACCAGTATTTTGGCATTGGCCTGGAAAGAATCCCTTTGGCCTTGTCGATGCTGCACTGCTGAAAATGTTGGCCGCATTTGATCCGGTAATCCAAAACGCGGTATTCCTCACTGTTTTTATCAAATGCAGACTGTCTCTCGATCATGGCAGTAATCCGGTTTGTGGTGGCGCCGATTTCGTCTCCGAAAGCGAGTTTGTTGGCTGTGATTAAATCATCCTCGGTTGGGATAATTTTTTCGGCTGTTTTCTGGATGCATTCGATGGTGGGAGCGTTTTGTGTATGCGCTACAATCATTTTTTGATCCGTTGTAAAGAACATATCCCCGTCTTTATCGCTTCCGTTGGTTGCATCGCAGGTGGAATCCCATGAATTCAGAATGATTCCCGTGGTATTATATTGATACCAAAAATCCATTTCCGGATTATGTACGACTTTCCTTCGTCGGATGTTATTGTGACAGGTCATGGGCGCGCGGAACAAGGCAATGTCAGTCACACCTTTGTCGGCCCAATATCTGTGATAAACCTCCCCGGCCTTTAATAAACCGGTAACCGGTAGTCCGAATACGGACTGTGCAAGTGAAAACAAATCCCCGGATACGCTGGCAAAATTTCCGCTTAACTTGATGGAACCCTTTGCGGCCATTTCAATTCGTTTCCGAATCATAGCCTGCAGTTTTTTCAGAATAAAGGGATCGTTGATTAAACGGCTGTCTATCATCAGGGCCTGAATGAAATCAGGAGCAAGCGTTGCGTTGTGCGCTTCATTCCAATACATGCCTCCTGCAAATACGATGGCTTTTCTCCAATCATTGCCAAGTACGTCTTTGATTTCGTCAATGGTTGGTTTGCACAGCTCATACAATTCTTCCTGGGTGAATTCATATGTTTGTAAAAATTGGTAGTTTGAATTTCGCGTATGCTCCAATTTATGGGGCGTTGTTTTGGAAACGGAAAATTGATAATGGTTTTCGTTACAGCATTGGATAAAATGCTCCAGGCTCTGATAGGAGTCCCAGAGCTTTACCATGGAAGTAGTGAGAATCACATCATAATTTCTCACATCCCGCCATTCTCCCCAGGCATCCCTTACCCTGTAGATGCCGTGATTTTGCTGCTTTGCGAATGTTACAAAATCAAAGGTAAACAGCATTCCCTTGGTCCATGCGTATCTTGTATTAACACCGGATATGGTTTGTCCGAAAAAAGCATCCCCATACAGATCCCGGTTAATCCTGCGGGAATATTCAGGGGACATAAGCCCATATCCATCGGAATCACAGTAATGAATGAGATAGTCTTTTTCTTCCTTTAATTCAGGTTCCCCGTTGTTCGTATCGGATATTTTAAGGACATCTTCCTTAAAATGTACCTGGCAATCCTTTACAATTAATATCTTAGGCATTGTAACGGGAGTGGAGCTGCTGCAGATCAATGCCTGATATGCTTCTAATTTCGCAGGGATGATGGGTTTTGTTTTATCCCTTCCGTTGTCCATCCGTTTGACGATTTCCCGGTATACATGATCGCCGATATAGATAATGGAAGATTTTTTGATGCCTCCGTTCGTACCGAGAAGCCTGTGATAAGGGTATCCGTTAATTTTAAAACCCTGGTTGGCCCTGTCATAATCTTTCTCCGAATTCATAACCATACAGAAATAATCTTTCTGATATTGCATGGAAGAGAGCTTTTCATAGCATTCTTTGATTTTTTCCCTGTTTTCCTTGCTCTTTGGCTGCTTTTTGATGGATTTTATTTCTTTTTTGAGTTTCCATATCTCATCGTCCAAATGGCCGGTTCCATTTAATTCACAGATCCATCGGAGAATTTGGCTGTCATTTAAAGCAACC
>CAJUSQ010000179.1 GCA_910588885.1 uncultured Lachnospiraceae bacterium
CGCACCATTCTTGTTCTTTTCAGCATTTATACGCTGGCGTGTCGCATTTTCTTCGGATGGGCTACGAAGTGGTGGAAGGCCCGGAGGTAGAATATGATTATTATAATTTTGAAGCGTTGAATATTCCTGCCAATCATCCGGCCAAGGATGAGCAGGATACCTTCTATATAAATGATAAGATTGTACTGCGTACCCAGACCTCCCCGGTTCAGGTACGGGTTATGGAACAGGGAAAACTTCCGATCCGTATGATTGCGCCGGGACGGGTATTCCGCTCCGACGAAGTGGATGCCACCCATTCCCCCTCCTTCCATCAGGTAGAGGGGCTGGTGATTGACAAAAATATCACATTTGCGGATTTAAAGGGAACCCTGGCAGAGTTTGCAAAACAAATGTTCGGTACGGAAACCAAGGTCAAATTCCGGCCCCATCATTTCCCCTTCACGGAACCCAGCGCAGAGGTGGACGTCAGCTGCTTTAAATGCGGCGGAAAAGGCTGTCGGTTCTGCAAAGGCTCCGGTTGGATTGAAATCTTAGGCTGCGGCATGGTGCACCCAAGAGTCCTTCGGATGAGCGGCATTGATCCGGAGGAATATTCCGGGTTCGCCTTCGGGGTAGGTTTAGAGCGCATCGCCCTCTTAAAATATGAAATCGACGACATGCGCCTCCTCTACGAAAACGACATCCGCTTTTTAGGGCAATTTTAGCGGGCAATAAGCAGAGCAGACCTGCCAGTATTTGAACCCACAAAGGCAAATAAAATTTGTCTTTGTGGGTTAAGATGCCGGTAAGGTTGTTCGGCGCCTGCCGGACAACCCGGGAAGCGTCCCGCTTCCCGGGTCTGCGTACGCCAGGGAAAGCGAAAATACACACCTGCGTACGCCGGGAAAAGCGAAAAAGAACACCTGCGTACGCCAGGGAAATCAGGAAAGGAGAACAAAATGAATACATCATTATCATGGATAAAAGCATATGTGCCGGATTTGGACGTAACGGCACAGGAATACACAGACGCAATGACACTGTCCGGCTCGAAGGTGGAGGGCTATGAATGCCTGGACGCAGACCTGGAGAACATCCTGGTGGGCCGGATTGAGAAAATCGAAAAACATCCGGACGCGGATAAGCTGGTGGTCTGCCAGGTAGATGTGGGGAAGGGAGAACTGCTCCAGATTGTAACCGGGGCGCCGAATGTCAAGGAGGGAGATAAGGTTCCCGTGGTATTGGACGGCGGCCGGGTAGCCGGAGGCCATGACGGCAAGAAGACGCCGGGCGGGATTAAGATTAAGAAGGGAAAGCTGCGGGGGGTGCTTTCCGACGGGATGCTCTGTTCCATTGAAGAGCTGGGTTCCAGCCGGGAAATGTATCCGGAAGCGCCGGAAGAAGGCATTTACATTTTTCAGGAGGATGTGCAAATCGGTGAAAATGCGGTCAAAGCCCTGGGACTGGACGACGTGGTATTCGAATATGAAATTACCTCCAACCGGGTGGACTGCTTCGGAGTGCTGGGAATTGCCCGGGAAGCAGCGGCAACCTTTGGAAAAGAATACAAGCCCCCGGTTGTTACGGAAACGGGAAATGAAGAGGACGTCAATGAGTATATCAAAGTAACGGTAACGGATCCTGCCCTTTGTCCCAGATATTGCGCCAGAGTCGTGAAAAATATTAAAATCGGGCCGTCTCCCAAATGGATGCAGCGGCGGCTGGCTTCCCAGGGCATCCGTCCCATCAATAATATTGTGGATATTACCAATTACGTGATGGAGGAGTATGGGCAGCCCATGCACGCTTATGACTTGTCTACGATTGCAGGAAAGGAAATCGTGGTAAGAAGAGCCGAAAAAGGCGAAAAATTCGTGACGCTGGACGGCCAGGAGCGAACCATGGACGATTCGGTGCTGATGATCTGTGACGGGGAGCGGGCCGTGGGAATTGCCGGGATTATGGGAGGTGAGAACTCCATGATTACCGACGATGTTACTACGATGCTCTTCGAAGCGGCCTGTTTTGACGGAACAAACATTCGATTGTCCAGTAAAAAAGTGGGCCTGCGTACGGAGGCTTCCGGAAAATTTGAAAAGGGCCTGGATCCCAACAATGCGCTGGCAGCCATTAACCGGGCCTGCCAGCTGGTAAAAGAGCTTGGCGCGGGAGAAGTCGTTGGCGGCGTGGTAGATGTGTATGGCCGAAAAAAAGAAGGCAGGCGGATTCCCTTTGACCCGCAAAAGGTAAATCAGCTTCTGGGAACAGAGATTTCCAAAGAAGACATGCTGGGTTATTTTCAGAAGCTGGAGCTTTCCTATGAGGAAGCATCCAAAGAGGTGCTGGTACCCTCCTGGCGGCAGGATTTGGAATGCCCGGCAGATTTGGCGGAAGAAGTGGCAAGATTTTACGGATATGACAATATTCCCACAACGCTGCCCACCGGGGAAGCGACCACCGGAATGCTGTCCTTTAAGCTGCGGGTGGAGGAAGCGGCCCGGAATGTGGCGGAATTCTGCGGATTTTCCCAGGGCATGTCCTACTCCTTCGAAAGCCCCAAGGTATTTGACAAGCTGATGCTGCCGAAGGATTCCAAGCTTAGGGAAACCGTTACGATTTCCAATCCATTGGGAGAGGATTTCAGTATTATGCGTACGATTTCCCTTCATGGAATGCTGACCTCCCTGGCTTCCAACTATAACCGCAGGAATAAGAACGTACGTTTGTATGAGCTGGGCAATATTTACCTGCCGAAACAAATCCCGGTTACGGAGCTGCCGGAAGAGCGGATGCAGTTCACCCTGGGAATGTATGGGGAAGGGGATTTCTTCACCATGAAGGGCGTAATCGAAGAATTTTTCGACAAAGTGGGGATGCAGGGAAAAGAAACCTACGATCCCAACGCCGGAAAGCCGTTCCTGCATCCGGGGCGTCAGGCGAATGTGATCTATGAGGGGGAAGTCCTTGGATATCTCGGAGAACTTCATCCCCAGGCGGCAGAAAATTACGGCATCAAGGATCGGGTGTATCTTGCCGTGGTGGATATGCCCAAGGTATTGGAACGGGCCACCTTTGACCGGAAATACGAAGGGATTGCCAAATATCCGGCAGTATCCAGGGATATCAGTATGGTGATGCCGAAGAACATCCTGGCCGGGGAAGTAGAGAAGGTATTCGATGCCAGGGGCGGAGAATATCTGGAGAGCTATGCGCTGTTTGACGTTTACGAAGGCGCCCAGATTAAGGCCGGCTACAAATCCATGGCCTATTCGATTATTTTTCGGGCGAAGGATAAGACCTTAGAGGATGCCGATGTAAATACTGCCATGAGCAAGATTTTAAAGGAACTGGAAGGCATGGGCATTGAGTTAAGAAGCTGATTTGGCGGAAGGAAGCAACAGCCCTCTGACCGGGCTGATCGGCCAGGCAGCTGCTTTCCAAAGATCGGGGAACGAGGAGAGAAAGTGAGAACCAGAAAATGGACGTGAAGGAGTTTTATTTTGAACTGCCCCAGGAATTGATTGCCCAGGACCCGCTGCCGGACCGTTCCGGTTCCAGGCTGCTGGTTTTAGATAAAAAAACCGGGACATTTGCCCACAAAAAATTTCGCCAGATTTCCGAATACCTGCGGCCGGGAGATTGTCTGGTAATTAACAATACCAAGGTGATTCCGGCCCGGCTGTTTGGGGAAAAGGCGGGTACTCAGGCAAAGATCGAACTGCT
>CAJUSQ010000180.1 GCA_910588885.1 uncultured Lachnospiraceae bacterium
TACAGACACAAGATCCTTAGTCTTGCCTGTCTGCCAATTCCAGCACTTCCGCAACTTAGAGAAAGAAAACTATTTGATGACCTATTTCCTGGTCACTTGATGATAATACCAAAAATTCGTCAAAATGTCAATGGTTAAAAAAATATTTTTTCCAAAATTTTGCACCCATACCTTCCCCGGGAATATATTGGTAAAGAATAAAGTTCTAGGGAGTAGGATTAATGCATATAATTTCCGCACTTTTATTCGGAATTTCCGCGAATATAGATACCTTTGTGCTGGGCTTCTCCTATGGAATCAAAAAACAGCACATTCCGCTTATCACCAACCTGATTCTCAGCTTTATCACCTTTGCCGGGACTCTCCTGTCCATCGCCCTGGGCAGGCAGCTGGCCGCGTTTCTCCCGGCCGGAGCTGCCGCGCTGGCCGGAAGCCTCCTGCTGATTCTGCTGGGCTGCTATTATTGCAGCAAATATCTTTTTCTGCTGCTGCACACCAGGCAGAGAGACGGCAATGTCAACGCCGCCTCCCTCTCTTTGGAGTCCAAAGCCCTGCTGTCCCGCAGGGAAACCTTTGCTTTGGGCATCGCCCTGACTCTAAACAATGCCGGCATGGGCATCGGAGCCAGCTTCGCCGGCATTCATTTTCTCCTGACCTCGGTCACGACCTTTGCTCTCAGCGCCGTTTTTTTAATTACGGGAAACCGTTTGGGGACAAGGTTTGCCCCCGCCTTCCTGCAGCGCTTTGCCGACCTGCTGTCCGGGCTGATCATTATTGCACTGGGAATCTACGAGCTTCGCCTTTAAACTTTTATTATTGCGCTGGGGATCTACGAGCTTCGCCTTTCAACCTTTTATTATTGCGCTGGGAATCTACGAGCTTCACTTTTCAACTTTTCCGCCTCCTGCCGCGTAATTTGAACCGAAGCCCTGATCCCCCCCCCCGCGAGAACAGAACATCAGTTCCTTTCCAGCCGCTGTTCAATTGCTTCCACTACGGTCTTCAGCACCTTTACCCGGGCATAATATTTGGAATTGCCTTCCACCACAACCCACGGGGCGTATGTGGTGGAGGTGCGGATCAGCATTTCGTTGACCGCGCTTTCATACAGATCCCATTTTTCCCGATTCCGCCAGTCCTCGTCGGTAATCTTCCACTGCTTGGCCGGATCCTCCTGGCGGGCCTGGAACCGTCTGCCCTGCTCATCCTTGTCAATATGCAGCCAGAATTTCAGCAGGATGGCACCTGAATTGGCAAGGTGCTTCTCCATCTCATTGATTTCCCCGTACGCCCGGGTCCATTCCTCCTGGGTGCAGAAGCCCTCCACCCGTTCCACCATAACCCTGCCGTACCAGGTCCGGTCAAAGATTGCGATATGGCCGGCCTTGGGCATCTGGTTGTAAAAACGCCACAGGTAATGATGCTTCTTCTCAATATCGTTTGGCGCCGCCGTGGGAATTACCTGATAACCCCTGGGGTCCAGGTGGCTGGTAAGCCTGCGGATGGCGCCGCCCTTGCCGCCCGCATCCCACCCCTCAAAGCCGATAATCAGAGGGATCCGCCTGCGGTACAGCTCCCCGTGCAGCCGTTCCAGCTTCTTCTGGAGCTTGTCAATCTGTTCCTTGTATTCTTCCCTAGTCAGATCCCTGGACAAATCCACACCGGAAAGCACATCGTTTTTAAAGACCTCCCGGGGAACTGCCTGGCCCGGCTCCACCCCGGCCTGCTTAAGCTGACGCTTCCGGGCCAGGGCGTATTCCAATCGTTCACAAACCGTCGTGATGATCTTTACGGCGGCATAATTCTTATCCGCAGCTTCTACCAGTGTCCAGGGGGCATAGTCGGAGTCCGTGGATTCTAACATCTGTTCGTTAATCCTTACATATTCTTCAAAATTCTTATTCCGCTTCCAGTCCTCCTTTGTGACCCGCCAGGAGGTTTCCTTGGAAGCTTCCAGCCGCTCAAACCGTTTTTTCTGCTCCTTTTTATCAATATACAGAAAAATCTTAATCAATACCGTCCCGTCGTCATACAGCTGCTTTTCAAAGGAACGGATATCGTGGTAGTCAATCTCAATCTTCTTGTCCCCTTTTTCCTCGCCAAACCGGTCTGCCTGTACGCTGCGGTACCAGCTCCGGTCAAAAATCGCAATCCGCCCCTTCTCCGGCACCCGGGTCCAGTACCGCCACAAAAAGGGCCTAAGCCGCTCTTCCCGATTGGGATGGTTGCTGGTATATACCGAAAAGCCTCGAGGATCCATGGGCTGGATCAGGCGGTTAATCTGTACCCCCTTCCCGGCCGCTCCCATCCCTTCAAACACAATCATAACCGGAATTCCTTCTTTCTTACATTCCCGCTGGAGCCATCCCAGCTTCGCCCCAGCCTCCTCCAGCTTTTTCTTGGCCTCTGCCGGCTTCATGGTCTTGGTCAAATCCATTTTTTCCAGCATTCAAATCCCTCCTGTCACTAAAATAATATTACTGTCTCTATTTTACCAGAAAATTCCCGTTTTGTTAATGCTGTTTTCAAAAACTTTTCCCTTGCATCCCCTGTTTTTTCATGCTATGATGGGCATACGCGGAATCTGGTTTTCCTGTGAAATACTGTGAAATATTGTGAAATAAAATTTTTTACAAAAGATTGTTTTAAGGAGGTTTTCCATGAAATTAATATCCTGGAATGTCAATGGCCTGCGGGCTTGCATACAAAAGGGCTTTTTAGACGTTTTCCAAACCCTGGACGCGGACATTTTCTGTCTGCAGGAAATAAAGCTTTCCGAAGGACAGCTTACCTTGCCGCTGCCCGGCTATTTCCAGTATTGGAATTATGCCGAAAAAAAGGGCTATTCCGGTACTGCCGTCTTTACCAAACAGGAACCCCTGCAGGTATCCTATGGCATCGGAATCGAGGAGCACGACCGGGAAGGACGGGTCATCACTCTGGAATACGAGGATTTCTATCTGATTACCTGCTATACGCCCAATTCCCAGCGGGAACTGACACGGCTTTCTTACCGCATGGACTGGGAAGACGCCTTTTTGGAATATTTAGACCGGAAAAAGGAACAGAAGCCCGTGATTTTCTGCGGGGACCTGAACGTGGCGCACCAGGAAATTGACCTGAAGAATCCCAAAACAAACCGGAAGAATGCCGGGTTTACCCCCGAGGAGCGGGAAAAGTTTACCCGGATCCTGACCCACGGCTATCTCGACACCTTCCGTTATTTCTATCCGGATACCGAACATATGTACTCCTGGTGGTCCTATCAGTTCAAAGCCCGGGAGAAAAATACCGGATGGCGGATCGACTATTTTGTCGTTTCCGAGGATCTTAGGGAATCCCTTTCCGGAGCGGCCATCCACACCCGGATCCTGGGTTCCGACCACTGCCCGGTAGAATTGACCCTCAAAGATCCCCTTTTCTAAATCCGGCAAAGGGCAGAGCCAATTTCCCGGCTCTGCCCTTTCTTTTCGGAATTTCAAAACATGCTTCTATTACTGTATTTTCTCACTAAGATCGTTTTTTATATATTTCTCTTCAAATTCTTCCGCTTTTAAGGGCTTGTCAAAGTAAAATCCCTGTACCAACGGAATCCGCATATCTCTAAGCCGCTGGTACTGCTCC
>CAJUSQ010000181.1 GCA_910588885.1 uncultured Lachnospiraceae bacterium
ATAAAAAGTCCCTGGAACGCCAGGAGCAGGGGCATATCAGGATTGTGAGCCATGTCGGATGCGTTAGTACAAAAGCTGAATGCTTATGATGCCCGTTCCGCTTACTATCAAAAAGAATACGTCCCGGATACCGCAGCTCTCATGTTGGATCAATATAATGCTTTAGTTACCAAATACCAAGTCTATAATGAAAAACTGGAAAAAATAAAAACCCCCATCAAGGGATATCCCGCGCTCATGACAGCCTATTATAATACCATTGACCTGGCTGTTTTTTTACAGTCCGCATTGATGCCCAATATCAAAACAGGCAGTACAACTGCGCTGATCCAGTCCCAAAAATTAACCCAGGGCAGCCTTTCAGCGGTATCCGTCACAAATATCCGAAGCCTGTCCCTGGCAACTGCAAACAGCGCCGTGCTTTCCATGGCAAAAGCAATCCTGGATCCCGGGTATCAGGTAAGCGTCAAAGCCTCACACCTGAACGGGCATGTTTGGACCGGTAATTTTACCATTACAAATTATTCCGATGAAACCGACACCGCAACCAGTGTTTCTATTTCCGTTACAATCAACGACAATTATGAAGCCTTTGTCCAACAGAAAATCCAAAAGCTGTTAAACAAGAAAAGGAACGGGGATTTCAGCATTTCCGATTTATTTCAAAAGGAATACGCCGATTTTTGCAGGGAATTGAAAAAATACGCCCTGAACCGGCTTACCAGCTTTCTGGAAGCCTGTCAGTCCTGTATTGATATTTTAATTGAACAGGGGATTGCCAATCAGGATGCCTGGTCCGGAGCCGATACAAACTTGTATACAAAGCTGTATCTTCCCTATTATCAAAAATTAAAAGCCATTGAGCAGGAAATCAAATTACGCCAAAGCGAACTGAACCTGATCCTGGGAACCTATAACAGAGACGGAAAATTAGTCGCCAAAGGCATCCAGTCACAGATCATAGCGCTTAAAAACCAAATCCAGAAAGAATTGGATTTTCAGAAATACCTGGGGGAAACCCTATGGCATGAATTCTGCATTTACCGAAGGGAGGATCATTATTCAAACCCAAATTATGTGTCCGATGGCCTGAACAATGCAGAGGTGTTTGAAAAAGCTTTGGAATTCCTGCAAACTGCCAACCAGGCAATCCGTAAATCCGCGGAATTGCAATTTTCCATTACCACTTCGCTGAAAAACCTTTTTGCAATTGAAAAATTCAAACCCTTTGTCGATCATTTTGAAGTAGGAAATTGGCTTCGCATCCGGATTGACGACCGTGTATACAAGCTGCGGCTGTTGGAATATGAAATCGACTATGAAAACCCGGAAAATATTTCCGTTACTTTTTCCGATGCGGTAAATACCCCCAGTGGGACTACCGTCCTTTCAAATGTTTTAAACCAGTCCAAAAACATGGCGTCCTCTTATGATACCGTACAAAAGCAGGCCAGCCAGGGAGCAGCCGGAAACAATCTGCTGCAGAATTGGGTAGAAAGGAGCCTGGATGCCACCAATGTAAAAATCATTGGAGGCGCAGACAATCAAACCCAGACCTGGGACGAGCATGGCATGCTGTTTCGGAAATACAACTCCCTCACCGACGATTATTACGACGAACAATTAAAAATCATCAATGCCACAATTGCAATCACCAATGACAATTGGAAAACCATACGGACTGCCCTTGGCGCTTATTACTACACGGACCCCGCAACCGGGGAACAGACTTACGCTTATGGGATTATCGCAGAAACCCTGGTAGGAAAGCTGATCCTGGGAGAAAATCTTGGAATTTACACCGGGAATGGTTCTATGACTTTCGACCAGAACGGTCTGCGTATCACGAATCATAAAAATACCTTTACCGTTAATCCGAATTCCAACACACTCCTCTCTCTTTCCAATCAAAACCACCCGATTCTCTATGTGGACGCCAATGGGGAGCTTCATATCCGCGGGGACGGAAGCGCCTTGGATATCTCTGCCAATGATACGGTAAGCGGGCTTAGCTCCAGAATCACACAATCCGCCGGGGAAATTGCCGCGGAAGTCAAAAGGGCAAAGTCGGCGGAAGGGGAACTCTCCGCCAAGGTCGCCATAAACGCCGGGGAAATTGCCGCGGAAGTCAAAAGGGCCAGCGGGGCGGAAGGGAATCTCTCCAGCCGTCTTTCCGTCACTGAAAACGGAATCGCCGCAAAAGTCAGCAAAGGAACCATATCCTCGGAGATCAGCCAGGAAGCGGGAAGCATAACGATATCTGCCAACAGGATCGGTATCACATCCGATTTTTTCCGATTGGAAAAAGACGGCACAATCACTGCAACCGCTGGCACAATCGGCGGAATGCGGATGTACCGAACATCTGCCGGGCAGTCATATCTGGAATCGGTTCCCGGTCAGTCGGGACTAACCTCCGGGATCGGAAACAGCGGCATCTGGTCTTTGTGGGCCGGATATAACGCAGCAACGCAAACCGCATCATTTTGGGTAACGGAAAACGGGGAAGTACATGTTAAGGATTGGATTTACGGCGTAACGAATGAGTATTGGGCGATCTGGACAAAAACAAACGGCGGCAGCCGATATGGCATTAATTACATATATGGGGACTACGCTTCCGATGGCACAACCCACTTAAGATTTGTATTCTATGACCACATCAATAACACCAGAGGGTATGTGACAATCCCGGTGTCCGGATGGACAGAAGGGGAACCTACATGGATTTAAGGAGGAAAAATGGAGAAACCCATCACCTTAATTATATTTGAAACAAAAAAAGCAATTGCAGAAATGGTCCAGGAATCCGGTCTTCCTATTTATATCATCGAGCCAATTATAAAAGAATTATACATGGATTTAAAACACATGAATGAGCAAAAATTGTACGAGGATACGGAAAAATACAGGAAGGGATGCCAAACGGATCAAACTGATTCCGGGTGCTGCAGCTATTCCGGGAAACAGCAAAGCAAGGAGGACTTATCAAATGGAAAAACCGATCTCTGTACTGATTCAGGAAATGAAAAATGATACTTTAAGCGCAATCACAAAACACAATCTCCACCCTTCTATCGCACGTATGGTGGTAGGCGAGCTCTACCGGGAAATTTGTACGGTTGCGGACAAACAGTATCTTCGGGAACGGGAAGCCTATGAACATGCAGAAGCGTCCGAAGAAAGGACAGAAGAAACATGAATCCGCCAATTTTAATAAAATCAAATTTCGAGGAGGGATGCAGCTTGGATGTCAATACCATAACGGGTGCCAATACCATAGCGAGTATCAATACCATAGCGGGTGTCAATACCATAAAAGAAATAAGCCTTGACCTTTACCACAGGAAAATCATAACCGTAGAAGCGAAACAATACGATAAATTTTCCAGATATCTCTTAGTAACATGCCTTGACCAGGGAACCTTTTTCCGGCTTCCCCCAGCCTCTGTATTCG
>CAJUSQ010000182.1 GCA_910588885.1 uncultured Lachnospiraceae bacterium
TTGAAGCAGTCACAGCGCGTTATGTGGACGTGCGGCTTGAACGGAAGAAAGAAGTTCTTGACGCATACCATAGCGCAGTAGAGAAAGCAGACCCGCCGAAAGCAAAGGAAGCCGAACCGAAAAAAACAAAGGGCAAGGCAAAGAAAAAAGGCACTGATTTAGAGCTTTGACGGACATATCTTTTTACTGCTTCTTATGGCGGCTTATATCTGTCCGTCGAGTTAGGGCGTCAAATGGGCGTCAAAACAGATTTTTTTACCGCAGCCACAGGAACGGGCAAAGCCGCAAAAACATAGTGTTTATGCGGCTTTGCGGCGTTTCTGGTATTCATTTTCTGCGGCGTGGTGAGCAGATTATTCTACTATTTTTTATAAAGCAGAAATGGACGCCATGACAAAGAAAATACGGGCGATCAGGGGGAAGGGACAATAAGCTGTTTTTGGGAACGGGGAGGGGATGTGGCCTGGCCTTCGGAGTTTCCTTTGTAAAAAAATATATAAAATATACTTATAAAAAAGATTAGATATATTAATTATACTAATTATAAAAAGTATAGTATAATGAAAAAAATGTTGGAATACTGAGAAGTATAGATAGAAGAACATAGATTCGATACAATGAAAATCACAAAAGGAGGTCCTGGCATGGGGAACGTCAGAAGGGTTTATGTGGAGAAAAAGGAAGCCTACGCCGTACAGGCGAAGGAGCTGGCAGCGGAAATCAGCGGTTATCTCGGAATTAAAACCGTAACCGGGGTAAGGGTATTGATCCGCTACGACGTGGAGCATATTTCGGAGGAAACCTATCAGCGGGCGAAGGATACGGTATTTTCCGAGCCGCCGGTGGATATTGTGTACGAGGAACGCTTTGACGCAAAAGGCGGGGCGGTATTCAGCGTGGAATTTTTGCCGGGACAGTTTGACCAGCGGGCCGATTCCGCCCAGCAATGCATTAAACTTTTGAATGAGGAGGAGGAACCCCTGATTCGTACGGCAACCACCTATGTGCTGGAGGGAGAAATCAGTGCGGAACAGCTGGACGCCGTGAAAAACCACTGTATCAATCCGGTGGATTCCCGGGAAACCGGACTGGATAAGCCCCAAACCCTGGTGACGGAATTTGAAGAACCTTTGGATGTGAAGATCCTGGAGGGATTCCGGGAGCTGGAGGAAGGGAAGCTGAAGGAACTTTATGATTCCCTGGGCCTGGCCATGACCTTCCGGGATTTCTGCCACATTCAGAATTATTTCCGGCAGGAGGAAAAGCGGGAGCCTTCCATGACGGAGATCCGTGTGCTGGATACCTACTGGTCGGATCACTGCCGCCACACCACCTTTTCCACGGAATTAAAGGAGGTGTCCTTTGGGGACGGCTATTATCGGAAGCCCATGGAGGAAACTTATCAGGATTATCTGAACACCCATAAGGAGCTGTACCGGGGCCGGGAGGACAAATTTGTATGCCTGATGGATCTGGCCCTGATGGCTATGAAGCGTCTGAAAAAAGAGGGCAGGCTTTCCGATCAGGAGGAATCCGACGAGATCAACGCCTGCTCCATCGTGGTTCCCGTAGAGGTAGACGGGAAGACCGAGGAGTGGCTTGTGAATTTTAAAAACGAAACCCACAACCATCCTACGGAAATCGAGCCCTTCGGCGGGGCCGCCACCTGTCTGGGAGGCGCGATCCGGGATCCCTTATCGGGGAGAACATATGTTTATCAGGCCATGCGGGTCACCGGGGCTGCAGATCCCACCGTGGATTTGAAGGACACCATGGAAGGCAAGCTGCCCCAGAAAAAGCTGGTGCGGGAAGCGGCCCACGGCTATAGCTCCTACGGCAACCAGATCGGGCTGGCCACCGGGTATGTAAAGGAAATTTATCATCCCAATTATGCGGCCAAGCGAATGGAAATCGGCGCCGTGATGGGAGCGGCTCCCCGCCGTGCCGTGCGGCGGCTGACCTCGGACCCGGGGGACATCATCATTCTGCTGGGCGGGCGGACCGGACGGGACGGCTGCGGCGGCGCCACCGGTTCCTCCAAGGCCCATACCACCCAGTCCATTGACACCTGCGGCGCGGAGGTGCAGAAGGGAAATCCACCCACCGAGCGGAAGATCCAGCGGTTGTTCCGGCGGGAAGAAGTGTCCTATCTGATTAAAAAGTGCAACGATTTCGGCGCAGGAGGCGTATCCGTTGCCATCGGAGAATTGGCGGACGGCCTGCGGGTGCAGCTGGATAAAGTGCCGAAAAAATATGCGGGCCTGGACGGTACGGAAATCGCCATTTCCGAATCCCAGGAGCGGATGGCCGTGGTAGTATCCCCGGGAGACGTGGAGCAGTTCCTTTCCTATGCAAAGGAAGAAAACCTGGAAGCGGTGCCCGTGGCCGTAGTAACAAAGGAACCCCGGCTGGTGCTGGAATGGCGCGGGAAAGAAATCGTAAATATTTCCAGGGCGTTTTTGGATACCAACGGGGCCCATCAGGAAACTTCCGTGGCTGTGGAGATTCCCGACAAGGCAGAGAACTTTTTTGAGAAAAAAGAGCTGCCGGGAGTCGCGGAGGCTTTGGCAAATCAGGATTTGAAAAAAGCCTGGCTTACTACCTTAGGGGATCTGAACGTATGTTCACAGAAGGGGCTGGTGGAGCGGTTTGACGGTTCTATCGGCGCAGGCAGCGTGTTCATGCCTTACGGCGGAAAATATCAGCTGACCGAAACCCAGGCTATGGCGGCCAAGCTTCCGGTACAGAACGGGACCAGCGATACGGTAACCATGATGGCCTACGGCTTTGATCCCTACCTGTCTTCCTGGAGCCCGTACCACGGGGCCGTGTATGCCGTGGTGGAATCCATGGCGCGGATTGTGGCGGCAGGGGGGGATTACCGGAAAATCCGTTTTACCTTCCAGGAATATTTCCGCCGGATGAGTGAGGAACCCGGCCGCTGGAGCCAGCCCTTTGCGGCGCTGCTGGGCGCGTACCATGCCCAGATCGGCTTTGGCCTGCCCTCCATCGGCGGCAAGGATTCCATGTCCGGTACCTTTAATAAAATCGATGTTCCCCCCACTCTGGTATCCTTTGCAGTAGATGTGGCCCGGGAAGGGGAGCTGATTACACCGGAGCTGAAGAAGCCGGGGAACCGTCTGGTACTGTTCGGCATTCAAAAGGATGCCTACGACCTTCCGGTTTTTGACCAGGTGAAAAAGCTCTATGAAACCGTC
>CAJUSQ010000183.1 GCA_910588885.1 uncultured Lachnospiraceae bacterium
CCTTGAAATGACGGAGTCAGAGTCCGTTGCCTTACCATTTGGCGATGGGCCATTGCTTTCTCAACAAAAAGTATTATATCTCAATTAGATTCAGAATGCAAGCTTTTTTTTCAATTTTTTAAAATTTTTTTACTTCCCCGTCGATTACCGCAAATTCCGCCTGTATTCCCTGCTCAAACCGTGCAGCGCCGTTGGTTCCCTCCGTAATTTCGTCCATCAGATGCTTCTTTTCAGAAACCGGTACCATCACCTGAACGCTGACCGTATCCGCGTATACCGTATCCATAACCGCAATCTGATTCTGCGCCAAAAGATACTGTATTTTCCCGATGCCGTTATAATCGGTATGAATCGTCCATACCTCCCCCGGCTGTTTCCAAACCACCGTACTGGCGCAAAGCCCTTCCTGGGTGGCTTTCTGGTAGGCCCGGACCAGGCCCCCGGTTCCCAGCAGCGTACCTCCAAAATACCTGGTCACAACTACCGCTGCATTATGCACATCTTCCCGCAGCAGTACGTCCAGCATCGGACGGCCTGCCGTACCCTGGGGTTCCCCGTCGTCACTGCAGCGCTGCAACTGATGCCGGTCCCCTGCCACAAAGGCATAACAATTATGACGGGCATCCCAATATTTTTTCTTTATGGCGGCAACAAACGCCAGGGCTTCTTCTTCCGACTGAACGGGCGTCACATTGGCAATAAAACGTGATTTCTTCTCCACAATCTCTCCGGTTCCGCCCCGGTACAGGATTTTCTGTCCTAAGTTCTTTTTTCCTTCCTCCATGCTTCCTTCCTCCAACTGCAGCGCTTCCCGCTGCTCCTTCTCTTTGTTTCACCGCTTCCCATTGCCTTCGATTGTACCACAGATTTGCCCTTAAATCAAAATACAAAATCAAAATATTAAGGATTTTTTTCTTTATTTCACTGCATATCTTTGTTATAATTATTGGATACTGAAACTAAGCTTATGTTTTTGCAAAGGAGGCTTGTTATGAATTACGGAAAGAAGGGTACGGCCCGCAGGGAGAAGCAGCTTACCTCCAAGAAAACCATGGTAGGCAAGAAATTCTCGGTGATTTTCCTGAAATCCCTGCTGGTGTGCTTTTTGGCCCTGATTGTCGTCGGAATCTGTGCCGGAATCGGGATTATTAAGGGTGTCATAGATTCCGCACCGAACATTGACGATATAGATCCCACCCCTACCGGTTATTTGTCCGTGGTTTTGGATACGGAAGGCAATACCACCGCCACCCTTGTGGCATCCGGCGCCAACCGGGTTTATGTTACCATTGACGAGATTCCCAAGCATACCCAGCATGCCTTTGTCGCCATTGAAGACGAGCGTTTTTATGAGCATAACGGCATTGATTTTAAGGGAATTATCCGGGCCGGCTTCAAAAGCATTGCCAGCGGCTTTAAAAAAACCCAGGGAGCCAGTACCATTACCCAGCAGCTTTTGAAAAACAATGTTTTTACGGATTGGACCAGTGAGTCTTCTTTTCTGGAATCCCTGGAACGGAAGCTGCAGGAACAATATCTGGCAATCCAGCTGTCCAAGGTGAAGTCCAAGGACTGGGTACTGGAAAATTATCTGAACTCCATTAATCTCGGCCAGAATACCCTTGGAGTACAGGCCGCTGCCCGGCGGTATTTCGGAAAGGATGTTTCGGAGCTTACGATTTCCGAAAGCGCCGTCATTGCCGCCATTACCCAAAGCCCCAGCAAGTGGAACCCCGTTTCCCATCCGGACAACAACGCCGTACGCCGCAAGGATGTGCTTACCTATATGAAAAACCAGGGCTATATTACCCAGGAGGAATACGAGGAAGCCATGGCAGACGACGTATATTCCCGCATCCAGCAGGTAAATATCGACTACGCGGAGTCCAACCCCAATTCCTACTTCGTGGATGCCCTTATCGACCAGGTCATAGAAGATCTTGTGAATTTAAAAGGCTATACGGATACCCAGGCATATAAAGCCCTCTACCAGGGGGGACTGACCATCTATTCCACACAGGACCCGGCGATCCAGGCCATCTGTGACGAGGAAATGAACAATCCGGAGAATTATCCGGAAAATGTAAAATATTCCTTTGCTTACCGTCTGACCTTACAGCGGGCCGACGGTTCCATCGAAAATTTCAGCGAGCAGAGCATGCTGCGCTATTACCGGGAGGGAGACGAGCACCGGGCTCCCAACAGCAACTATAACATCAATTTTGACAGCGAAGAGGAAGCGGCAGCCGCAATCGAAGCATACAAGGCAGAAATCATGCAGGAGGGCGATACGATTGTGGAAAACGGGGAAAATATCACCTATACCCTGCAGCCTCAGGCCGCTGTAGTCATTATGGATCAATATACCGGGGAGGTAAAAGCCGTTGTCGGCGGACGGGGGGAGAAAACGGCCAGCCGTACCCTGAACCGTGCCACCAATACCGCCCGGCAGCCCGGTTCTACCTTCAAGATCCTGGCCGCTTTTGCGCCGGCCCTGGATACGGCCGGCATGACATTGGCCACGGTACAGGATGATGCCCCCTACACCTATACCAACGGTACTTCTTTAAGGAATTACGACGAATCCTACCATGGCTTTACCACCATCCGGGAAGCCATTACCCGGTCGGTCAACGTAGTGACCGTTAAAACTTTAACGGAGATTTCCCCGCAGGTGGGATATGACTACCTTCTGAACTTCGGCTTTTCCACCTTAAGCCAGGACGATATCGGACAGGCCCTGGCCCTGGGCGGTATTACCCACGGTGTAACCAATCTGGAGCTTACGGCCGCATATGCCGCGATCGCCAACAACGGCACCTATACCCGGCCCCGGATGTATACTCAGATTCTGGATCACAACGGCAAGGTGCTGATCGACAACACCCCCCAGACCAGAACCGTGTTAAAGGAAACCACGGCGTTCCTTCTGACCAGCGCCATGCAGGATGTTGTCACCTCCGGTACGGGTACCTCCGTAAATTTCGAGACCATGCCCATTGCCGGAAAAACAGGAACTACCAATAACAGCAAAGACG
>CAJUSQ010000184.1 GCA_910588885.1 uncultured Lachnospiraceae bacterium
ATAACTAAAAAATCCTTGAAAAATAAGGAAAAAGACTTGACTAAATAGGGAGGAGTATGAGATGGTAAAATTTCGTTGGTATTACGATAAGGATAAGGAAGAAGCCTGGCTGAATGAGATGGCCGCAGAGGGATTTGCCATGACTCGTTTCCGGTTCGGTTTTTACTGGTTTGAAGACTGCGAGCCAGGGGAATATATATATCAGATTGACTTATTTACGGAAAATAAGGGCAGTATGACCCATCGGGAATATATAAGCCTGATTCAGGATACCGGAGCGGAATATGTCTGCAGCTGGGGCTGGTGGCGGATCTTCCGTCGGAAAGCAAAGCTTGGCTCCTTCCGGCTGTATACGGATGCTAGTTCCCGCCTGGAGCAGTATCGGAGGATCTTCCGGCTTTTCCGAAATGTAGGTATTTTCGAATTGGCAGTGCTATGTTATGAAGTGATCCTGACGGTTACCACCTGGAACCGTTCGGCCGATGTCGGGGTATTGTGTCTGGCGGCTGACATGATTATTCTTGCATTTGGTATTGTGATCTGGGGAAATGCATATCATATACGGCAGAAAATCAAGCGTATGGAACAGGAATTATTATGAAGGCAGCAGGCTTTGGAATGGTTCCGAAAGCTTTTGAGCCGGCTGTAAGGTTATGATACAAGGAGGACTATATGGAAGAAATTTTGGTAGTACAGGGATTAAAGAAGACATTCCGGATTTCTGCCAAGCAGCAGAAGCTGGAAAAGACCCGGGAGAAAATCCGAACGGCGGTGAAGGATTTGTCCTTTTCGGCTTGCCGGGGAGAGATTTTCGGGCTTCTGGGGCCGAACGGAGCCGGGAAGACCACGACGCTTCGGATGATTGCCACGCTGATTTCCCCGGATGCCGGGGACGTACTGGTGGATGGCAGCAGCGTAAAAGATCAGCCCGATGAAGTGCGGCGCAAGATCGGCTTTCTGACCAGTGAACTGAAGCTGGAGGAATTTTTTACGCCCAATTATTTATTTGACTTTTTCGGGCAGCTTCACGGAATGGAAAAGAAGGAGATTGAAGCCCGCAAAACGGCGCTTTTTCAGAAATTCGGGATTACAAAATATGCGGAAGTGAAAGTTTCGGATATGTCTACGGGCATGAAGCAGAAGATTTCCCTGGTGATTTCCATTATCCACGATCCCGACGTAATCATATTCGACGAGCCGACCAACGGTCTGGACGTCTTAACGGCCAAGGTGGTGACGGACTTCCTTTTGGAACTGAAGGAACAGGGGAAAACGGTTATTATTTCCACCCACATTTTCAGCCTGGTGGAAAAGCTCTGCGACCGGGTGGGAATAATCATTGGCGGTTCTATGATCCTATGTGATACGCTTTCCAATGTAACCGGAGAAAAATGCCTGGAGGAGGTCTTTTTTGACCTCTATGCGGAAAGGATGGGTGAGGCCGTATGAACAGCAATATCCTAACCATTATGAAAAAAGAATTCGCCCGGTTTTTCAAAGACCGGCGCATGGTGCTGACAACGATTTTCATGCCGGGGATCCTGATTTTTGTTATGTACAGCTTTATCGGGACGGGGATGTCTTCCATGAAAGATACCGGGGAGGATTTTATCCCGAAGGTTTATGCCGTAAATCTGCCGGAGTCCCTTTCCGGGGGAAGCGGCCTGCCCGTAGAATTTATTTCCGGGGAAGGGCCACAAGAGGCCAAAACATTGCTGACAGAGGAGCAGGCGCCCTGGAACCTTCTGGCGGTGTTTCCGGAGGGGTTTGACCAGGCGGTTGCAGCGTATGACGTCTCATCCGGGGAAACGGCCCCGCAGGTGGAGCTGTACTACAATTCTGCAAACACAAGTTCGAATTCTGCCTACCAAACAATGAAGCTGTTTTTGGAAAATTATGAAACATCCCTGGTCAATAAATTTGACGTAAATCCGGGAGAGGGGCCTTATGACCTGGCTTCCAAGGAGGATATGGCCGGAATCATGTTTTCCATGATGCTTCCCCTTCTGCTGATGGTGTTTTCCTTCAGCGGCTGTATGTCGGTTGCACCGGAATCCATTGCAGGGGAAAAGGAGCGGGGGACCATTGCCACCCTGCTGGTGACGCCTATGAAGCGCAGTCATCTGGCCCTTGGAAAAATAATAAGCTTAAGCGCCATTTCGGTGTTAAGCGGCCTTTCCAGCTTCCTTGGGACCATGCTTTCCCTGCCGAAAATGATGGGCGGCATGGAAGGGGTGGATGCAGGGGTTTACCAGGTGTCGGATTACCTGTTGCTCTTAGCGGTGATACTTAGCACGGTGCTGGTGATCATTTCACTGATTTCCATCATTTCTGCTTTTGCAAAAAACGTAAAGGAAGCAACCAGCTGGGTAACGCCCCTGATGATTGTGGTGGTGGTGATTGCCCTGACCCCCATGATCGACAGCTTCAGGGCCGGAAATCTTTTGTGCTATTTGATTCCGCTCTATAACAGCGTCCAGTGCATGAACGGTATTTTTTCCTTTGCCCCGGATCTGTGGGCCATTTTGATTACGGCGGTATCAAATGTGGTTTGTACCGGGATCTGCGCCGGGATTTTGACGAAGCTTTTTAACAGCGAGCAGGTGGTGTTCGGCCGGTAACAGAGTTTGTCGGAACATAAGAGAAGAGAAAGGAAACTGCGTCCCGCAGGCTTTGCGGAAGACGCAGTTTTTGTGTGCGCCTTGTCAAGGAAGGACAGGAGCTCGGCGGGGGTCAGCTTCAAAGAGCGGACCGCCT
>CAJUSQ010000185.1 GCA_910588885.1 uncultured Lachnospiraceae bacterium
GCCAGCTCCAGCTCCGGATGCGCTTCCAGCTCCTTTGCATCGTAGGAAGATCCGGCAAACTGGTGTTTGGGCGCCTGCTGCCTTCGCTGGGCGTTGACCTCCTTGACCCGCTGCACCACCTCAAAAAGCCTGGCCCGGCCCGGGATTCCGTATGCTTTCAGGGACGGGGAAACTGCAAGACAGATGGTTTTCTCCGTCCGCTCCAAATCCGCCACCACCAGATGGGTGGTAAGCGGGTTCAGCTGCCGTTCCACGCACTCCACGGACGCGTAGAAGGATTTTAAATCAATTGCAAGATAGCTTCGGGTTTCCTGATTCATAACCCACTTCCTTTTCGTCATTGTCAATTTTTCAAAATTATGATAAGGTATAAAAAAACAGGAGCTGATACCCCATGATATTCGATTGGAAAAAATACCGTATCCCTTTTTTTGCCCTGCTGCTCCTTGCCCTTGCCGCCTTCTCCGGCTGCGGGCAGAAACAGGAGCCCGTTACAAAGCATGGCTTTTATTTTGATACCGTCATTCAGATCACCTTATATGACAGGAAATACGAACCCCTGATCGACGACTGCTTTTCCATGGCGGAAGAATTTGAACAGAAGGTTTCCAAGACACTTTCCGGCAGTGAAATCTACGCCTTAAACCATGCAGAGGGCGCGCCCGTCTCCCTGTCCGAGGACACCCTTTCCCTGCTGCAAACCGGACTGGCCTATTGTGAAAAAAGCGGCGGCTCCTTTGATATCACAATCGGCGCTTTGGCGGAATTGTGGGATATCAAGAACAATCCCGGTACCATTCCGGAGCCTGACCAGATCGCAGCGGCCCTTGCCACCGTAGGTTACGAAAACATCCTGCTGTCCGGCCGGACAGCCGCATTGGCCAACCCCGATACCCAGGTGGATTTAGGCGGGCTCGCCAAGGGCTACATGGCCGACCGGATGAAGGATTATCTCAATGAACAGGGTGTTTGTGAAGGATTTATCAATCTTGGCGGAAACGTCCTGGCCCTGGGGCCTAAAAAGAACGGCCAACCCTATACCATTGGAATCCAAAAGCCCTTTGCCGATCCCGGCGTTTCCCTGCTTTCCGTGGAAATATCCGACGGCACCGTGGTATCCTCCGGCGTTTATGAGCGGTATTTTCAAAAAGACGGCAAGCTCTACCATCACATCTTAGACCCGTCCACCGGAGCCCCCTTCGAAAACGGGCTTTTGTCCGTTACGATCTTCTGTCCCCGGTCCGTAGACGGCGACGCCCTAAGCACCACCTGCTTTTCTTTAGGGGCACAGGAGGGCCTTTCCCTCGTGGAATCCCTTCCCGATACGGAAGCCGTCTTTGTTACGGAAGAATTGGAACTGCTTTTCTCCAGCGGCATGGGGACAAAGATTCCTTATGAACTCAGATCCACATGGTAGTTCCGGTAGCCCTTTCCGTCATAATATACCCTTACTTTTTCCCCGATATGCGCAGAATCCGGTTCGCCCCAAATACCTTTGGATGCAAAAATATGGATGTCCCCGTTTCCGTCCTCATAACGGCATAAAATTGTATACCCTAAAAATCCGCGTCCCTTTTCATCCAGGGGAATCTGAAACTGTCTGGCAATCCCCGCCGGAAGCTTCAAAAACCCCGGCTTGAATACGCCGTTTACTTTCAGCCTGCCAACCAGCTCCACGCCGCAGGTCACAGCCGTTACGTACGTTCCAAGCTCCATCAGCTTTTTGGCGTTCCGCTGGCTGTCGAACTTAAATTTATGGAGTACCGCGCCTTCCGGCAGGATTTCATTGGTATCCACATAGTACTTTCCTGGCCGGAGCAGATCCACATATACTTTCAGCCGGTCGGAACGGAGCAGCCCCGAGGGATTATACAGCAGGCTCCCGCTCTTAAACTCATATTCCCTTCCGTTTTCATCCCTGTATCTGCACCGGATGAAAAAAGGATTCATGGCAATCCGATCCACCTGTACCTGGCGGCGCCAGTCTACGTCAATATCTATAATCCGGGCATACACAAATTTTCCGGCATCTATCAGCTTCTGCTTCCTGGCAGCCTTTACTTTTCCGGCCAAAAAAAGAACGCTTCCAAGAATCAGGAAAATCCCGCCGATCAAACACATCACCATCATATACAGCCAGGCTCCGGAAACCAGGCTGTATGCCAATATGCCCGTCCCTGCCAACACTATTCCCACAAGCAAGAAAATAACTCCCAATAATTGTAAAATACTTTTTCCGTTTTTCATTCTGTTCCCTCCCTGTGCAAACCCGATCCCATACATCCGGCTTCCTGTTCCCTCTCCCGTGCAAACCCGATCCCATACATCCGGCCCCACCGCCATTTTTACCGCAGGATCGCGTTTGGATAAATATGCTCTATCCGTTCATCCCCAAACCGCAGATCCAGCATCTCGTCCAGCTCATTTTGGGGCGGCTGCCCGCTGCTTCGGCTGGCATAGCGGCCCAGGGCCATGCCGGAAATCACTATATTACAGACCATAAATACCACAAAGGTCCAGCTTAACAGTTTTCCGACCCTTACGGGAATCCGTTCTATCCAGGCCGACACCTTCGGATACATGCCTTTCATCCAAATCACGGCCGCAATCCCCCAGAAAAAGCAGTACAGCAAATTGATCCGTCCGCCCAGGTTAAAGGGAAGCTCACTGTAATCCCAAAACACCGTACCAAACACCAGTTCTGTAAATACACTGCATATGTACTCATACACCCCGCCGTAG
>CAJUSQ010000186.1 GCA_910588885.1 uncultured Lachnospiraceae bacterium
GGAGGGTCGGACAGTTATTTTGAATGAAAAGGATGAAGGGCTATGAAATTATCGGATGGGGTAACAGGGGATTTGAAACGTATTTTTCACTTGGCCTGGCCTGCAATTTTGCAGGAAGGGCTTAGCGTGGTGGTTTCCTATGTGGATACGGCAATGGTGGGCGCGCTGGGGGCCCATGCGTCCGCAGCCGTGGGGCTGACGGTGTCGGTAGTCTGGCTGATCGGCGGTATTGCAATTGCTTTGGGGATTGGCATTTTGGCGGTTTGTGCCCAGGCAGACGGGGCCGGGGACAAGGAACGGATGCAGAAAGCAGGGCAGCAGGCGTTTTTTCTGACCTTTTTGGTAGGCGGCATTTTGACGGCAGTCTGTCTGGTGATATCGCCGTTTTTGCCGGGCTGGCTGGGAGCGGATGCGGAAATCCGTCAGGATGCGGCCATGTATTTTCGGATTATCTCCATGCCGCTGTTGTTTCGGACGGCAGTGCTGGTTTTTTCTTCGGCGTTAAGAGGGGTGCGTGATATGAAAACGCCGATGCTGGTGAATCTGGGAATGAATCTGGTGAACATCCTGCTGAATTTTCTGCTGATTTATCCTTCCGGGACTTATTTCGGCATTTCGGTACCAGGGGCAGGATTGGGGATAAAAGGTGCGGCCATCGCCACGGCGGTTTCGTTTGCGGCAGGCGGATGCCTGATGTTTTGGTTTTATTTTCGAAATGCTTCCTTTGAGATTTACAGAACTGGTGTTCATTTTGATAAAAAAATCTGGAAGGATTGTATGCACATCGGGATTCCGGTAGCTATGGAGCGTGGGGTTTTGTGCCTTGGCTATGTGACGTTTGCGTCTTTGGTGGCGAAATTAGGGGTGATTCCCTTTGCGGCCCATTCCATCGCCCTGCAGGCCGAGGAAGCTTTTTATATTCCGGGCTACGGTTTCCAGTCGGCAGCGTCTACCCTGGTGGGTAATGCGGTAGGAGAGAAGAAGGAGGAAAATGTCAGACGGACCGCCTTTTTGATTGGAGGGATTGCGTTCCTTTTGATGACGGCTGCGGGGATCTGCCTGCTCTTTTGCGCAGAGGGGCTTGTGAGCATTTTTACGCCGGATGGGGAGGTAGTGCGGCTGGGAGCCAGGGTACTGCGGATTGTGGCCGTATCGGAGCCGATATACGGGGTTCTGGTGATCCTGGACGGGACCTTCAACGGAATGGGGGATACGAAAGCGCCCTTTGTGTATTCCTTGATTACCATGTGGGGAATCCGGATCGGAGGGGCCTCTATTATGATACATATATTTGGATTTGGCCTGGAAGCGGTTTGGGTCATGATGGTGATTGACAACGTAGCCCGCTGCGGGCTTCTGCTCCAGAGGTTTTTAAGGGGAAAGTGGAAGCACCGCCTGGAACGGTAGGGATTAGTGCCTTCGATTTGGGGGTTGACAATCCGGGAATTCTGGGGTAGACTTTAGAAGTCGTGAGTAACGGCTTATGCGGATATGGCGGAATTGGCAGACGCGCCAGATTTAGGTTCTGGTGGGCGACCGTGCAGGTTCGAGTCCTGTTATCCGCATTAGATGATGAAAATCCGAATCCGGTTCCAATTTGGGACGGCTTCGGATTTTTTGTATTTCCTTATTGCAGAAAATATCTCAAAAGACTCTTAATTGGAGCATTGGATTTAAGCTGCGTTGCGTTTGTGAAAACCATCCGGCTGCTTGACTTTTAAGCAGGGCATAAGTATAATAATAATGTTACTAATAGTAATATATGGAGATACACAATGGACAATATTATTCTTGGGCTTTTGCTGATGTGCAATAGAACAATATATCAACTAAGGGAAAGGATCGACAAAGGAATAAACCTGATGTACAGCAGCAGCATGGGAAGTATACAGGCAGCGATAAAAAAATTACTGAATTGCGGATTTATCAGCTATGAGGAAATTGTTGATCATGGAAAGTACAAAAAGGTTTATGGGATCACCGAAAGCGGGAGGCAGCATTTTTTCGACTGGATAAACGCGCCTATAGAAGAGCAAAGCCCCAAAAGCCCGGAGTTGGCAAAGGTCTATTTTATGGGATTTTCGGATAAGAAGAACCGTGAAACAAACGTACGGCAGCATATCATGTTTTTGAATGAACGATACCATGCGTTGACAGCAATATGCGAAGAAGCAGAAAATTGCAGGATCTCAGAGGAAAATCAGGATATACTGAACTATCAATTGATTTCCGCTTTTTACGGAAAGGAGCTAATGAAATTCAATATTGACTGGTTTGAAAAGCTGTTAAGAAAGATGAAGGACGGTGAAATATGAAACAAAATATGAAACAATATTATTTAGAGGAATCGCCGATTGTTTATTATACCGGCAGGACGGAAAAAGCTGAGTGGATCCTTTTACTACACGCTGCTTTTGTGAATCACAATATGTTTCAAACACAAATTGACTATTTTCAGGATAAATACAATATTCTGACCCTTGACCTTATTGGCCACGGCAAATCAACGAAAGCGCGAAAAGGCGATCGGATCGATAACATGTCGGTATGGATAAGTGAAATCCTGAAAAAAGAAAAGATTGAAAAGATACATATTGTGGGGATTTCATTGGGGGCCGTATTAGCACAGGACTTTGCGA
>CAJUSQ010000187.1 GCA_910588885.1 uncultured Lachnospiraceae bacterium
TGTATTGAAGGAATACCGGGAAGGGGTGGACCCGGCTTATCCGGAATTGAAGGCGGATACGTATCACGATGTGTTTCGGGCCCTGGGCATTACCGGGAAGAAGCTGAAAATCGGCGTTGCCAGCTATCTGGATACGTCGGTCATTATCATGGAAGGGATCAAGGCGGCTTTTCCGGAGGCGGAGATTGTGCGGGCCGATTCCGTAATGGTGGAGCTTCGTTCCATTAAGAGCGTTCATGAAATCAATTGCCTGCGGGAGGGCTATCGGATTGCCCAGCTGGCTTCCCAACAGGTAATTCAGGAGATCCGGCCGGGAATGACCGAGCTTCAGATGGTAGGGGTGGCCCAGCGGGTGATTTATGAAAACGGGGCGGAATACGAAGGGCTTCCCATGTATGTTTTTTCGGAAGCCTCCACCCGTCATGCCATTTCCCGTTCCAGCTATCGGAAATTTGAAAAAGGGGATATCGTGCAGCTGAACCTTTCCGCGAAAATCGACGGCTATTCCGCAGCCATCGGCTATCCCATCGTATTAGGAAAGCTGGAGGGCAGGCGCAGGGACGTGGTATTGTTTGGGTTGGAAGCCCATAACTGGACTCAGAAGCAAGTGAAGGCAGGCGTTATGGCCTGCGACATTGCCGGGAATTTTTATCAGTATTATGTAGACAACGGCTATCAGGAGAACTTTGTTTACGGGCCCCTCCACGGCACCGGAATCATTGAAGTGGAAGCCCCCTGGGTAGAAACCACCTCCGAATATGCCTTAAAGCCCAATATGACCTTCCAGATCGACACCTTTATTTCCACCGACACCTTCGGCGTGCGCTGGGAAAAAGGGATTGCCGTAACGGAGACAGGCTGCGACGTGCTTTCACCGGAAATCGGGACTTTGTACGAACTGGAGTTCTGATAAAATTGAAGCTTTGTACGAACGGGGGCGGATGCAGAGCAGCAGAAACAGCAAAAGGGAGAGGAGAATGGCTATGCAAATGGTAGATCTGTTTTACGACCAGCTGGAAGACGCCAAGAAGCGGAAGGTACCCTTTGTAATTCCCATCGGAACCATTGAATATCACGGCCTTCATGCCAGCTGCGGAACGGATACGATGGTGATTACCGGAGTATTGCGGGAGCTGGAAAAGACCAAGGAGATAGTAGTATGTCCCCCCATTTGGTACGGGGTGGCCAGCTATGCGGTGGCAGGGCCCGAAAGCGGTACGATTCAGGTGGATGTGGATGCATATGAAAATTATATTTACTGTATTTTAAAATCCATGGTCTATGGAGGGGTGAAAAATATTTATTGTGTGGCCCATCATCAGACAGAGGAAGCGGGGCTGATGCCCATGACCCTGGCCTGCCATAAGGCGGCGAAAAAGCTGATTATGGAATACATGGAAGAAACCCGGGGCCGGGGCTGGTGGGGCAGCAATGACTATGCCGATTATTATGAGAACCTTGGCTCCGGGGAAGATCCTTTTTCCTATATTAAAGTGATTCCTCTGCTGTCGGCCGAGGCCCAGAGGAAGTGCGGCGGATTTGACCATGCAGGTAAATTTGAATCCAGCCTGATGTATGCCCTGTATCCGGATCATGTGGATTTGGAGCGGGCAAAGCAGAATACGGAATGGTTTGCAAAAAATTCCGTGGAAACCAGTATGGAGTTAGGCAGGCATATGACAATCTGTGCCCTGGAAACCCTGCAGGAAATCATCGTCTGAAAGCGTTTTTATGAGAGCGGAAAGGAAAAGAATGACAGAGTACGAAAAAGCGGAAGCGGGACTGTTATACGACGCCCATTCGGACCCGCAGGTGGATCAGGGGCGCAGAAAAAGCCAGGAGCTTAGTTTTGATTACAATGCCTTAAGGCCCTGCCAGTTAAAGGAACGGGAACAGATGCTAAGGGAGCACCTGGGGCATGTGGGAACGGGCTGCGTGATTGAGCAGCCCTTCCACTGTGATTTCTGGGAACGTGTTTCGGTGGGAGACCATTTTTTTGCCAATTATAATTTCGTCGTCCTGGCGGGGAATAAGATTGAAATCGGGGATAACGTCTGGATTGCTCCGGACTGTGGCCTGTATGCGGCGGGACACCCTTTTCATGTGGAAATGCGGCTGTCCGGCATTGAATACGCCTGGCCCATCCGGATCGGGAACAATGTCTGGATCGGCGGCGGCGTGAAGATTATGGGCGGAGTGTCCATTGGGGATAATACGGTAATCGGGGCCGGCAGCGTGGTGAATCGGAGTATTCCCGCCAACGTACTGGCGGCCGGGAATCCCTGTAAGGTGATTCGGGAAATTCATCCGGAGGATGATGAGAAGTATAAGCGGGGATTTTTGGGGTTTGAATAAAGCGAAATCTCCGGCAGGGATCGGAAGTTTGGCTGGTTCCATGATCTGAATGATCAAGATCCTTTATTCCCGCGAGCAATGAGCCAAGTGGCTGCTTGCAGACATTTGGCGACTGCCGCGAGGGTCAAATACCCC
>CAJUSQ010000188.1 GCA_910588885.1 uncultured Lachnospiraceae bacterium
GGCGTTCCGATTTCTTCTGAGATCAGAGAGGCACTCAAGCCGGAATTGGACGAGACAAGCCAGTCGATTTTTGACTTATTGGATTATGCTGTGGATCATTCCAGCCCGATCAATAAACCGGATCCGGAAGGAGCGGGAGAGGTGGTTACATTGCTTCAGGAGCTGGAGGAGCAGGTGTTATACAAAGAACTGACTCCGGCAGAGGCTGCAGGCCGGTTCAGAACGGAAGCAACTGAAATACTGGAAAGCAAATAAACAAGGTGTAGAGCGGGGAGGCTGTCTGCATTGGCAGGATTCCCCGCATCCCCTGGAATGCAGAAAAGAGGAGGTGAACGAAGTGAAAAGAAGGGATTACCATAATCTGGCCGGCTATTTTTTCATAGGGCCCTGGCTGATCTGTTTCTTTGTATTCACACTGTTTCCGGTATGTATGTCTCTTTACTATTCATTTACAGATTTTGATATCCTGTCAGCACCCCGGTTTATCGGCTTGGAAAACTATCGGTATCTGCTGTTTCAGGATCGGAAATTCTGGCAGTCCGTAAAGGTGACATTGCTGTATGCGTTTGTATCCATTCCGCTGCGGCTTGTATTCGCCTTTTTCGTTGCAAATCTTCTGGCAAAAAGGCACAGGGGGCAGGGAATCTACCGGACCTTATTTTATCTGCCTTCGATTGTGGGGGAAAGCGTGGCGATCGCGATTGTATGGAGAACCATATTCGGCAAAAATGGGGCATTTGAAGCACTGTTAAATTCTGTGGGAGTCTATACGGAATATTCGGTTCTGGGAGATTCACGGACGGCGATCTGGTCACTGATCCTGATGTCTATCTGGCAGTTTGGTTCGCCGATGCTCATATTCCTGGCAGGACTGAAAGATATCCCGGATACATATTATGAAGCGGCAAGTATGGATGGTGCTAATTCGTTTCAGAGATTTTGGAAGATTACGGTACCATTGATCACGCCGATCTTCCTGTTTAATCTTATTATGCAGATGATCACTGGATTTATGGTATTTACCCAGGGATATATCATCACAGACGGAGGGCCGCTGAACAGCACGTTGTTTTATGTCGTATACCTTTACCAGACGACTTTTGAAAAATTCGAGGCGGGCAGAGGGTCTGCAATGGCGTGGATGCTGCTCCTGTTTATCGGAATCCTGACGGCAATACTGTTTTCTTCTTCAAAGTATTGGGTGTTTGAGGAAAACAGAAAGGGGGATTAGCGGAAATGAAGAAAAATAAGAAGGTCCGTTCTTGCGCATATCACCTTTTTTGCGCGGTGCTTGCGTTGATTATGATATATCCTGTTCTGTGGCTGGGCTTTTCCGCTTTTAAGGAGAAAACCGACATTTTTCAGGAAGCAGGAAAGCTGCTGCCGGCAAAATGGTTCTTTGAAAATTTTCTGAACGGCTGGAAGGGATTCGGCGGCGTCGGCTTTGGGCGGTTTTTTCTGAATTCCTTTATCGTGACAATTGGCGCGACCGTATTGTCTGTGTTCTTTTCCGTATTTGTTGCCTATGGGTTTGCAAGGATCAACTTTAAGGGAAGAGGCTTTTGGTTTGCCTGTATGATGATGACGCTGATGCTTCCGGTACAGGTATTGATGGTTCCGCAGTATATGCTGTTCAGTAAACTGGGATGGATCAACACCTATTTACCGCTGATCATTCCCTACTTCGGCGGATATTCGTTTTTTATATTTTTGTGTGTCCAGTTTATCAAGAGCATACCGAAAGAGTTGGATGATGCGGCGCGTATAGACGGGTGCGGACGGATCGGACTTTTCTTCCGGCTGATCCTGCCGCTTAGCAAGTCCGCCATGGTAACTTCGGCTATATTTTCATTTTATTGGAGATGGTCGGATTTTGTGGGGCCGATGCTCTACCTGAAAAAACCGAAGATGTATACCGTATCGGTTGCGTTGAAATTATTTGCGGATCCTAATTCTGTTACAGACTGGGGGGCAATGTTCGCCATGTCATTGCTGTCACTGGTTCCGGTCATTCTCGTATTTCTGTCACTGCAGAAATACATTGTAGAAGGAATCAGCACCACGGGTCTGAAGGGATAGGAAGCTTGCCTTGAGCATAATACTAAGTGCAGATTTCATTGGACGTAAGTATATAAAATAGAATAAAGAAAAGAGGAATGAAATGTTATGGGAAAAGCAAGAATTGCTGTAATTGGATTGAATTTCGGGAAGAAGCATGCGTCTTATATTGCGGAAAATGATATTCCAGGGGAGCTTGTTGCAGTATCGGATCTGGATGAATCCTATGCATCGTATGCAGAAGGGTGGAGTACGGTATTTTATACGGATTATAAGAAAATGCTGGAAGAAGTGAA
>CAJUSQ010000189.1 GCA_910588885.1 uncultured Lachnospiraceae bacterium
AAGCGCTTGCTAAAAAAGCACGATATTTTAAGCGAGACGAGAAAGGAGTTGCTACCATGTGTAAAATTATGGAAGATATGAGGAATGAAGCGGCGAGGGATAAACTGAAAGAAAAAGCAATTCTCATGTTAAAAAATGGAAAAATCTCGTTAGATGAAATACCAATATTCTTTTCAGAGCTATCTAACGAGGAAATGGAGGAAGTCAAAGCCAAGGTTATGCAGTTGGTGTGATTGAAGAATAATTTTAGATGAATTGTTATAAAAATCAGAGGGTAAGGCATCTCATTCCTACCCTCTGATTTTAATTCTTGATATGTAAACAATTTCCCCTATTCGATTTGATAAAACAGTCTTGCAATGGGGGAATCCTTATCCAGCACAATCGTATTATTCCCGGTTTTTAAAGTGGCCTTCACGGCATCCAGCTGCCGGACAAAGCTGTAAAAATCGGCTTTGGACTCGTCATTGTAAGCCTCGCTTAAAATCCGCATATACTCCGCTTCCCCTTCGGCTACGGTGGTATCGGCGGTTTTTTGGGCCTGGGCCAGGATTACGGTAGTCTGCTCGTCGGTGTCGTTCTTGATTTCCTGGGCTTTCTGGTTGCCCTGGGCCGTGTAGGAGGCGGCGATGTTGTTTCGTTCGGAAATCATACGGGTGTAGACTGCGTCCTTGTTTTCATCGGGCAGATCCAGCATTTTCGTTTCGATTTTCTCTACCTTAATGCCGTAGGTGCTTAAATTGGTCCCCAGCTTTTCGGTAAGCAGCGTGGCAAGGTCGCCGTCCCTGCCGGAAATTACTTCTTCCTGAGTCAGGCTGCTGATTACGTTTTTCAGGGAATTGTATACATTGGAGCTGATGCGGGATTCGGCATTTTGCTGGGAGCCGCTTAGCTTCTGAATGAATTTGACCGGATCGTCGATTCTCCACAGGACGAAACAGTCGGAAATCATGGATTTTTTGTCGGAGGTCATCACGTCGCTGGCCGCCAGGTCATAGAGCATCAGCTTACGGCTGATAGAGGTATCCGTTTGGATAAAAGGAATTTTAAAGCCAAGGCCGTAGGGATGGCTTTCCGTGGTATCTACCCGGACGATTTTTCCGAACTGGCGGATGACCCGGTATTCCCCGGGACGGGTGATCACGGTGGCGGAGCGGAAGACAATCGCCGCCAATAAAACCAGAATGACGGCAAGAATGGTTTTTTTCAAAGATTTGCTCATGGTGTGTCCCTCCTTGTTATGATTGAGGCTCGGCGGTTATGGAATCGCTGATGCGGTCATCAGAGCTGCCGGTACTGCCAGAGGTGTTTCCGGCATTATTGTCCGAACTGGTGTTTGTACTTCCGCCATTGGCTTCGCCGCTGTCCCCGCTATTGGCTTCGTTGCTGCCTGCAGTTCCGGCGTTGGTTCCGGCAGAACCTCCCTCCGGTGCAAGGGCTTCGCTGAATTTATCCAGGGGCAGCAAGGTCTGGGTGGAACCGTCTGTAATGTAGACCTTCATAAAGGGAAGGACGGCTTCCATGGTTTCATAGAACATCCGCTGCTTGGTAATCAACGGGTAATTGATGTATTCGTTGTACAGGGAGTTGAAACGGGCGGTCTGGCCCTCCGCTTCGGCAACCAGGGCTTCTTTTCTGGCCTGGGCGTCCTTAATAATCTTGTCGGCGTCTGCCCGGGCTTTGGGAAGCCGGGTGTTGGCATCGGCATTGGCGTTGTTGATGGCGGTTTCCATTCCCTGCTTGGCGTCTTCTACATTTTTAAAAGCCTGGGTAACTTCCGCCGTAGGAACTTCCGCATCCTGGATAACGGCATTAGTGACGGTAATACCGATGTCCTCTTGATCCAGACGCTCCTGAAGCAGCGTCTTTACGGTGGTCTGGATCTCGTATTTTCCCGTGGTCAGCACATCGTCTACGGAATGGATGCCGACCGTATCGCGGATATAGCTCTGGGCCAGGTTTTTGATAATATCCTCCGGAAATTCGGAAGCATAGAAATACTTTACCGGGTCCGTGATCAGATATTCAAAATAAAAATCTACATTTACAAAGTTATAATCCTTGGTAATCATAAAGGATTCCGAATCTACGGATTCTCCGGTACTAAGGTCATAGCCTACGGAA
>CAJUSQ010000190.1 GCA_910588885.1 uncultured Lachnospiraceae bacterium
TCAGTTCTTTGGAAAGTTCTTTTAAGGTCTGCTTTCCATACTCTGCACGAAGCTGCAAGAAGTTATAAAAACTTGCGGGGGCTTATAAGAAGATTTTCCGCTATGAAATCAATAAAAAATCATATCCCGGCTTTAAAACCGGGATTCTTTCAAAATATTCAACATAAAAAACAGCATAAAAAACAGCAAAAGCGTATAGGCCAGCACCCAGTTTTGCAGTTTCATATCACTCCGTCTCCAGTAGATATCCGGTTCCCCAGACGGTCCGTATCCGTTTTGGCTCATCGGGATTCTCTTCGATCTTCTCCCGCAGCCTGCGGATATGAACATTCAGAGTTCCGTCACTGTAAAAATCGTCGCCCCAGACCTCCCGGAACAACTGTTCTTTTGTTACAATGGTATTCTTCCCGGGAAGCTGTTCGGCCATCCTGGGATTCTTCCGGGGCATGGGACACCATGCGCTTCTGCATGACCCGCACCTTTGCCAACAGAACGCTTAAAGGGCAGGGCTTTTTGACATAGTCATCCCCGCCGATGACGAATGAGGTCAGAACGTCTTCGTCACTCTGCCGCGCACTCAGAAATAAAATCGGAATATCCGAAGTTTCCCGGAGCTTTTTGCACAGCAAAAACCCGCTTCCCCCCGGAAGGGTAATATCCGGAAGAATCAGGTCCGCCGTATGCGATTCCAAAAGGGCCAGGCATCCTTCCGCCGACCCGGTCCAGGTACAGGACACGTCAAACATTTGAAAATATTCGCAGGTCATCTGGGCCAGCTCGGCTTCGTCATCTACCAGGATACAATCGTAATGCATCTACTCCGCGTCCTTTGTTTCCACCGTAATATTCAGCATATCCGCCATTTCCTGGGCTGCCTGCTCCTTGGCCGCCGGATCCGGCTCTTCCTTTACCGGCTCCGCCTTGCCCTTGCTTGTGAAACGATTCACAAAGTCCGGCACCATATCCAACACTTTCGTGATCCCGTCCTGATTCTTAACATTTACCAGCTTCGTAGTGCCGTTCTGAATCACCAGTACCGCACTGGGCGTGATTTTTCCGCCCATCCCGCCTCCGGCGTTGTTTTTCTTCTCCTGGGAAAAAGCGCCTGCCCCGACGCCAAAGGATACCTCGATCAGCGGTAATATAATGGTATCGCCGATGTGAACCGCATCCCCCACCACGGTTTTTGTAGTGATAAAACTGTCCATTCCTTTGAAAAGTGATTGTACCGTACTGCTAAATTGATTGTCCTGCATTGGAAACCTCCTATGATTCTTTGAAAAATCGGTATATTTTTACAAACTGTCTATAAATTTATGAGTTGCGATATCTTCGGATCAGGCTGCGGATGTTCCGGTTCTTTAATAAACGGAATCCGGAAACCAGGACGTGGATCATCCTGGCATGCCCCTTGATCATAAGCTCCCCTTCCAGATAATACTGCTCCGCTGCAAAATCCGGCATTACCGAAATCCTGTACCGGTAAAAGAAGGGCAAAACGCTGATTGCCCCTAATATCTGCCCGGTCAGGGCCGGGTCGTCGGTACCAAAGGCTATTTCTCCCTTCACTTTCCGGGGAGACACATGTTTCAGCAAATATTTCAATTCCCAGAACACGGCCGCAGCCGCTTCCCGGTTCTCCTTCCGCTTTAGCTCCATACGCCCCCAACGTACTTTTTGTCTCAATGTCCGGAATTTCGCCTGCATCTGCCGGAACTTCCTGCAAAGGCGTCGGGGCGTTTCCTTTAGGGTTTCCCATTTGGTTTTTATCATCCCAAAGAAATGCTTTAATTTCTGAAAAAAGCGGAAACGAGGTTTTTTCCGACGGCGCGGGGAGGCAGATTCTTCCGAAAACTGTTCTTCCG
>CAJUSQ010000191.1 GCA_910588885.1 uncultured Lachnospiraceae bacterium
TCTGGATACCCTGGATACCATTGCCCGTTTTTACGGCACCGGGCAATGGTATCCAGGGTATCCAGAGCCGCCTTTGGCTCCGCAGCCGCGGCCGCCACCAGGCCGTCCACCACAATATCCTCTTTTTCAAAGCCCAAATCATATGCATGTTTCAATACATGCCGGATATTCTGCCACCGTTCTTCCTGGTTTGCAGGAATTCCTTCTTCGGTTAATGGGAGTAAAATAAACATGGCTCCGTATTTTTTCACAATAGGGAGCAGCTTTTCCATTTTTTCTTTTTCACAGGTCACGGAATTCACCAGTGCCCGGCCGGGATAACGGCGCAGAGCCGCTTCTACCACCTGAGGGCTGCCGGAATCAATGCACAGCGGCAGATCAACGGTCTGGCATACCTGGGAAATTACCTGGAGCATCATGGCTTTTTCGTCAATGCCGCCCAATCCCACGTTCACGTCCAAAAGAGAAGCCCCGTTTTTTTCTTGCTCCCGGGCCATTTCCGCCACAAGCTCTAAGCTCCCCTTCAAAAGCTCCTCCTGAAGCTTCTTTTTTCCGGTGGGATTGATCCGCTCCCCTACGATATGGAACGGGCCGTCCAGTGTAAATTCCAGCCTTCCCCGTTCCCCGGTGAGAATTCGCCTTTTGGGGCCAGGATTCTTCGAAGCGTCTGCCGCCTTTGCAGGGGCATGGAATTCTGACGGGGCATATTCCGCAGCCGACAGGGCTTCTTCCGCAACCGACGTCCCCCTTTCCGTCCCGGCGGGCCGCTTTGCTTCCGCCGAAGCCCTTTTATCAAGCCCGGAAGCGAACATACGTTTCCCAGAACAAAGTTCCTCCTTCAGCGCCTGGATATAAGAAGCATCCGTTCCGCAGCAGCCCCCCACAAAGGAGACACCTGCTTCTGCCAGCTCTTTCATATGCCGTGCAAAGGCTTCTTTTGGCATATCAAACAGGGTTTTCCCGTCTTCCAGCCGGGGAAGGCCCGCATTGGGCTTAGCAATCAGGGGAATCCGGGTATATTCCGCCAGATCCTGCATGATCGGAAGCAGCGTATCCGGGCCGCAGGAACAATTGATGCCGAAGGCGTCCACGCCCAAGGCTTCCATTGTAATCAGAGCCGTTACCGGGTCCGTGCCATAGAGCGTGCATCCGCCTGGTTCCAGGGTAATCGTTACGAATACCGGCAAATCCGTGGTTTCCTTCACCGCCAGCACCGCGGCCCGGCACTCCTGGATACTCATCATGGTTTCAATCACGAACAAATCCACCCCGGCCTCTGCAATGGCTTCGGCCTGTTCCCGATAACAACCCACCAGTTCTTCAAAGTCCAGGGTTCCCACCGGCGCCAGGGCCTGTCCGGTCATTGTCAGGTTCCCGGCCACGAAGCAATCCGCCCCGGCCGCCTGCCGGGTCAAGGACACCAGCTTCTGATTCAGCTCTTTTTGCCGGTCTGCCAGGCCGTATTCCCTAAGCTTTATGGCATTCCCGGAAAAGGTCGGAGCGTAGAGAATCTCGCTTCCGGCTTTTACATATGCCTGCTGCAGATCTAAAAGCACCCTTGGATGTTCCAGAATCCACAGCTCCGGGCAACAGCCTGAGGGCATCCCTGCTTTCTGGAGATTTGTACCTGTGGCTCCATCCAGCAAAATTATATCTTCTTTTAATTTTTCTCTTACATTTGCCATGATTCTTTCATCCTTTTTGAATACTTGCCGTTCCAAACCCCTTTGGAGAGTTGTTTCCGGCGGGACATTTTTGAGGCGC
>CAJUSQ010000192.1 GCA_910588885.1 uncultured Lachnospiraceae bacterium
TCCTCCATTGCTCTGAGTATGCCCGCGGTCGCGCCGTTCTTTCGGGGACTGCCGCTGGTATTTGGAGCTGTTTCACGGGCCTACCATTGCTTTTAAGGATATGGCCCTGTCCATTCTGCCCCACTTAATGATAACGGCGGCACGGAAGAATCAGGTGAAAGAGGAAATCGTGATTCTGACGGCCACCTCCGGGGATACGGGGAAAGCCGCTCTGGCAGGCTTTGCGGAGGTAGAAGGGACGAAGATTATCGTTTTTTATCCCAAAGACGGCGTAAGCCCCATTCAGCAGAAGCAGATGGTGACCCAGAAAGGGGCCAATACCTTCGTGGTGGGCATAAACGGGAATTTTGACCAGGCCCAGACCGGTGTTAAACAAATGTTCTCCAATCAGGCTCTGGCAGAAGAAATGGCTTCCAGAGGATATCGGTTTTCCTCGGCCAATTCCATTAATATCGGGCGCTTGGTGCCCCAGGTGGCCTATTATGTATATGCCTATGGGCAGTTGGCGGGCCAGGGAGAAATTTCGGTGGGAGAGCCCATCAACGTAGTAGTGCCTACCGGGAATTTCGGCAATATTCTGGCGGCGTATTATGCCAAGCAGATGGGAATCCCCATTGCCAGGCTGATTTGCGCCTCCAATGAAAATAAAGTATTGTATGATTTCTTCGGGACGGGTACTTATGATAAAAACCGGGAATTTATACTGACCTCCTCCCCCTCCATGGATATTCTGGTTTCCAGCAACCTGGAACGGCTGATTTACCAGATTGCCGGACAGGATGATGAGAAAAACCGCCGGCTTATGGCAGCCCTTTCGGAACAGGGGAATTATCAGATCAGCCCGGAAATGAAGGCTCAGCTTTCGGATTTTTACGGGAATTTTGCCGGGGAAGAGGAAACGGCAGTCCGGATTCGGGAGCTTTTTGAAAAAGAAGATTATCTCATAGACCCCCATACCGCGGTGGCTTCCTGTGTCTATGAAAAATACCGGAAGGACAGCGGGGATTCTGTGAAAACGGTGATTGTTTCGACGGCAAGCCCCTACAAATTCACCAGAAGCGTGATGAATGCCATTGACGGCAGCCTTCAGGAACAGTCGGATTTTGCGCTGGCTGACGAATTGGAGAAGCGGTCTAAGGTAAAAGTGCCGAAGGCCGTTGAGGAGATCCGGGATGCGGAGATTTTACATAAAACCGTATGTGAAACAGATGAGATGGAGCAGACCGTCCGGGAATTTTTAGGATTGTGACAGAAAGGGAAAAGAAAAAGGATTCGCTTGCGAATCCTTTTTCTTTTATAGCAAAGACCTTGCCATGTGAAAACAATTTTTAAATACACGTTAGCCTTCATCCGAAATAGAGCAGATGAAATGAATCAGGCCGAAGGGATACAGAATCGGGAATATGTAAGTAATCTTTCCGGCTGAGAACAGGCTGTTGCTCTCTTCGGAAGGGGGCTGCAGCTTCACTTCCTGGTTGTAGTCATTGGACATATTCACCACAAATAAGCCGTTGTGCAGATTCAGGAAATCTTCCATGGAAGCCTGGACGTATTCGTCGTACTCCTGAAATTCGTCCTTGGCATAGCGGGAAGCAAAGGCGATGGCGGAAGCCGTGTCCATATCCAGGGCAGAGCTTACGTGAAAATCGGTGCAGCCCAGGCTTTGGGCGATGCAGCAGTCCGTGGGAACTTCCGGAACCTGTATGATATTC